>NZ_JBYISA010000068.1:0-16096 GCF_057708345.1 Streptomyces sp. bgisy130
CACCCCCGCCCCGGGGGCCCCCCCCCCCCCCCCCCGGCCCGTACGACCACTAGTATTTGACCCAACATCTGCCGAGCCAGGCAGGTGGAGACCCGAGGAGCCATCGTGGCTGAGCTGCACGTCGAGTTGGTCGCCGCGGACCGTCAGGTCTGGTCCGGCGAGGCCAGCCTGGTCGTCGCGCGCACCTCGTCGGGCGACATCGGCGTCATGCCCGGACACCAGCCGCTGCTCGGCGTGCTGCAGTCGGGCCCGGTGACGATTCGTACGACCGGCGAGAGCGGGGACGGCACCGTCGTCGCCGCGGTGCACGGCGGCTTCATTTCGTTCGCCGACAACAAGCTGTCTCTGCTCGCGGAGATCGCGGAACTGTCGGATGAGATCGATGTCCAGCGCGCGGAGCGGGCCCTGGAGCGAGCGAAGTCGGACGCTGACGCGGCCGCCGAGCGTCGCGCCGATGTCCGGCTGCGTTCGGTGACGGGCGTTCACTGAGCCCCGCCACCGAAGAGATCGATCCTCAGCCGCGGGCTGCCCGGAAACCTCCGGAGCGGCCCGCGGCTGAGGCAATGCAGGTGCGTTTCCCTCCCTCGCGCCCTCACGGCGCGGGGGGACACCCTTCGAGGCGAGGAGGTCGGTCGAGATGTTCCTCGCTCTGCTTGTGAGCGGCATCGTCGTGGTGCTGGTGCTGCTGGGGCTGTTCGTCTTCGGACTGCGGCGCCGGCTCATCCAGCGCTCCGGTGGCACCTTCGATTGCAGCCTGCGCTGGAACGTCCCGGAGAACGAGACCGGCGGCAAGGGCTGGATCTACGGTGTGGCGCGTTACAACGGAGACCGGATCGAGTGGTTCCGGGTGTTCTCGTACGCGCCCCGGCCCCGCCATCTCCTGGAGCGCTCCGCCATCGAGGTCCTGGAGCGCCGTACCCCCCAGGGCGAGGAGGAGCTGGCGCTGCTCTCCGACTCCCTCGTGCTGGCCTGCCGGCACCGTGGCACCCGCCTGGAACTGGCGATGAGCGAGGACGCGCTCACCGGCTTCCTCG
The DNA here is from genome assembly GCF_057708345.1 of Streptomyces sp. bgisy130. Lineage (NCBI taxonomy): Bacteria > Bacillati > Actinomycetota > Actinomycetes > Kitasatosporales > Streptomycetaceae > Streptomyces > Streptomyces sp. bgisy130. The sequence goes on from NZ_JBYISA010000068.1 coordinate 1,035, forward strand.
CCTGGCTGGAGGCGGCCCCGCCCGGGCAGAGGGTGAATGTGGCTTGATCCGGCTTGATCCGGCTTGAACCGGCTTGATCCGAGGGGCCGCGGGAATACTCGCGCGCCCGTCGCGTTGTGGCCCCGAAGGGGGGCGTGTGCCCCCTACGGGAAGTGTTCGACCGCCCCCTACGGCCCGTCCACTCCCAACTCCTGTGCCAGTACGGCCGCTTGCACCCGGCTGCGCAGGTCCAGCTTCGCCAGCAGCCGGCTGACGTGGGTCTTCACGGTGGCCTCCGCCATCGCCAGCCGTAGCGCGATATCGGCGTTCGACAGCCCCCGGCCCAGACAGCCCAGCACCTCCAGCTCGCGCGGGGTCAGCGCGTCCAGGACCGCCAGGTCCGGGGCGGCGCCCTCGCGCGCCGGCCGCCCCGCCGTCCGCGGGCTGGCGAACTCCGCGATCAGCCGCCGGGTCACCGCCGGTGCGATCAGCCCCTCGCCGGACGCCACGGTGCGCACCGCGGTCAGCAGCGCGGCCGCGTCGCTGTCCTTGAGCAGAAAGCCCGCGGCCCCCGCCCGCAGCGCCCCGAAGACATATTCGTCCAGGTCGAAGGTGGTCAGTACGAGCACATCCGCCAGCCGCTCGGAGACCACCTGCCGGGTGGCCGAGACCCCGTCGAGGCGGGGCATCTGGATGTCCATGAGGACGAGGTCGGGGCGCAGCTCGCGGGCGAGCCGTACCGCCTCGACGCCGTCCTCCGCCTCGCCGATGACCTCGATGTCGGGGGCGGAACGCAGGATGAGGACCAGTCCGGCGCGTACGGAGGACTGGTCCTCGGCGACGAGGACCCGGATCGGCGGTGTGCCGGCGCCTGTCATCGTTGTGCTTCCTCCCCCAGGTCGGGCCACGCCGCCCCCATGAGCCCGGTCGGGCGGCGTCTTTCGGCCAGACCTTGCATGCGGTTCTCCCGGGTCGCCGAGGGGGCGGTCACCCACCATCCAACACGGCTCCGGGGCCCGCTGCCGCCACGTCCGGCTCATCCCCGTGCGGAGCGCGCTACATCGAAAGTTGCAGCCCCGGATCATCGCGTGCGACGAGGTGGCGGCCGGGGACCGTTGCGAGGCTGGAGACGTTCGGTGGAGGGTTCGGAAAGGAGACCGCCGTGATCGTCGTGCTGATCGTGGCCTGCGAGGTCGGCTTCTGGGTACTGCTGGCGCTCGGTCTGGCGCTGCGCTACCTGGCAAGGATGCCGCGCACCGGAGCGGCGGTGCTGCTGATGGAGCCGCTGCTGGAGCTGGTCCTGCTGATCGTCACGGCGATCGACCTGAAGAACGGGGCGACGGCGGACGGGAAACACGGGCTGGCCGCGGTCTACATCGGCTTCACGGTCGCCTACGGCCACTACACGATCAAGTGGGTCGACGGACACTTCGCGCACCGCTTCGCGGGCGGCCCGCCGCCGGTGAAGCCGCCGCGCTACGGACTCGCCCGCGCCCGGCACGAGGGGAAGCTGTGGGTGCGCACGGTGGTGATGGCCGCGGTCGCCGCGGGCCTGCTCCAGCTCGCGACCTGGTACGTCGGCGACGGCGGCGACACCCGCTCGCTGCACGAGTGGCAGCTGACCGCCCTGCGGATCGTCGCCGTCCACGGGGTGATCGCGCTGACCTACCTCATCTGGCGGAAGAAGGACCCGGGCCCGGCCACCGCCGACGACGGGGAAGCGGCACGGCCGCCGCAGAAGACGCTCCGCTAGGCGGCTTCCCCGGCTACCCCGGCGGCCCGTGGCCCGTCGGCTTCGGCTGACCGGGAACGAGCCCCGGTCAGCGCTCCCCGCCCGGTACCCACAGCACGTCCCCGACCTCCTTGTTGGCCGTACGGGCCAGGATGAACAGGAGGTCGGAGAGGCGGTTGAGGTAGGTGGCGGTGAGCGGGTTCATCGTCTCGCCGTGCTCCTCGAAGGCCGCCCAGGTGGCGCGCTCGGCGCGGCGGACGACCGTGCACGCCTGGTGCAGCAGCGCGGCGCCGGCCGTGCCGCCCGGGAGGATGAAGCTGCGCAGCTTCTCCAGCTCCGCCAGGAAGCGGTCGCAGTCGGCCTCCAGCTTGTCGATATAGCTCTGCTCGACGCGCAGCGGCGGGAATTCGGGGTTCTCCACCACCGGCGTCGACAGGTCCGCGCCGACGTCGAACAGGTCGTTCTGCACCCGCAGCAGCACCGCGGCGACGTCCTCGGGGAGCGAGCCGAGCGCCAGGGCCACGCCGATCGCCGCATTGGCCTCATTGGCGTCCGCGTACGCCGCGATCCGCGAATCGGTCTTGGCGGTACGGCTCATGTCGCCGAGGGCGGTGGTGCCCTTGTCGCCGGTGCGGGTGTAGATGCGCGTCAGATTCACCATATGGGCGAGCCTACGCCGCGGACCTGCGGAAGGCCCGGGTGCCATAGGTCACGGACAGCGCGGCGAACGCGACCGCCACCAGTACGCCGTAGAGCAGGGCCGAGGAGGTGTAGTCGCCGACGAAGGCCGCGCGCACCGCGTCCACGAGATAGCGGAACGGCATGAAGTGCGAGAGCACATCGAGCCACGTGGGCCCCAGGGCCATCGGCAGCATCAGCCCGGACAGCAGCATCGAGGGCATGGTGAGGGAGTTGATGACCGGCCCGAACTCCTGCGGGGAATTCACCTTCAGCGCCAGCGTGTACGACAGCGAGGCCAGCGCCACGGTCAGCACGGCGACGAAGGCGAAGCCGATGAGGATGCCGGGCAGCGGCGCGCGCAGCCCCATGGCCAGCGCGGCCAGCACCAGCAGCACCGCCTGGAAGACGAACAGCAGGGCGTCCCGCAGCACCCGCCCCAGCAGCAGCGCCAGCCGTCTCACCGGGGTCACCCGCATCCGCTCCACGACCCCGTACTGCTTCTCGACGATGATGCCGAAACCGCAGAACGAGGCCCCGAACAGAGCGAGTTGGAGCAGCAGTCCGGGCACCAGCACCTGCCAGGAGCTGCCGGACGAGGACAGCGGCAGCTCGGTGAGCAGCGGCCCGAAGAAGAGCAGATACAGCAGCGGCATCAGCACCCCGAAGAGCATCTGGAGCCGGGAGCGCAGGGTCTGGCGGGCGTACCGCCCGAAGACCAGCGCGGTGTCGGAAAGCAGGGCGGACAAGGCGAGCTCCTAGAGGGCGACCGGGGTCTGGTCCCGGGGTGCGGGGGCGGTGCCGGTGATGGCGAGGAAGGTGTCCTGGAGGGAGGCGTCGGGGGAGCCGGCATGGGTGCGTTTGAGGGCCTCCGGGGTGCCCTCCGCGACCACCACGCCCTTGTCGACGATCACCAGCCGGTCGGCCAGGGCATCGGCCTCGTCGAGGTAGTGCGTGGTCAGGAAGACGGTGGTGCCGTGCTCGGCGCGGATCCGGCGGACCAGGTCCCACAGATCGGCGCGGCTGCCCGGATCGAGTCCGGTGGTGGGCTCGTCGAGGAACAGCACCTGGGGGCGGTGGGTGAGACCCATCGCGATGTCCAGCCGGCGTCGCTGACCGCCGGAGAGCGTCGCGGTCTTGCGGTCGAGCAGCCCGTCCAGACCCAGGTCGGCGGCCAGCTCCTCGGTACGGGCCAGGGCTTCGGCCTTCCCGAGGCGGTAGAGGCGGGCCTGGGTGACCAGCTCCTCCCGTACGGAGATGTGGGGGTCGACGCCGCCGGACTGGGCGACGTAGCCGGCGGCGCGGCGGACGCCCGCCGGGTCGCGGACGAGGTCGCAGCCGGCGACGGTCGCGGTGCCGCCGGTCGGCGCGAGCAGGGTGGTGAGCATCCGCAGGGTGGTGGTCTTTCCGGCGCCGTTGGGGCCGAGGAAGCCGAGGATCTCGCCGCGCTCGGCGGTGAGATCGATACCGCGGACGGCCTCGACGGCGCCGCGTTTGGTGGTGAAGGTCCGGGCGAGTCCGGACGCGCTGAGGACTGGCATGCCCTTAGAAAAACAGAGGGACTGAAAAATTGCAACGCCCCCAAAAATGCAGTCCACCCAGTGAGGGGTAGGGTGATGGGCATGGCAGAGGGGCTCAGGGAGCGGAAGAAGCGGCAGACCCGCCAGTACATCTCGGACGTGGCCACCGGCCTCTTCCTGGCGCGCGGCTTCGACGCGGTGACCATCGCGGAGATCGCCGAGGCCGCCGATGTCTCCGTCAACACGGTCTACAACTACTTCCCGGCCAAGGAGGACCTCTTCCTCGACCGGAGCAAGGGCATCGTGGACCGGCTCTGCCGCTTCGTACGGGGCCGGGCGGCGGGGGAGTCCGCGGCTGCCGCCGTCCTGCGCGAACTGCGCGAAGAGGTCGAGGCGGTCTCGCCGCGGGTCGGGCTGATCGAGGGGTACGACCAGTTCATGCGGGTGGTGAGCGAGGCGCCCACCCTCAAGGCGCGGCTCTGGTACCTCCAGCAGGAGATCCATACCAACCTGGAGGAAACCCTCCGGGAGGAGACCGGAGCCCCGGCCGGCGATCCGCTGCCGGGCCTGATGGCGGGCCAGATCGGCTGGGTGCACCAGAGTCTGATGGGGTGGATCGCGCAGGAGATGCTGGCCGGCCGCAAGCCCGCCGAGGTCTCCCGGGAGGCCCTGGTCCTGCTCGACGAGATGGAAGAACTCCTGGGCGAAAAGGTCCTCAACTACGCCGTACGGGCGGCCGGCTGACGGCGGACTGTCCGGTTCGTTCCCCGCGGGCGCGCCCCTGAGGTGTGATGTCCGTCATCTGAGACGTGACGCGCATCTCTTACCCTCCAAAGGATCGCTCACGACCGCTAACGTCACCCAGGACCGTCAAATGCACAGGGTGTGAGGGGACAGCAGTGGCAAAGAAGCTCGCCGTCATCGGCGCCGGACTCATGGGATCCGGTATCGCGCAGGTCTCCGCCCAGGCGGGCTGGGACGTGGTTCTCCGCGATGTGACGGACGAGGCGCTGGCCCGGGGCAAGGGTGGCATCGAGGCCTCGTACGAGAAGTTCGTCGCCAAGGGCAAGCTGGCGGCGTCCGACGCCGAGCAGGCGCTGGCCCGCATCACGACCTCGACCGACCTGGAGGCCGCCGCCGACGCGGACATCGTCGTCGAGGCCGTCTTCGAGCGGATCGAGATCAAGCGGGAGATCTTCCAGACGCTGGACAAGCTGGTCAAGGACGAGGCGGTGCTGGCCTCCAACACCTCCGCCATCCCGATCACCAAGATCGCCGCGGCCACCACCCGTCCCGAGCGGGTCGTCGGTACGCACTTCTTCTCGCCGGTGCCGCTGATGCAGCTGTGCGAGCTGGTCCGCGGTTACAAGACCAGCGACGAAACCCTCGCCACCGCCCGGCAGTTCGCCGAGTCGGTCGGCAAGACCTGTGTCGTCGTCAACCGCGATGTGGCCGGCTTTGTCACCACCCGCCTGATCTCGGCGCTGGTCGTCGAGGCCGCCAAGCTCTACGAATCCGGCGTGGCCAGCGCCGAGGACATCGACACCGCCTGCAAGTTGGGCTTCGGCCATGCGATGGGACCGCTGGCCACCGCCGACCTGACGGGCATCGACATCCTGCTGCACGCCACCGACAACATCTACACCGAGTCCCAGGACGAGAAGTTCGCCCCGCCGGAGATCATGCGTCGGATGGTCGATGCGGGCGATATCGGACGCAAGAGTGGGCAGGGCTTCTACGAGCACTGATGCCGCATCAGGCCCATCGGCCTGATGGCGTCACCCCGTGGGGTGAATTCGGTATCGGTTCGCTTACAGGCGGCAACTTCGCCGCGCGAGAGGCAGTCAGATCTGTAGACGTCCAGGCTTCATCACCCATGACATCGGGGAGCGCATATGCACATCAGGGGCGACCACGCCGAGCTGGTCGTCGGGGGCCGCCTTGACGTCCGCAGCGCGGCGGACGCCCGTACGGCCCTGCACGCCGCCGTCGACTCCGGTCGGGGCGATCTCGTGCTGGACCTGACCGAACTGGATTCCTGGGACGCCACCGGCCTCGGCGTGATCATGGGCGCGCACCGTCGCGCCGGCCGGGTCAACCGCAGGCTGGTGCTGCGCGGAGTGCCGCCCCAGATGCAGCGCCTGCTGGTCGCCACCAGGCTGCACCGCATCCTCGCGATCGAGGGCGGTATCGAAGCGGAATCGGTTCCCCGGGTGTGAGGCAAGGGCGGTGCGCCGCCCGACGGCTTCACGGGCACCCGGGGAGCGATCGGACTCGCAGGGCAAAGAGTCCGAAGAATGCAGAACTGTGCGACGGAAATGTCGTAAACGGCGCGATACCGCGCAATTGCGGAAGTTCCGGTCAGGACCCGCCCCCGGCGGTGCACCGGCCGCCGTCCAGGTCTAAGGTTCGGTTCCCGCCCGTATGTCATCAACCGTGGTGGGCACCGGACCGGCCGCGACTGAGGACGAGCTGCCGGTGCCGGGGGAGTGCGGACAGCCGGAAGCGCGGTCGGCACGCCGCTCCGCCTCCTGGACCGAGGACGCTGGGCGGAGGCGGAGGCGGAGCGGAACGAAGCATCTGGGAGCTTGCAGCATGGACCCGAACACTCACCGGGGACCTGAGGAACACGGCGAGCAGGGCGGCCCTGCCGTGCCGCCGACCCCCGCGTTCGGCGGCGCGCAGAGCGGCTCCGCCGAACGGGCCCGCGTCGTCCGGCTCGTCGCGGGCCGCTACCTCGTCACCGTCAACCCCGTCGACGGCAGCGAGATAGAGCCCTGCCCGCCCGGGGAGCGCCCCGAGGCCCCCGGCAGACTCGACCCCGGGGAGCGCGTCGCGGCCGCCCTCGCCGCCGCGCCCCCGCTGCCGCCGGGCCCGACCGGAATCGCCGGCCCCGAGACCGCACTCGAAGAGCGCACCGAGGACACCGAGCGCCTGGTCCGGCTGCTCTCCCGCGGCCGTTCCGTCCGCGTCACCGGCCCCTCGGGCTCCGGCCGCACCCGGCTGCTGGACGCCGTCGCCACCGCCTGCGGCGACCTCGCCCCCGACGGCGTCATCCGGCTCTCCGGCTACCACCGCACCTCCGCCGACCTGCTGTACGCGCTGTTCGCCGCCGTCTACCGGGCCCCGCAGCACCGCCCCGACCGGCCCGAGATGCTGCGCATGGTCGCCGAGATCGGCGCGATCGTCGTCCTGGACGACCTGGAATTCGGCGGCGCCGCGCTCGACGAGCTGCTCGACGCCACCCCCGAGTGCGCTTTCCTGATCGCCGCCACGCCCGACGTCGCGGCCCCCAGCGCCGGCTCGCACCTGGAAGAGGTCTTCCTCGGCGGCATCGGCCGCGGCGGCTGCGGCCGGCTGCTGGAGCGCGCCGTGGACCGGCCGCTCACCGACGACGAGGAAGCCTGGGCCGCCGACCTCTGGTTCGAGTCCGAGGGCCTGCCGCTGCGGTTCGTCCAGGCCGCCGCCCTGCTGCGGCAGTACGACCGGACACAGGCCGGACCGGGCGCCCTCGACGACGGCTACGGCCTCTTCCCCGAGGACGGCACCGACGAGCCGGCCGCCGATCCCGCGAAGAGCCCGGAGGCGGCGCTGCCGTCGCTCGGCGAGGCCGCCGCACCCGCCGCGCTGCTCGCCTCGCGGCTGACCGAAGCCGCCCGGGAGACCCTGCGCTTCGCCGTCGCGCTCGGCGGCGAGCTGCCGCACCAGGCGCATCTGCCGGCCCTCACCCAGGACACCCACGCCGACGCCGCCCTCGGCGAGCTGCTGGCCTGCGGTCTGCTCACCCCGGCCGGCGGGCACTACCGGCTCGCCGTCACCGTCCAGGAGCAGCTGACGGCGGCCGGCTACGCGGACGGGGCGGCCGGGCGGGCGCACACCGTCGCCCAGCACTACGCCTGGTGGGCCGGCCACCCCTCGGTGAGCCCCGAGCGGGCCGCCGCCGAGTCCGATGTGGTGCTGGCCGCGATGGGCGTCCTGACCGGCAGCCGGGAGAGCGGACACGCCAGCGCGGCCGTGCTGCTGGCCCGTACGGCCGCCCCGGCCTTCGCCGCGGCACTGCACTGGAGCGCCTGGGAGCGCACCCTGCGGCACGGCCAGGAGGCCGCCCGGCTCGCCGGTGAGGTCGCCGAGGAGGCGTACTTCCACCACGAGCTGGGTGTGCTGGCCCTGTGCACCGGCAGCCTCGACCGGGCGCGCGCCGAGCTGGAGGCGTCCATCGGGCTGCGCGGGGTGCTCTCCGACCGCAATGGCGCGGTGGCCGGCCGGCGCGCCCTGGCGCTGGTCACCGACCGTACGCGGGCCGACTCCGCGGCGGCGGCCACCACGGCCCTGCCGACGGCCGCGGCTTTCGCGGGACGGCCGGGCACCGCGAAGACCCCCGCCACGCCGTTCGACACCGCCTCGACCGCGAAGCTGGACAAGCCGCGTGCCGAGCGGGCCGCGGCCACGCTCGTGGCCCGCAGCGCCGCCGCGACGGCCGGGACCACCACCGGCGTCCCGGCCGTGACCGGCAGCGGTGACGGCACCGGCAAGGGCGTCCGGCGGGTCTTCGGCGGGGCGCGGCGCAATGTGGTCGCCGCGGGCGCCGGTGCCCTGCTGGCGGCTGTCCTCGGCACCGTCGTCACCATCGGGGCGACGGGCGGCGACGACGACCCGCACAACGACAAGGTCAACACGGAACAGACCACGGACGACGGCGAGGACAGCGACCTGCCGGCCGAGCAGTCCGCCACGGACACCGGTCAGCCGCCCACCGGCTCCGGCACGTCCCAGCCCGGCACCGCCGGCCAGCCGGACCGCCCGTCGCCCTCGGCGAGCGGCCCCTCCGCCAGCGGCTCGCCCAGTGATCCCGCCACCGGATCGCCGGACCCGACGGCCGACCCGACGCGCCCGACCGGGCGGCCGACGACCCCCACCGGCCGGCCGACCCGTCCCACGCACCCGCCGACGGACGAGCCCAGCGGCCCGACGCCGACGGAAGAGCCGACCGACCCCTCGCCGTCGGATACGGCGCCCACCGAGAAGCCGACGCAGAAGCCGACCTCCGGGAGCCCCTCAGCCTCAGGCCCCCTGCCCAGCGGCCCCTCCGCGAGCGGCACCTCCGGCACCGCACCCTCCGGCGGCAGCCCGTCGGACGGCACGGCTACCTCCTCCGGCACGGGGAGTTCCCCGGCCGCCTGACGGCCCGCAGGAATCCATCCGGCACACAACAGCGCAACGGCCCGGTCAACTGCCGGGCCGTTGCGCTGTGCCGCCCTCCAGGAGAGCCGGCGGGGTCAGAACAGGCGGAGCTTGTCGTCCTCGATGCCGCGCAGTGCGTCGTAGTCCAGCACCACACAGCCGATACCGCGGTCGGTGGCCAGCACCCGCGCCTGCGGCTTGATCTCCTGAGCTGCGAAGATGCCCTTCACCGGCGCCAAGTGCGGGTCGCGGTTGAGGAGTTCGAGATAGCGGGTCAGCTGCTCGACACCGTCGATCTCACCGCGTCGCTTGATCTCGACGGCGACGGTCTGGTGATCGGCGTCCCGGCACAAGATATCCACCGGGCCAATGGCAGTGGGGTATTCACGCCGAATCAGGGAGTATCCCTCACCAAGGGTTTCGATCCGGTCCGCGAGGAGCTCCTGGAGGTGGGCCTCCACACCGTCCTTGATGAGGCCCGGGTCGACGCCGAGCTCGTGCGAGGAGTCGTGCATGACCTCCTCAAGGGTGATGATGAGCTTCTCGCCGCCCTTGTTCTCCACCGTCCACACCTCACCGTCGCCCTCCTTGAGAGTGCAGGGCGGCGACATCCAGTTGAGGGGTTTGTAGGCGCGGTCGTCCGCGTGAATGGAGACGGAGCCGTCCGCCTTCACCAGGATGAGGCGAGGGGCGGAAGGGAGATGGGCGGTGAGCCGGCCCGCGTAGTCCACGGAGCAGCGGGCGATGACGAGACGCATGGGGCGTCACGCTACTCGACCAGGGGCCACCTACGCGATTCGCCCTGGATCACGGTGTCTTTACGGGGGAAATCCCCGCACCCCCGGCGCTCGCCAATGGCCGGTTGTATGTGCAATCTCCTGGTGCGGGCCTCTTGCGCGGCATACCGTTGAAGCGGGGGGTTGTGAGGCGAACACGCTCCGTCGCAAAGCCCCTTGTCCCGTCCCTAGGCCCCGTCCGTCCCGGCGGGGCCGCGAGAGGAGAACCTCATGTCGCTCGACGTCTCACCGGCCCTCCTCGAACAGGCCGAGCGAGGCGAGGTCGACGAAGCCGCATTTGTCGACTGCGTCCGGACCTCCCTGCCCTTCGCATGGGGGATGATCAGCTCTCTGGTGGCCCAGCTGAAGGTGGACGGCGGAGAGTTCGCCGACAATCAGACGCCGCCGCCGGACGAGCAGGCGCGCGGCCAGCTGCTGCGCGCGCTGGCGAGTGACGCCATCCGTGGTTCGCTGGAGCGGCACTTCGGTGTGCGGCTCGCCTTTCAGAACTGCCACCGGGTCGCGGTCTTCCCGCTCGACCCGGCGGTGGACGACCGTCTGACCCGCTTCACGTCCATCCGCGGTCAGCTGCTGAACCAGTCGCCCGAACTCCGCGACTGCTGAACGGAGTTGCTGCCGCTGCGCACACGGTTGTGACACGCACCGTGCCGTGCGCCAGCGGCAGCACCACTCACAGCACGCCGGCCTTCGCGTACGGCGCCACCGCACGCCACGGTCACCCGCACACCGGCCGCGCACCCGGACCGGTCACCCGAGCTGGGGCAGGACCTCCGCGCCCAGCCGGCGCACGTTCTCCTCCGTCGCCGCGAGGTCGCCGGAGCCCTCGACGAGCAGCGCGAACCGGGTGATGCCCGTACGCTCCGAGGTCGCCGCCAGCCGGTCGGCGCACAGCTGCGGCGGGCCGACGGGATGCAGCCCGCACAGCAGCTCCGTATAGGCCAGCGGATCACGCATCGCGCGATAGCGGCCGTCGACCGTCACATGCGCGCCCAGGCCCTGCTGGAGCCAGCCGGGCATCGCCTTCGTGAGGGTCTCCGCCGCCGCCCTGCGGGCGTCGGCGATCTGCACCACGCCCGCCGAGACATGCCCGGCCGCGGCGACCTCGTCGCCGTCCCGCCCGGCCTCCAGGGCGGCCGACCGCCACAGCGCAACCATCTCCGCCTTCTCCTCGTCGCCGCAGTGCATGCCCAGCAGCATCGGCAGCCCGCGCTCCGCGGCCGTACGGACCGACGAGGCGGAGGTGCAGGCCACCACCACCGGCGGGCCCGGGGGACCCGACCCGTCCGGATCGGTCAGTGCCTCGGCCGGCCGGGGCACCACCGCCACCTCCCGGAACGCATAACGCTCGCCCTGCGCGCCCACCCGGGGCTCCCGCAGCCAGCGCATCAGCAGATCGAGTGACTCCGGGAAGCCGTGGTCGTACGCGGCGAGCCCGGAGCCGAACACCTCCAGATCGACCCACGGCCCGCCCCGCCCGACGCCGAGCGTGAACCGGCCGTCGGAGGTGAGATGCAGCAGCGCCGCCTGCTCACCGAGCGCCACCGGATGCTGGGTCGGCAGCACGCTCACCGCCGTCCCGACGCCGATCCGGCGGGTCCGCCCCAGCAGCAGCGCGGCCAGCGTCACCGCATTCGGGCAGACGCCGTACGGTACGAAGTGGTGTTCCGCCAGCCAGACATCGTCGAGTCCGGCTTCCTCCGCGATCTCCGCGGAGCGCACCGCGCGGTGCAGTGCTTCCCCCTGTCCCTGACCGGGGAATTGAGCGGCCAGGATGAAAGCCCCAACGCGCATCGCTCTCTGCCTCCTCGCAGCCGACGCGACTCCCCCTTACAGGCAACAACGTGTGACACGTGCCAAGGGCACGGCCTGACGGCAAATTTCCCGATGATCGCAGAATCCTGCCGAGGGGGGTTCGGCCGTGACCGCGCCGCGTACGCTGGTGACATCCCGTGACCCCGTAACTCTCCGAGGTGCTCTGTGTCTCCGCGTCGAAACCGCCAGCAGGGCGGCGCGAAGCCCGTCGACCGCACGGGCGGTGACCGCTACGGCCTGGAACGTACCGAGGAATGGCGCGGCGAGGACTGGGTCGTCCGGCTGGTCGGCGGCGGCGGCGCGGCCAAGCACTACCGCTGCCCCGGCTGCGACCAGGAGATCCCGCCCGGGGTGCCGCATGTCGTCGCCTGGCCGCAGCACGGCGATGTCGACGACCGCCGGCACTGGCACAAGGCGTGCTGGAACGCACGGGACCGCCGGAGCGCGCGGCTCCAGCGGTCCCGGAATGCGCCCCGCTACTGAGGGCGGGCGGCGTCAGACGTCGCGCTGAAGGAGGGCGGCGTAGGCGCCGCCCAGCGCCACCGCGGTCACCCCGGCGAGGATCCACACGGGAGTCCAGCCGGTCGGGCCGGTGCTGAGGAACGGGATGTCGTACAGCGTCGCGAGCGCGCTGGGCACCGAGTACTCGATCAGCGCCTGCTGGACGTCCTTGAGGCTCTCGCCCTGAAGGAACAGCGCCAGCAGCATCGGCAGCAGCACCAGGCCCATCATCGTGCTGATGGCGCCCGCCGAGTGCCGCAGCAGGGTGCCGACGGACAGCGCCAGCAGACCGAGCAGCGCGACGTAGAGACCGGCGCCGACGGTGGCGCGCAGCCACTGGTCGGCGGTGGGCGCGGGGCCGTTGAGCATCGCGCTGTCGAGCAGCGCGACCAGGCCGGTCGCGACCGTGGTGATCACCAGGGCGAGCGTGAAGAAGACGATCGCCTTCGCGGTCAGCATCCGTACCCGGCTGGGGCAGGCGGTCAGCGTCGTACGGACCATGCCGGTGCCGTACTCGGACGAGATCGACAGCACCCCCAGCGTGATCACGCACAGGCTGCCGAGCAGGACACCGACGAAGCCGAGGCCCAGCACCGGGTCCAGCTCGCGGTCCGAGCCCGCCGCGAGGGCGGCCAGCAGGCCGATGCCGACGCAGAGCAGCAGCATCACGCCCAGCGTCCAGATCGTCGAGCGCAGCGAGCGGATCTTCGTCCACTCCGAGAGCAGCGCATGGCCGAGGTGGGTGGGCCGCACCGGGATGGGCGAGACATAGCCACCCGCGCCGGCGTAGGCCGGCTGGGGGTGCTGCGGGGCCGGCGGCTGCGGGGCGTGGGGCTGCTGGGCGTGGGGCTGCTGGGCCTGGGGCTGGGCGTAGGGCGGCGCGGGGGCCTGGGCGGGCGCGGGGGCCTGGACCGGCGCCTGGAGCATCATCGTGCCCGCGTCCTTGCCCGGCCCGTGCGCCGCGAGCGGCCGCGGCTCGGGGTATTGCTGCGCCTGGAGCATCATCGTCCCGGCCTCCTTGGCCGGGGCGGGCTGCGCGGGCGCCGGGCCCTGAGCGGGCGCCTGCCCGTGCTGCGGCTGGGCCGGAGCCTGGGCCGCCTGGGCCTGGGCGGGCGCCGGGCCCTGCGCGGGTCCCGCGCCCTGGGCCTGGAGCATCATCGTGCCCGCTTCCTTGGCGGGCGCGGGCTGCTCGGGCGCGGGCTGGGCCTGAAGCATCATCGTGCCGGCCTCTTTGGGGGGCGCGGGCTGCTCCGGTGCCGGCTGCTGACCGGGCTGCTGCTGGGCGGGCGGCGCCTGCGGCGGCGCCCCCTGCGGCTGGTGCGGTGCGGTCGGCGGCGCCGCGGGCGGCATCGGCGGCGCGGCCGGCACCGGCTGCTCGTGTGCGCCGGTGTCGTGGGGTCCGCGCTCAGGCTGCGGCTGGGGCTGCGGCTGCTGAGGGCTGGTCATCGGGCGTCCTCGTGGTGGGGCGTGGGCAGGTCGGCGGGGGCGGCGGGAGCCGCGGGCGGCATCGGCGCGGCGGGCTGTTGCCCGTACGGGTGAGGCGCACCGTATTGCTCGGGGGCCCCGTACGGGTGACCTTGAGCGGGCGGCGGATAGCCCGGCCCGGGAGCGGGCGCCTGCTGGGCATACGGATTCGGCTGCCCCTGAACACCGGCCGGAACCTGACCGGGAACACCGGCCGGGACCTGACCGGGAACCGGCTGACCGGGCGCGAACCCCGGCCCGCCCGCGTACCCCTGCGGGGCGTACCCGGCGGGGGCCTCCTGAAGACCGGCCCGCGCGTCCGCCGTCGAGCGGTAGTCGACGACGCCCTGCGTCATCTGCATATACGCCTCTTCCAGGGACGCCTGGTGCGGCGACAGCTCCCACAGCCGGACGTCGGCCTGATGCGCGAGCTCGCTGATGCGGGGCAGCGGCAGCCCGGTCACCCGCAGCGCACCGTCCGGCTCGGGCACGGTCTGCCCGCCCGCCTCACCGATCGCGGCGGTCAGCTTCTCGCGCTGCTCCGGCTCGGTGTCCGGGGTACGGACCCGGGCGAAATCGGCGGAGTTGGCCGAGATGAAGTCCTTCACGGACATATCCGCCAGCAGCTGCCCCCGGCCGATCACGATCAAGTGCTCGGCGGTCAGCGCCATTTCGCTCATCAGATGCGAGGAGACAAAGACCGTACGGCCCTCGCTCGCCAGCTGCTTCATCAGATTGCGCACCCACAGGATGCCTTCGGGGTCGAGCCCGTTGACCGGCTCGTCGAAGAGCAGCACCTGGGGGTCGCCGAGCAGCGCCGCGGCGATGCCCAGCCGCTGGCCCATCCCGAGCGAGAAGCCCTTGGAGCGCCGCCCGGCGACCTCCTGGAGCCCGACCACCCCGAGCACCTCATCGACCCGGCGGGCCGGAATGCCGGAGACCTGGGCGAGCGACAGCAGATGCTGACGCGCACTGCGCCCGCCGTGCACGGCCTTGGCATCGAGCAGTGCGCCCACCTGGCGCGGCGCGTTGGGGAGGCTGCGGAAGGGACGGCCGGCGATGGTGGCCCGCCCCGAGGTCGGTGCGTCCAGCCCAAGAATCATGCGCATCGTCGTGGACTTGCCGGAGCCGTTGGGCCCCAGGAAGCCGGTCACCGTACCCGGCCGCACCTGGAACGACAGGTTGTACACGGCCGTCTTGGCGCCGTAGCGCTTCGTCAGGCCGACTGCCTCGATCATTCTCCGCCCCTCGCGAGATGGTCGGGGCAGAGGCGCTCTCGTACCCCCGTGAGGATTAGGAGGCTATCCGGCCATTGACGGTTCCCGTCAATCGCCACAGCCGAACCCCCTCACCGGCCTTCCTTTCCCCACCCCCAACGGGAGGGGACGGGCCGGAGGG
>NZ_JBYISA010000069.1:0-15192 GCF_057708345.1 Streptomyces sp. bgisy130
CCTACGGACGCACGCCCCCACTCACCGTCATTCACTCCCCCAACGGGAGGGGACGGGCCGGAGGGGCCGGTGTGGGGGACGTAAAGCGAAGCAGTCCCACACACCGGCCCCGGAGGTCCGTCACCGCACCCGACACCCACCCGCCCGCCGCAGGCGCAACGGCGAGCAACCACCACGGCGGGAAAGACGAAAACGTGGGAAGCACTACGCCCCGTAGAAGATCTCCTCCACAACCCCCCGCGCCCGGCGCGTGACCCGGCGGTAGTCGTCGATCATCCCGCCGGTCTGGCCCTCCTCGTAGCCGAGGTAGCGGCCGACCGCGGCCAACTCGCGGCCGTCGACAGGGAACGTATCGCCGGGGCGCGCACGGACGATCATGGCCGCGTTGCGTACGCGGGCGGCCAGGACCCATGCCTCATCGAGGGTCTGCGCATCCTCGGTGTCGAGGAGATCGGCCGCATGGGCAGCGGCCAACGCCTCGCGGGTGCGGGTGGTGCGCAGGCCGGGGATTTCCCAGCCGTGCTGCATCTGGAGCAGCTGTACGGTCCACTCGACATCGCTCAGGCCGCCGCGTCCCAGCTTGGCGTGGGTGGTGGGGTCCGCGCCGCGGGGCAGCCGTTCGGCCTCCATGCGGGCCTTGAGTTTGCGGATCTCGCGGACCGCGTCGTCGCCGAGGCCCTCGGCGGGGTAGCGGAGCGGGTCGATCAGTTCGATGAAGCGCTCGCCCAGTTCGATGTCGCCGGCGACCGGTTCGGCGCGCAGCAGGGCCTGCGACTCCCAGACCAGTGACCAGCGCCGGTAGTAGGCGGCGTACGAGGCGAGGGTCCGCACCAGCGGGCCCGTCCTGCCCTCCGGGCGCAGGTCCGCGTCGATGAGCAACGGCGGGTCGGAGGAGGGGAGTTCGAGCAGCCGGCGCATCTCGTTGGCGACGGCGTGGGCGGCCTTGGCGGCCTCCTGCTCGTCGGCGCCGTCGCGCGGCTCGTGGACGAAGAGGATGTCGGCGTCCGAGCCGTAGTTGAGCTCATGGCCGCCGAACCGGCCCATGCCGATCACCGCGAAGCGGGTGGGCAGGGTGTCGCCCCACTGCTCGCGGACCGCGGCGCGCAGCGCGCCGGCGAGGGTGGCGGCGTTGAGGTCGGAGACGGCGGAGCCGACGGCGTCGACGGAGTAGCCGTGGTCGTTCGCCGCGGGGCTGAACTCCGTGCCGTATGCGCCGATCACATCCGCGGCGGCCGTACGGAACAGCTCTCTGCGGCGCACCCCGCGGGCCGCCGCGACCGCGGCCTCGGCACCGTCCGCGCGGCCGACCGCGGCCAGCACCTCCTGTTCCAGGGCGGCCCGGCCGCGTGGCTGGAGCCCGTCGGGGGCGCCCAGCAGGGCGACCGCCTCGGGGGCGCGCAGCAGCAGATCGGGGGCCAGCCGGCCGGCCGAGAGCACCCGGGCGAGGTTCTCGGCGGCGGCGCCCTCGTCACGCAGCAGCCGCAGGTACCAGGGGGTCTTGCCGAGCGCGTCGGACACCTTGCGGAAGTTGAGCAGTCCGGCGTCCGGGTCGGCGGAGTCCGCGAACCAGGCGAGCAGCACCGGCAGCAGGGTCCGCTGGATGGCGGCCTTGCGGGTGACGCCGGAGGCCAGCGCCTCCAGGTGGCGCAGCGCGGCGACCGGGTCGGCGTAGCCGAGCGCTTCGAGGCGGTGGCCGGCGGCCTTGGCGGAGAGCCGGGTCTCGCCGGGTTCCAGGTGGGCGACGGCGTCGAGCAGCGGCCGGTAGAAGAGCTTCTCGTGCAGCCGGCGCACCTCGCGGGCGTGCCACCGCCACTCCCTGCGGAGGGTGTCGACCGGCTCGGTGCGCAGGCCCAACGAGCGGGCCAGCCGCCGCAGTTCGCCCTCGTCCTCGGGCATCAGATGCGTACGGCGCATCCGGAAGAGCTGGATCCGGTGTTCCAGTGTGCGCAGGAAGCGGTAGGCGGCGTCCAGGGCCGCGGCGTCCTGGCGTCCGACGTAGCCGCCGGCGGCCAGCGCGGCGAGGGCGTCGAGGGTGGTGGCGCTGCGCAGGGTGGCGTCGCTGCGGCCGTGGACGAGCTGGAGCAGCTGGACGGCGAATTCGACGTCGCGCAGTCCGCCGGGGCCGAGCTTGAGTTCCCGCTCGACCTGGGCCGCGGGGATGTTCTCGACGACCCGGCGGCGCATCTGGCGCACATCGGCGACGAAGTTCTCCCGCTCGGCGACCTCCCAGACCATGGGCGCCAGCGCGTCCACGTACTCCTGCCCCAGCTGGAGGTCACCGGCCATCGGGCGGGCTTTGAGCAGTGCCTGGAACTCCCAGGTCTTGGCCCAGCGCTGGTAGTAGGCGAGATGGCTGGAGAGGGTGCGCACCAGCGGGCCGTTGCGGCCCTCGGGGCGCAGATTGGCGTCCACCGGCCAGATCGTGCCCTCGACGGTGTTGTCCGAGCAGAGCCGCATCATGCGGGCGGCGAGCCGGGTCGCGGCCTGGAGTGCCTTGGCCTCGTCCACGCCCTCCTTGGCCTCGGCGACGAAGATGACATCGACGTCGGAGACGTAGTTCAGCTCGCGGCCGCCGCATTTGCCCATGCCGATGACGGCCAGCCGGGACACCGCGGCGTCCCCGGGCGCCTCTTCGTAGGAGATCTCCAGGGCGGCCCGGACGGTGGCGGTGGCCAGGTCCGCCAGCTCCGCGGCGGCCTCGGCGACATCGGTCGTGCCGCACACATCGCGGGCCGCGATGCCCAGCAGGGAGCGGCGGTAGGCGGTGCGCAGCGCGTCCGCGCGCGGGCGTTCGGCGTTCGCCCCGCCCCAGATCCCCTCGGCGAGCGCCAGCTCGAACTCGGGGGTGGTGGGGTGCAGATCCACCGACTCGTAGGTGACCAGCGACTGCCAGTCATGCGGATGCCGGACGAGGTGGTCGGCGAGCGCCTCGGAGGCGCCCAGCACCCCCAGCAGCCGGTCGCGCAGCGGTTTCGCCGCGACGACGGTGCTCAGCAGCGCCTGCTGCTCGTCCGGGTCCTGGGCTTCCACCAGCCGGGCCAGGCTGTGCAGGGCGAGGTCCGGGTCCGCGGTGGCGCCCAGCGCCTCCAGCAGTACCGAGTCATCGCGTACGGACGCGAACGGGGCGGAATCGAGCAGCTCCCCGGCCGCCGAGGGGTCGGTGAAACCGTGCCTCAGCAGCCGGGTGAAGGTGCTGCTCCGCCGTCCCTGCGGAGCGGGAAGTGCCATGGGTGCAAGCCTCTCGGTGGCGCGGTGGCTCAGAGCACGGGCAGCATCTTGCGCAGCTCGAAGGCGGTGACCTCGGAGCGGTACTCCTCCCACTCCTGCTTCTTGTTGCGCAGGAAGAAGTCGAAGACGTGCTCGCCGAGGGTCTCGGCGACCAGTTCGCTGCGCTCCATGAGCTCGATGGCCTCGCCGAGGTTCTGCGGCAGCGGTTCGATGCCCATCGCCCGGCGCTCGGAGTCGGACAGCGCCCAGACGTCGTCATCGGCGCCGGCCGGCAGCTCGTAGCCCTCCTCGATGCCCTTGAGGCCGGCGGCGAGCAGCACGGCGTAGCACAGATACGGGTTGGCTCCGGAGTCGATGGAGCGGACCTCGACCCGGGTGGAGCCCATCTTGCCGGGCTTGTACATGGGCACGCGGATCAGCGCGGAGCGGTTGTTGTGGCCCCAGCAGATGTAGGAGGGGGCCTCGCCACCGGCGCCCGCGGTGCGGTTGGCGCCGCCCCAGATGCGCTTGTAGGAGTTGACCCACTGGTTGGTGACGGCGGAGATCTCCCCGGCATGCCGCAGCAGACCGGCGATGAACGAGCGGCCGACCTTGGAGAGTTGGTACTCCGAGCCGGACTCGTGGAAGGCGTTGCGGTCGCCCTCGAAGAGCGAGAGGTGGGTGTGCATGCCGGAGCCCGGGTACTCCGAGAACGGCTTGGGCATGAAGGTGGCCTGCACGCCCTGCTCCAGCGCGACCTGCTTCATGACCAGCCGGAACGTCATGATGTTGTCGGCGGTCGACAGCGCGTCGGCGTAGCGCAGATCGATCTCCTGCTGGCCGGGGGCGCCCTCGTGGTGGCTGAACTCCACCGAGATGCCCATCGACTCCAGCATCGTGATCGCCTGCCGGCGGAAGTCCATGCCGACGTTCTGCGGGGTGTGGTCGAAGTAGCCGGAGGAGTCGCCCGGGATCGGCCGGGAGCCGTCCACGGGCTTGTCCTTGAGCAGGAAGAACTCGATCTCGGGGTGGGTGTAGAAGGTGAACCCGAGGTCGGAGGTCTTGGCCAGGATGCGCTTGAGGACATAGCGCGGGTCGGCGTAGGAGGGGGAGCCGTCCGGCATCAGGATGTCGCAGAACATCCGGGCGGTGCCGGGGGCCTCGGCGCGCCAGGGCAGGATCTGGAAGGTGCCGGGGTCGGGCTTGGCGATCATGTCGGATTCGTACACCCGTGCGAATCCTTCGATGGCCGAGCCGTCGAAGCCGATGCCCTCGTCGAAGGCCTGCTCCAGCTCCGCGGGGGCCACCGCCACGGACTTGAGGAACCCGAGCACGTCGGTGAACCACAGCCGTACGAAGCGGATGTCGCGCTCCTCGAGCGTACGGAGCACAAACTCCTGCTGCTTGTCCATGGGGTCACCAATCCTTGCAGGTCAATCGGCCCGTCCAGCCACGTGGAACAACGTGCTGTGGCACCAGTATCACGTGAGGGGGTTACCGTCACATTACGCACCCTTGGCCTGAACCAGAACCGCCGTCCCGTAACTCTCACCTCGCATCCTTCCCGCAGCACAGCAGCTCAGCGCGGCCGGCGGCGGCAATCGGGGGGCTTGGTCCAGTCTTGGACCGCTACTGAGGGCTCATTGACCCGGCATTGAGGGGTCCGTTCCCCGGCCCGGGAGGGGCCGGCGCGGCCGTCTCCGAAAGATCCGGTACCGCCCACCCCTCGGCGGACGAGCGTGCCGTGGTCACCGAGAGCCAGGTGTTCGGGTGGACCCGGGCGGCGGTACGGAACGCCGGGCACGCCCGTGGCGCGGAAGGGCCAAGAATGGGCGGGTGGTGGCAAGTTCAGCGGTGGCACCGAGGCGGCGGACCGTGGACGGCCGGGCCTGGAGGGCCCGGAGCGTCGGCGGCCGCCGGTGTACTCCATTGGCGGACCACTACTGGAGGCCCATACCCCTAGGGGGTAGCCTGCGGGCATGCCGGCCTCCCCGGCGTCCGCCGGTTTGCCGTTCCGACGAGAGGTCCGCGATGCGCGCACAGGGCAAGGCCGCCGCCGGGCCGTGGCCCATATCCGCGCCGCCGCGCCAGGAACTCCCCGGCCGCCTGTCGGCGCCGCGCGCCTAGGAGCGCGCCCCCGCCGGCCCGCGAACAGCAGCGCGCCCCCGCCGCCGACACCCGCCGGAGTCCGCGGCAGTGCCCCCGTACCCACATCACCCAGCGACACCGTCACGAGGTGCATCTCTATGCGTACGCACTCCCGCCGCGCCCTGCTCGGCGCGGGTATCGCCGTCGTCGGCAGCGGTCTGCTGGCCGCCCGCGCCACTGGCGAATTCAGCTCCGGCCCGCACTCCGGCACGGACGGCAGGGACGCCCCCGGGCCCCACCGCCCCACCCCGTCCGACTACGTCATGCCGGACGGCCCGGAGGTCGCCGAGACCGAGCGCAAGCGGAGCCCGGGCCCGGTGCGCGAGTTCACCATGACCGCCACCCCGGCCCGTATCGACCTGGGCGGCCACACCGTCGACACCTGGGCGTACGGCGAGGCACTGCCCGGCAAGGAAATCCGGGTCACGAGGGGCGACACGCTCGCCATGACCCTGGTCAACCATCTGCCGCAGTCCAGCTCCGTGCACTGGCACGGACTGGCGCTGCGCAACGACATGGACGGGGTCCCCACCCTCACCCAGCGACCCATCATGCCCGGCGCCTCCTTCCCCTACCGGTTCACGGTCACCCACCCCGGCACCTACTGGCTGCACCCGCACTCCCGCGTCCAGCAGGACCGCGGACTGTACGCGCCGCTGATCGTCGAGGACCCCAGGGAGCCGCTCTCCTACGACAAGGAATGGGTCGTCGTGCTGGACGACTGGGTCGACGGGGTGGACGGCAGCACCCCGGACAGCGTGATGGCCGAGCTGAACCGCGGCGCGGGCGGCGGGTCCGGCCACGGGGGCATGCACATGGACGAGGGCGAGACCGGCGGGGAGCACGACGCGCCCGCCGCGGGCTCCGAGCCCGGCGGCGGCCCGTCGCGGATGCTCACCGGCTCCTACAGCAAGCTGCTGGGCGGCGAGGCGGGCGATGTGGACTACCCGTACCACCTCATCAACGGCCGGCTCGCCAAGGACGCGGAGACCTTCCGCGCCAAGCCCGGCGACCGCATCCGGATCCGCTTCCTCAACGCGGGCGGTGACACCGCCTACCGTGTCGCGCTCGGCGGCCACGCCATGACCGTGACGCACGCCGACGGCTTCCCCGTCGAGCACGCCGAGACCGAGGCCCTGGTGCTCGGCATGGGCGAGCGCTATGACGTCCTGGTCACCGCCAAGGACGGCGTCTTCCCGCTGGCCGCGCTCGCCGAGGGCAAGAAGCACATGGTCCGGGCCGTGCTGCGCACCGGCGGCGGCGAGGCGCCCGGGGAGTCCGCCCGGCCCGGGGAGCTGGACGGCCGGCTGCTGTCCGCCTACCGGCTCCGGGCGGCCGAGAGCGCACGGGCCGTGTCCCGCCGCCCCGACCGCACCGTCGAGCTGAAGCTCACCGGCTCCATGGCGAAGTTCGACTGGGCGATCAACGGGCGGCAGTACACACCGTCCCACCGGGACCCGATCCGGGCCGGTGAGCGGGTGCGGCTCGCCATCCGCAACCACACCCGGATGTGGCACCCCGTACACATCCACGGGCACCACTTCGCGCTGCCGAACGGCGGGCCCCGCAAGGACAGCGCGATCGTGCTGCCGGGACGCAGCCTCGATGTCGACTTCGACGCCGACAACCCCGGGCTGTGGATGGTCCATTGCCACAACGTCTATCACTCGGAGTCGGGGATGATGACGGTGCTCGGCTACCTGAAGGACTAGGGGCCGGGCGGGGGCAAGCCGACGGGGCGGGCGGGGGCAGGCCGGCGCCGTCCGTCACCCGTCCGCGGCTCCTCCGGCACCGCTCCCCCCCCATTGCGTCAGAAAGACGATTACACTGGCGGGGTGCCTCAACTTCGTCTCGCCCTCAATCAGATCGACTCCTGTGTCGGTGACCTCGACCGGAACGCCGAGACGATCCTGCACTGGACCCGGCACGCCGCCGGCCAGGGCGCCCACCTCGTCGCGTTCCCCGAGATGGCGCTGACCGGCTACCCCGTCGAGGACCTCGCACTGCGCCACTCCTTCGTCGAGGCGAGCCGTGCCGCGCTGCGGTCGCTGGCCGCCCGGCTGGACGGGCAGGGCCTGGGCGACCTGCCGGTGATCGTCGGCTATCTCGACCGCGGCACACAGGCCACACCGCGCTACGGCCGTCCCGCGGGCGCCCCGCAGAACGCCGCCGCCGTGCTGTACCGCGGCGAAGTCGCACTGTCCTTCGCCAAACACCACCTTCCCAACTACGGCGTGTTCGACGAGTTCCGCTACTTCGTCCCCGGCGACACGCTGCCCGTCGTACGGGTGCACGGGGTGGATGTCGCGCTGGCCATCTGCGAGGACCTGTGGCAGGACGGCGGGCGGGTGCCGGCGGCGCGCAGCGCGGGCGCCGGGCTGCTGGTGTCGGTCAACGCCTCGCCGTACGAGCGGGACAAGGACGACACCCGGCTGGAGCTGGTCCGCCGGCGGGCCCAGGAGGCCGGCTGCACCACCGCCTATCTGGCGATGATCGGCGGGCAGGACGAGCTGGTCTTCGACGGTGACTCGATCGTGGTCGACAGGCACGGCGGGGTGATCGCACGGGCGCCGCAGTTCGCGGAGGGCTGTGTGCTGGTCGATCTGGACCTGCCGGCCGCGGCGCCCGAGCCCCCCTCGGGGATCCTGGACGACGGGCTGCGCGTCACCCATGTCACCCTCTCCCCCGCCCCGCTGCCGCCCTACCCTCCCGAGACCCCCGGCGGCCGGGCCGAGCGCCTCACCGACCTGGAGGAGATCTACACCGCGCTGGTCGTCGGCCTGCGGGCCTATGTCGCCAAGAACGGCTTCCGCAGTGTGGTGCTCGGGCTCTCCGGCGGGATCGACTCCGCGCTGGTCGCCGCCCTGGCCTGTGACGCGCTGGGGGCGGGCCAGGTGCATGCGGTGGCGATGCCGTCCCGCTATTCGTCGGAGCACTCCCTCACCGACGCCGCCGAACTCGCCCGCCGTACGGGCCTGTCCTTCCGCACGGTGCCGATCGGCCCGATGTTCGACGCCTACATGGCCGCGCTGCCGCTGACCGGCCTGGCCGAGGAGAACCTCCAGTCGCGCCTCCGGGGCACCACCCTGATGGCCATCTCCAACCAGGAGGGCCACCTGGTCCTCGCCCCCGGCAACAAGTCCGAGCTGGCCTGCGGTTATTCGACGCTCTACGGCGACTCGGTGGGCGGCTACGGCCCCATCAAGGACGTCTACAAATCCGTCGTCTACCAACTGGCCCGCTGGCGCAACCAGGCCGCCGCCGACCGCGGCCAGACCCCGCCGATCCCGGAGCACACCCTCAGCAAGCCCCCGAGCGCCGAACTCCGCCCCGGCCAGGTCGACACCGACTCGCTCCCCGACTACGACGTCCTGGACCGCGTCCTGGAGCTGTATGTCGACCGCGACCACGGCCGGGAGGAGATCGTCGCCCAGGGCTTCGACGCCGAGCTGGTGACGCGGGTGCTGCGGATGGTCGACCACGCCGAGTACAAGCGCCGCCAGTACCCGCCCGGCACCAAGATCTCCGCGAAGGGCTTCGGCAAGGACCGCCGGCTGCCGATCACCAACCACTGGCGGGAAGGGGCCTGAGGGGGCGTCAGGGGAGCGGTGGGGGCGGGGCCGAACCGTCCGCCCCCGACCCGTCCGCCCCCGGCCGGGCGCCCGTGCGCGGTCAGCCGATGCGGTCCCCGGCCGGCACCGCCGCGCCGGCGGCCTGCTCCGTCTCCGTCGCGCCCGTGGCCTGCTCCGTCTCCGTCTCGCCGCTGCGGGCCACGATCCGGGACGGGTCCCGGTCGCCGCGGTCCAGGAGACCGGCCAGGAGGGCGACGGCCAGGCCGAGGGCCGCCAGGACCGCGCCGACCAACGTCGCGGAGGTCCAGCCCCAGCCGGCCGCCAGGGCCAGCCCGCCGACCCAGGCGCCGCCGGCGTTGGCGAGGTTGAAGGCGGACTGGTTGGAGGCGGCGGCCAGCGTCGGGGCCTGCTGGGCCTTGTTCATGACCAGCATCTGGAGCGGCGTGGTGGTCAGGAAGCCGACGGCACCGATGACGACGACCGTGGCCAGGGCGGCCCACTTCACCTGGGCGGTGAAGTGGAAGGCGGTCAGGACGAGGGCCAGTGCGGCCAGCGAGCCGTACAGGGTCGGGCGCAGGGCCCGGTCGGTGAGCGGGCCCGCGGCCAGCGCACCGAGGGTCATCCCGATGCCGAAGAGCGCGAGGACCAGCGGGACGGTGCCCTCCGCGAAGCCGGTGACCTCGGTCATCATCGACGCGAGGTAGCTGTAGACGGCGAAGATCCCGGCGAAACCGAAGACGGTGGTGAGCAGGCCGAGCAGCACCTGGCGGTCACCCAGCGCCCGCAGCTCGCGGGCCAGGCCGGTGCGCTCGTCGGCCGGCAGCGGGGGGACCAGCCGGGCCAGGGCCGCCATCGCGACCAGACCGATGGCGGCCACGATGAGGAAGGTGGCGCGCCAGCCGAACTGCTGGCCCAGGAGGGTCGCGGCGGGCACCCCGATGATGTTGGCGATGGTCAGCCCGAGGAACATCGTGGCGACCGCGCGGGCCTGGCGGCCCTCCCGCACCAGCCGGGCGGCGACCACCGCGCCGACGCCGAAGAACGCACCGTGCGGCAGGCCGGCCAGCAGCCGGCCGGCGACCAGCAGCCCGAAGGTGGGGGCCAGGGCGGAGGCGAGGTTGCCGACCGTGAAGACCGCCATCAGCCAGACCAGCATCCGCTTGCGCGGGATACGGGAGCCGAGGGCGGTCAGGAGCGGGGCGCCGATGACGACGCCGAGGGCATAGGCGGAGACGAGGTAGCCGGCGGTGGGCACCGAGGTGCCCAGATCGTCCGCGACGTTGGGCAGCAGGCCCATCATCACGAACTCCGTGGTGCCGATACCGAAGGCCGAGATCGCGAGCGCGAGCAGAGCCAAGGGCATGAAAGACCTTTCGGGGTGTTGCGTGCGGCGGGCACGCGGACAGCGGACCGTAAGCAATAAGTTCTCTTACGGAACAAAGTCTCTCAGGCTCAGTATTCCGCCCGGAGAACGGGGCATGACGAACCCGTTTCCGCTCTCCGCCGCCCGCGCGCCCCGCCGTCCCTCAGATCTTCACCGAGGCCGCGACCGGAAGGTGGTCACTGCCGGTCGAGGGCAGCACCCAGGCCTTGACCGGGTCCATCCCCTTCATCATGATCTGGTCGATCCGGGCCATCGGGAACGCCGCCGGCCAGCTGAAGCCGAAGCCGTCACCCGCGGCGCCCTGGGCGGAGCGCATCTGGGAGGTGACCGGGGCCAGCGAGCGGTCGTTCATGGTGCCGTTGAGATCGCCGAGCAGCACGGCCTTCTTCACCGGGTCGGCGGCGATCGCCTCGCCCAGCGCCTCGACGCTGGCGTCCCGCCGGTTGGCGGTGAAGCCCTTCGCGGCGTTGACCCGCACCGACGGCAGATGGGCGACGTACACCGCGAACTGCTGGCCGTCGGTGGCGGTGACGGTGGCCCGCAGCGCGCGGTTCCACCCCATCTTGGTGTCCACCGGCCGGGTGTCGGTCAGCGGACGCTTGCTCCACAGGCCGACCGTGCCCTCGATCGTGTGGTACGGATACGCCTTCGCCAGCCCCTGACGGTAGGTCGACAGGGCGTTGCCGGAGAGCTCCTCCAGGGCCACCACATCGGCGCCGGACGCCACGAGGTCCTTGGCGGTGCCCGACGGATCGGGGTTGTCCACATTGACGTTGTGGGTGAGCACGGTGAGATTGCCGCCCTCACCGGCCTTGTCGGTGACCTGGCCGCCGAAGAGGTTGACCCACACGAAGGCCGGCAGCACCAGGGCGACCAGCGCGCTCGCCGAGCGGCGCAGCAGCGCGGCGATGAGCAGCAGCGGGATGCCCAGCCCCACCCACGGCAGGAAGGTCTCCAGCAGACTGCCCCAGTTTCCCGGGGTGTTGGGGACCTCCGCGTGCAGAATCATCAGCAGCCCGAGCAGGATGGCCAGCACCGCGAGCACGAGACCGCGCCGCCAGGTGCCCTCCGGGCGCCACCAGTTCCGCAGGCGTTCGGCCCGGGAACCGGCCTGCCCGGGGGTGTGCCCCTGTCCCGGCTCCGTCATATATGCCTGCGCCATGTCGCTGTCCTCACTACCTTGCGTCGCTGCGCCTCACCTGGATCTCCGACCCTAGGCGATGGTCCGTAATGGGCTTTCTTAGAAGTGAGGACGGCCCGGTGACGGGTCCGGGTTCCGGCCCCCGGGGTTGTGACCTCGGCTGTGACAGAACGGGCATGATCCGGTCATACGGCGGAGCTCCGGGCGGTCTCCGCCCAGCAGTCCCACTCCCGTTCACCCGCGGTTTCCCGCCCGTCCAACGAAAGCTGACGGGGCGTTCAACTCGGCGCGGGTGCCGGGGCGTTCAGCCCGCCGTGTCCGCCGTCGGCCGTACGCCTTCCAGAACCGTGTCGACGATATCCGCCGAAAGGCCCTCGGGCAGTTCCTTCCACTCATGAAGGAGGGCGCGGGACAGCATCGGGCCGACGAACAGATCGGCGAGCATCTCCAGATCGCGGTCGGCACGGATCTCGCCGCTCGCCACGCCGCGCCGCAGCACCCCGAGCAGCGCCTCCCGGCGGGCCCTTACCACCGTGTCGTGATATTCCGCCCACAGCTCCGGCTGTGTCTGCACATGGCTGACGAGGGTGCGCAGCAGCGCGGAGCCGCGCTTGGCGAGTCCGCGGCGGCGCAGGAACTCCAGCAGGGCGACCAGGTCGTCGCGCACCGAGAGGCCGCCCGGCGGCGGGCCGGGGACGTCCAGGGACCGCATGACGTCGAGCAGCAGAGCGCTCTTGCCGGACCAGCGGCGGTAGACCGTGGCCTTGCCGACGCCCGCCGCGCGGGCAATGCCCTCCATGGACAACTCGCCTATGGAGGCCCCGTCCTCGATCAGGCGCAGCACGGCCTCGATGATGGCGGAGTCGGCGGCGGCGCTGCGCGGCCGGCCGCGGCCCGCGGGGACCGCCGGGCCCGGCCGCCCCCCGGCTGCCGCGCCCTCGGGGTCCTCCGCCGCCCGGCTCATCTCTCCGCGCCCGCCTTCCGCTCTTCCAGGGGCTCCGCCGCCTGCGGGGCCGGCCCCATTTTGCCCGGTAGGAACAGCACGCTCACCAGCGCCCCGACCAGCGCGACGGCGGCCGAACCGAGCGCGGTGACATGCATGGCATGGATGAAGGCATCGTCGGCCGCGGCGGCCAGCGGCCGGCCGGCCGGGCCCATCCGGTCCGCGAGTCCGAGGGTCGCCTCGATGGATTCGCCGGCCGCGTGCCGGGCAGCGGGCGGCAGTCCCGGCACCGCGTCGAGGGTGTCCTCGATACCGTCGCGGTAGGTCGTCGACAGCAGCGAGCCGAGGACGGCGACGCCCAGGGTGCCGCCGACCTGCCGGAAGACGTTGTTGAGCGCTGAGGCGGAGCCGGCCTTCTCCCGTGGCAGCGACTGCATGACCGCGACGGTGGCCGGCGGCATGATGTGCGCCATCCCGGCGCCCTGGAGGAAGAGCAGCGCCTCCATGATCCAGATCGGGGTCGCCTCGTTCAGCAGCAACAGGCCCAGCATGGTGTCGGCCACCACGAACATGCTGAAGGTGCACACCGCGCGGGCACCGTAGCGGTCCACGGCGAGCCGGGCCCGCGGCGCGAAGAGCAGCTGGGCGGCGGCCAGCGGCAGGAACAGCAGCCCGGCCTGGAGCGGGCTGAAGCCGCGCACGCTCTGGATGTAGAAGACGGCGAAGAACGAGACCCCCATCAGCGCGAAGAAGACCAGCGCGATGGCGGCGATGGCGGCCGAGAAGGCGGGCGAGCGGAAGTAGCTGATGTCGATGGACGGATGGTCGCTGCGCTTCTGGTGCAGCACGAAGACGGTCAGCACCAGCAGGCCGCCGACGACCGTGCCGACCACCTGCGGGTCGGAGAAGTCGGCGAGCTGACCGCCCTTGATGATGCCGTAGACCAGCAGGACCAGCCCCACGACGGACAGCAGCACCCCGAACGGGTCCATCCGGCCGGGGTGCGGGTCCCTGGAGTCGGGTACCAGGACCACCATCGCGACCAGCGAGAGCAGCACGATCGGCGCGTTGATCATGAAGACCGAGCCCCACCAGAAGTGGTCCAGCAGCAGCCCGCCGGCGATCGGGCCGACCGCGATGGCGATGCCCACCCCGCCGGCCCAGATGCCGATCGCCCGGGGCTGCTCCTCCCGCTCGAACACGTTCATCAGGATGGCGAGGGTGGCGGGCATGACGAAGGCGCCGCCCAGGCCCATCACGGCCCGGAAGGTGATCAGCTCGGCGGGCGAGCCGGAGACCCCGGCCAGCACCGACCCGGCACCGAAGACCGCCAGCCCGAAGAGCAGGATCTTCTTGCGGCCGACACGGTCACCGAGCAGACCCGCGGTGAACAGCAGACCGGCGAAGACCAGGGTGTAGGAGTTGATCGCCCACTCCAGCTCGCTCTGCGTGGCGCCGAGACCGGCGGGGGCCGGGGTGGCGAGCGTCTTCATGGCGACGTTGAGGATCGAGTTGTCCAGCACCACGATCAGCAGACTGAGCATGAGGGTGGACAGGATCGCCCAGCGGCGGCGGTGGATGCGGTCCGGGATCCGGCGGCCCGGCGGTGCGTCCGGGGCGGGGGGTGAGGTGGCCATGCCGGGCACCCTACGGGCTTCCGATACGAGCCCGTTCCGTATTGAAAGCGGGCGCGGGCGCGTCCCCTCCTCCGGGTGAACGGACCGGCTTGCGCCCGCTCCCTTTTCCTTTGTGCGCGGGCCGTGCCAGCATGGAGGGGATTCCGGGGACACCGTCAGGGTGCCTCGAGATGAGGAACAGGAGCCGTCACCATGACGCAGCTTTCGCCTGCCCAGAAGCCGGTCGACAAGTCGCTCTACGGAGGCACCGGCTCGCGCCGGGTCACCGTCCGCGACATCGCCGCCGCCAAGGCGCGCGACGAGAAGTGGCCGATGCTCACGGCCTACGACGCCATGACCGCCTCCGTCTTCGACGAGGCCGGCATCCCCGTCCTGCTCGTCGGCGACTCGATGGGCAACTGCCACCTCGGCTACGAATCCACCGTGCCGGTCACCATGGACGAGATCACCCTGCTGTCCGCGGCGGTCGTCCGGGGCACCAAGCGCGCGCTGGTCATCGGCGACCTGCCGTTCGGCTCGTACCAGGAAGGCCCGGTGCAGGCGCTGCGCAACGCCACCCGGCTGGTGAAGGAAGCCGGCGTGGGCGCCGTCAAGCTGGAGGGCGGTGAGCGCTCCGCCGACCAGGTGGAGCTGCTGGTCTCCTCCGGCATCCCGGTGATGGCGCACGTCGGACTGACCCCGCAGTCGGTCAACGCCTTCGGCGGCTACCCCGTCCAGGGCCGCGGCGAGGAAGCGGCCCAGCAGCTGCTTCGGGACGCCAAGGCGGTGCAGGACGCCGGTGCGTTCGCGGTCGTCCTGGAAGCCGTACCCGCCGAGCTGGCCGCCGAGGTCACCCGATCGCTCTACATCCCCACCGTCGGCATCGGCGCGGGCCTGGACTGCGACGCGCAGGTCCTGGTGTGGACCGACATGGCCGGCATGACCGCCGGCCGGGTCCCGAAGTTCGTCAAGCAATACCTTGCCCTGCGGGAGCTGCTCGGCGACGCGGCCAAGGCGTTCGCGGAGGAGGTCGTGGGCGGCACGTTTCCGGCGGAGCCCCACGTTTTCCACTAAGCGGCCCCACGTTTTCGTCTTTCCCGCCGTGGGCGTTGCTCGCCGTTGCGCCTGCGGCGGGCCAGGTGGTTGTCGGGTGCGGTGACGGACCTCCGGGGCCGGTGTGT
>NZ_JBYISA010000070.1:0-14797 GCF_057708345.1 Streptomyces sp. bgisy130
CCACGACCAGCTGCAGCAGGACCAGTTCCTCAACTACTGGTTCAACGACATGAAGGTCGAATACGACTGGGGCAACTTTCTGGAGTTCCCCTACGGCGGTTCCATCACCTGCCGCGGCGGTTCCTACATCGTCACCGGAAGCCGCCCCGAGGACACCGACGACTACGGGCGCACCAGCACCTTCTTCCGCTTCCCGCGCGGTCCGCACCACGACTCGGTGCAGCGCTTCCACGCCGAGGACATCCGCTTCGAGGTGCGCGACCCGGACACCGTCGTGATCGACTGCGCCTGGGACAGCGGCACGGTGCACTTCAACGACTGCGACGACACCGCGCACGCCTTCAAGTCCTTCGCGGCGGACACCAGCCCCCATCGCTACCGCATCGGCTCCCGGGGCCCACTGGTGCGTTACGACTCCTGCCAGCTGTCCGGGCAGCACTCCTACGAGCAGGACGGAGACGGGGCCGGACCCAAGGCCCGCTACGACATGTGCCGCCTCCGCAATCACTCCCAGCAGGACTTCATCAAGGGCGCGGGCGACCGGGTGACATTCGTCGACTCTCTGGAACCCTGAGCGTGCGTCGTGCTTCACGCCGGGGCACCCGATCGTCCACGTCCTCTTCACGGCGAGGCTCTGACCTGCACATACCGCGCTTCGGGGGGGTGGTCGGCGGCCATGCTCCAGCGGCTCTCCTGACCCGGGTGTCAGGATCTTGTCGGAGAGTCGGTAGCTTGGCCCGGTGAGTGAGAAGACCCTGCAACACCGGATCGACGGCCCCGACGACGCCCCCGTACTCGTACTGGGCGCCGCTCTGGGTACCACCTGGCACAGGTGGTAAATCGCGTCTTGTGCGGTCCAGGTGGTCCAGCTCAGGGGGCGTAGGCGCAGGTCAGGGCCTGTGATCCAGGAGCGTCAATGCTGTTGGTGAGACGCGTGTGATATCGCGTGAGAGGTGAGGAACCCCCGTCGGTTTGCCGGCGGGGGTTCCTGCGTTCGGGGAGGAGCCCGGTGGGCCGCCTTTTCCGACACCAGCCGACCTCATTCGGATCCCAATACCTGGCAAGACAGCCGTCGTCTATGCCGAGTCTTCCAGACGGACGGGCCGGATGTCGCGTGGGGAGTCGGCGGAACGCATGGCCCATGAGGCGCGATGCTTGGTAGCAGCGGTGCGGACGTCGATGGGGAAGCAGGCGAGGGCTTTGTGGTCGCCGTCGAGGTGGTCGACCAGCCCCATTTGCCACGGGGCCACCGCCGTTCGCTGATCGTTCGGGGGCGCCGATCCCGGCGAGACTCGTCTGCGTCCGTTGTGCGCATCGTGCCGCCAGCCGGGGCGGCTCTGCCGTTCGACCTTGACTGTTGCATCAAGACCGGACCTGAGGTGTGGGGGCAGTGAACTTTCGCATCGGAGGGTATGGGCGGAACTTATTTGAAGCTCAGTGTGCAGGTGCTCGGCGGTCGCGAACGGCGGATGCCACCGTCAGAGCAGTCCCGGCCAGGATCGGCGCGATCATCGCGGTGAACAGCCAGCCGGATACTTCTGGCTCTGGCGCCGAACGCCACAAGACTGCGCAGCCGATGAGGAACGACATGCCCACACAGGCGTTGAGTGTCAACAACGCCCGGGCGGTCCAGAGGGCGGAGGCGCGTGTGCGAGGCCGGTTGAGCGACGACCTCACGAGCCCGTTGCCGAAGGGCGCAACGCCGTCAGGGAGTTCGGCGCTTGGAGTTACCCGCAGTGTCAGCTCTGCGCAGGCGGTCAGCAGAACAGTTACACCGCTGTGCACGAATACGAGGACGAAGGCGCTACCGATAGACCGGCTCGTCCAGGCGTCCACCCCATCGGTGCCGATGTGCTGCGGTATCCGGCCCGGCAGATGCGGATAGCGGACGATGCCCCAGACGGACAGTGCGGTCAGAAGAGCGGCGTTGGGGAGGAGCCACAGGCGTACGGGAGATGACAAGACCATGCGGCCGATTGTCCGACGAACGCGCAAGGGTGGGTACCTTTTTGCCGGTGATGGTCGGCTGGAGCGTGGCGGTGGCCAGGCAGACGTCCAGGGCAACGCACCGCAGGGAGTGGTGCGATTCTTGGCGAAGATCTTCGCCAACGGCGCGAGGCCAACGTCTACCGCACACACAAGGAGCTGTGGAGCTACCACTTCCACGGCCCGCTGCCGCGCACCTTCGACGTGAAGGGCAGCAGGAAGAGCTACACCATGAAGCGTGGGGACGATGTGTCGTTGGAAGTCTGTCCGTGACCCCGCGCAGTGGTGGATACCGCTTCGTGAACTGCGAGTTCAAGCCGTAGGCCGGTCGAGTGGTGGGTGGGCGGCACGCGCCGGGCCCGGCGTAGGTATGTGAGAAGGAGAGCTCGTCTTGGCAGCGATGGAGCCTGAAGACCGCTTCGCCCCGATCGACCACGACCTGCGGGTCTGCGGTCTGCGGCCGCGGCTGGTCTTCACCGCCCCACCCGGAGAGGATCCGCAGCAGTGGCGGGACCTGGTCGTCTCCGGAGCGCGCCTGGGACCTCTCGAATTCGAGCCTGCGCTGGACGCCGAGCCCGGCGCGGCTGTGAAGTCGCTGGCATTCCACACCCAGGCGTCCATCCTCGAGAACCTGCAATTGATCGAGGGCGGCCGCGCCTGGCCGGCTTGTCAGGGCAAGCACCGCCATCCCATGGTCCTCGCCTCCGACAGCGAGGGAGCCTGGCCTTATTGGAAGTACCCTAGGGACCCCTCCTACCGCTGGCCGGTCGGGGAGCACCCCGGAACTGCGGATGGGGTGTGACGCAACCTTCCTCGACGCAACCTTCTTCGACACAGCGGCCCTACCCCGGACTGTTGTTGCCCGACGCCATGCCGGCACCGGAGCCTTTACGGCTGCCCGCGACCGGGGTGCCCGGTATGTCGAATTCTGCAAGGTCTACCCGATTCCGCAAGGCTGACATCGTTGAGGGGCCCTGATCTGAGTAAAATTCACCATTGCGCCTATATGGCCTTGCTGGTAGCGTCCCTCTCAAGATCAAAATAGAGCATATTGGGGGATGACTTCGTGAGTATACGAAGCAAGGGGACTTCTGCCGTGATTGCCTTCGCGATGACCAGCGCGATGTGCGGCATCGGCGCGCAAACGGCAAACGCAGCTTCGGTGGAAGGCGCAGGGGGCGCAGCAGTCGCGCGGGCGGCAACGGAAGCGCAGGTCCGCGCTGCTGGAGCTGATGAAATCTGCGCAGTTCTGGGGATTGGCAGTGGCGCGGCAGGACTTTCCAAGGCGCTGGCCAAGGGGGCGTCGTGGGTAG
This sequence comes from Streptomyces sp. bgisy130, assembly GCF_057708345.1. Lineage (NCBI taxonomy): Bacteria > Bacillati > Actinomycetota > Actinomycetes > Kitasatosporales > Streptomycetaceae > Streptomyces > Streptomyces sp. bgisy130. Next base: position 3,300 of record NZ_JBYISA010000070.1, read on the forward strand.
GGATCGGCGCCAGCGTTGGGTGCTATGCGTACACGAAGGCGAAGAACGCTACGCCTGCGCAGAAGCGAGCAGCCATGATGAAGTCGTATCGGAACTACCAGGCGAAGAGTGATCTCGGAAAGCTTGACGCGCTCGGTTACTACTGCCGGAAAAAGGGTGGTGGCGGTGGTGGCGGCACCGACTTCGCCGCCCTTATCGGGTACCGGGATATCAAAATGAAGGGCGTTACCTACACGTGCACCAACATCCGGGACTGAAAGGTCGCCGCGGCCTGGGCCATGGAGAGCGATTCCTGTTCTCCATGGCGCTGGTCGTCGTGAGCTTGCTGTGGATCACACAAGACATGGCTCTATGGGCGACGGTAATGTGTGGAGTCGGCGCAGTGGTGGGTGCGCTGGGGGCGCTTTACTTTGGATGGCGCTACATTCGCTCACGCGGGGACTCGAAATGAGGATTTCTCGGCGATATGGTCTTCGTGATGTGGGCTAGAGGTCGCTTACCGGCCCGGGCCGGACGCCGAGCGGGTGGCCACACACCGCGGTGGTCCAACCCCTCCCTGCCGTGTGCAGCTTCGGGGACGGCATCCCGCCGGACACCCGTGCCCAGTGGCGGACAGACGTCCTCACCCGCCTCACGTCGCCTACGCCAAAGCCCCGGTCGAGCACCTCACCGCCACCTGGCGCCGTGACCTCGTCCGCAACAAACGCTCCGATGCCACGTTCCTCAAAGGCGAGATCGGTTGGCTCGTCCACACCTGGGCGGTCGCCAGGGGCATGCCGACGGATGGCCAGGTGGTCGGCGCGATCAAGCACGGCACGGTACGCGACGCTTCCACCAGCATCAGCACCACACACGACGCCGTCACCTGCACCTAGCGACCGTGGCACTTCCCAGACCGAGAACCCCGCACCGCGCACTGGTGGGGGGCTCTCGCGTGTGCGGACCCGCCCGCCATGTCGTCCCGGCCCCCGGGTGCAGCACACAGCCTCGCGTCGGTCAGCTCGTACACCGCGTCCGCCCTCTATCAGGCGCGCCGCAGGCTCCGCAGGTAGGCGTTGCGCCGACGGGCGATCAGCAGTAGACCGACGGTCGGCCCAAGCACGGTGGTCGCCATGCAGACACCCAGGGCCGTCCCGTTCCCGTAGCCGATGCCGGCGGCGATGAGGCATACGGACAGGAAGCCGACGCCGAAGGCGAGCAGGCCCGGTTTGTGGACGTGGGGCTGCCACAGGACGTACGGACCGGCCGCGCGGGTCGGTGCCGGGCTGGGGAGCGGCTGGGTGACCGGCTCGCCGGCCGGTGCACCCGCGAGCCGGTCCGGAATCGGTCCGTCGGGCGTTGCGCCAACGACGAACCGGCCGTCGTCGAGGACGAGCAGGGCAGGCTCCGACCATCCCGGCTGCCCGTCGGGCCTCGGCCGCCAATACAGCCATCCCGACTGGCTCTCCAGCACTTTCGCGAGAGGCACGGGGTCAAGGCAGCGGTCGATGTACAGGTGTCGGTCGCCGTTGGATGCGGTCAGCCGGAGCGTGGGGTGGAGCCGGCGGTGGCGTTTCGGCCCGTCGGTGCGTCCGGGGCGCGGGAAGTGCAGGCCCGAGCCTGCACCGGTGATGCGTACCCGCAACATGTGGGACCGGCGCGCGATGAGGTCGGCGTTGAAGTGGCGCAGGGAGGTGCCCTCTCGCAGGGCGAGCGCGGCGTAGCCCGCGCAGGCGCCACCGGAGAGTGTCAGGAGCAGGATTTCCTGACCGGATACCGTGCCGTCCCTGAGGGATCGCAGCTCGTCCTGGCTCGGACTCAGGATGGCGCCCGCCGCGGCATTTCGGGAGGAGTGCAGCGCCCAGACCCCGTCACCCTCTCTGAGCGGCTTGGAGGTGGTGACCTCCTCAGTGGTCAGCCGGGTGCCGTCGGTGCCCGGAATGGCCACGGAGACCGAGGAGTTGTAGTGGACGCCGCCGTGATTCTCCTGGGACCGGCTCGTGGAGTGGACGGCTTTGACGGTGAGCCGGGATAGTGCCGGACCGCTGTGGGTGATCTCGGTCAGCTTCGGGGTGGTGTCCACTGCGGAGAACCCCAGCATGGCCAGTGGCACGAACAGGACCCAGAGCGCGAGGCCGACCATGCCGCTGCGCCGCGCCGGCCACCACCGTGCGCGCCCGGCTCGCTCCGGGCTGCGTGCGCGGCGCGGCTCTGTGCTCCCGGCGGGTTTCCGCGCCAGCCACCACCACAACGTGATAGCGCCACCGGAGACCGATAGGCAGGCCAGCAGATCCCAGCGCGGATACGGGGCCACCTTGCGCGCCAGCACACAGACCAGGAACGCGGCGACGCCCGCCCAGGCCACTGCCGAGGCGGACGCCACCGCGCGATCTCGTTCCCTCACCCGAAAACGTCCCTCACGCTTTTCTTTCCCGGGTCACCCGGGGCGACCGTGTCCTTGGATTCTTCCCCGGCATGGGTGAGCGCGTCCTTCAGCGGCTGGCCGGCCACCCCGCCGGCGCCGTAAACGGTGCCGTTGATGATGCCGTCGACCGAGAAATGCGGTCCTTCGCGGCCGGGTGGGAGGTGGGTGTTCGCGGCATGCACCGCGGCGCCACCGGCGGCGCCCGTGGCGCTGTTGACGAGGGCGTTACCGAGGAACTCGCCGCCACTGACGTTCTCCCCCAGTGCGGTCCTGGCGCCGTCGACCGCCAGCCCGCCGGCGACGTTACCGACGCCTCCGCCGAGCATGGCTCCCCGCATTCCGCCGACGACTTTGCCGATACCGAGCGCGGGTCCGGTGCCGGCGAGCGAGGAGAGACCGCCCTGCCAGACCGCGTCGCCGAGGTCGGTCTCGTTGCCCATCAGGCTGTTCGCCATGACCGTGGAGCCGGTATTGCTCGCCCAGGTGACCAGGACGTTCTTCAGGAAGCGGTGTTCCTTCGCCAGGCGGGAGACGGTATTGAATGCCTGGCCGACCTTGCGCAGGATTGTGCCGAGGGTCTTTGCCAATTTGGCTGCTTTGGTTGCCAGTTGGGCGGCTCGGGCGGCCCCCGCGGCCGCCGAGAAACCCATGGTCAGGAATGACAGGCCAACAGAGACACCGATGGAGATACCGATCTCCAGATAGATCTCGTGGATCTGACTGTTGATCTCCTCGATCGCGTCCGCGGCCTCATCGAGACTCTTTGCTGCCGCGGGCAATTGGGGCAAGGTTTTGCCCATCGCCGCGTCGAGGTTTTTCCAGTGTTCCGCAAACGCGTCCGCCGCGGGGCCCTGCCAGTGGGAGTCCAAGGTGCGCTGCACCTCGCGATCCATGTCCTTGAACATGGTCTGGAGGTTTTCGTGGAGGTCCCGCCAGCCTTTGGCCGCCGAGCGCAGAACGTCGGGTTCGCCTCCGGGATTGATGATTTCCAGGCCGGCTTCGTAGACCTGCTCTGCTACGGACTCATCACCGCTCATGCGTGACGTCCCCGGTCGAAGCCGGCAGCCAGGGACTCGTCCGTCCCTGTGGCGTTGTGCTGGACCGTGCGCAGCCCCTCACCGATGTGGTCGAGGTGCTTCCGCAGGGCATGCAGCGACTCCACCATTTCGCGAGACATCTCGATGTAGGCGGACGTGACTTCCTCGGATTCCGTGAGTACACCGAACCCGTCATGAATCACCTCGGAGCCGGTCTTTGCCTGGAATTCCTTGAGGTAGCTCTCCAGGTCCGAACCGTATGTTTCGAAGCTTTTCGCCAGCTTCGAAAGTGCCGCCGCATCCACTAACGACTCACTTTTTGACATAAGTATCCCCCTACTGTTCCAAGGAATGGAAACATGCGGCGCTGGAAGGGCCGTGGCATGGAGTCTAGAAGCGGGGTGATCTTCCGGGGAGGCGGCCATGGGTCTTCTTGTCGGAACCTTTATGGCGGCGGCGCCTGTGCCGGGTAGTCACGTCGAGCGCCTCTGTGCGCACCCGTCCAGCAGGCTTACGGCCGGAGCGATTTGTAGGGCGTCGATCAGAGCTTCGGCCAGAAGGCTGCCGTCGAGGTCGCGCGTTCCTCGCGCAGGGTTGCTTGACCTCCCTGTGCACCTTCGGTCGGCTTGGTGACGTACCCCTTGCTTCGGTATGCAGCGCCGGCACGCAGTTGTAGGCCCGGGTGTGAGTACGGTCCCGTCGAGGTCCTGCCGAAGCCTGTGACGCCGCGACAGGCGAGGGGCCGGGAGCGGTGTCGGCGCTCAGCCGAGTCCCGGGACCTGCGAGATCAGCAGGTCGATGAGTTTGATCCCGATGAACGGGACGATCAGTCCGCCCAGCCCGTAGCGGGTGAGGTTGCGCCGGAGCAGGTCGTGGGCGGAGGCGGGGGTGTAGCGGACGCCGCGCAGAGCGAGGGGGATCAGGGCGATGATGATGAGCGCGTTGAAGATGATCGCTGAGGTGATGGCGGAGGTCGGGCTGTGCAGGCCCATGATGTTGAGGTCGGCGAGGCCCGGGTAGGCGCCGGCGAACATGGCCGGGATGATCGCGAAGTACTTGGCGACGTCGTTGGTGATCGAGAAGGTGGTCAACGCACCCCGGGTGATGAGGAGTTGCTTACCGATCTCGACGATCTCGATGAGCTTGGTCGGGTTGGAGTCCAGGTCCACCATGTTCCCGGCCTCCTTGGCGGCCGAGGTTCCGGTGTTCATGGCGACGCCGACGTCCGCCTGGGCGAGAGCGGGGGCGTCGTTGGTGCCGTCGCCGGTCATCGCGACCAGCTTGCCGCCCTCCTGCTCCTGGGCGATCAGGGCGAGTTTGTCCTCGGGGGTGGCTTCGGCGAGGTAGTCGTCGACGCCTGCTTCCCGGGCGATGGCCTTCGCGGTGAGTGCGTTGTCGCCGGTGACCATCACCGTACGGATGCCCATCCGGCGCAGCTCGGCGAAGCGTTCGCGGATGCCGTCCTTGACGACGTCCTTGAGGTGGATCACGCCGAGCACCCGCGCCCCGTACAGGTCGTGCACAGCGACCAGTAGCGGGGTGCCACCGGACGCGGCGATCGCATCGGTGAACATGCGGGCCTCGGCGGGCACCTGGCCGCCGCGCCCCGTCACCCACTCGATGACCTGGGCGGTCGCCCCTTTGCGGATTGCGCAACCGGCTCCGTCCGCCCAGCGCAGATCGACGCCGCTCATCCGGGTCTGTGCGCTGAAGTCGACGTACTCGGCGTGTCGGAGCTCCCCTTCAGCAGGTGCCCGCAGTCCGTAGGTCTTCTTGGCGAGGACGACGACGGAGCGGCCTTCGGGTGTCTCATCGGCGAGTGAGGAGAGCTGGGCGGAGTCCGCGAGCTGGATTTCATCGGCGTCCGGGAGGGGGACGAAGGCGACGGCCTCGCGGTTGCCGAGGGTGATGGTGCCGGTCTTATCGAGCAGCAGGGTGTTGATGTCTCCGGCGGCCTCGACCGCGCGCCCCGACATGGCCAGGACGTTGCGCTGGACGAGGCGGTCCATACCCGCGATGCCGATCGCGGAGAGCAGCGCGCCGATCGTCGTCGGGATCAGGGTGACGAGGAGGGCGACGAGCACCGCCGTCGACGGGACCGCACCAGCGTAGGAGGCCATCGGCTGCAAGGTGACCACGACGAGGACGAAGACGATGGTGAGCGCGGCGAGCAGGATGTGCAGCGCGATCTCGTTGGGGGTCCGCTGCCGGGTCGCGCCCTCGACAAGCGCGATCATCCGGTCCAGGAAGGACTGCCCGGGGCGGGAGGTGACGCGTACGACGAGGCGGTCGGACAGCACGATGGTGCCGCCGGTGACCCCGGAGCGGTCGCCGCCCGATTCGCGGATGACGGGGGCGGATTCACCGGTGACGGCCGATTCGTCGACCGCGGCGACACCGTCCACTACATCGCCGTCGGCCGGGATCGCCTCGCCCGCCTCGACCAGTACGAAGTCGAAGGGCTGTAGATCGGCGGCGGGTACGGTCTCGGTCTCGGCGGTCCGGAGGTCGATGCCGACCCGCCAGTTGTTACGCAGCCGCCGAGCGGTGATGTCCGTACGGGCATTGCGCAGCGATGCAGCCTGGGCTTTGCCACGGCCCTCTGCGACAGCCTCGGCGAGATTGGCGAAGACGACCGTCAGCCAGAGCCAGCCGCTGATCACCCAGGTGAAGACGGACGGGTTGAGCAGCGCGGAGAGCGTGGTGAGGACCGAGCCGCAGGCCACGACGAACAGCACGGGGTTGGTGGCCAGCGCCCGAGGGTGCAGTTTGCGCAGCGCTTCAGGGAGGGAGGTCAGCAGAGCTCTCGGGTCGAAGAGCCCGCCCGGAGTCCGCCGGCGTCGGCGCCGGCCTCCGGGCGCCGGCCTGCCGTGGGGAGGGCGGGGGCCTGTCCCGGTCGCGGAGGAGGTCGGCGCCGTCGGGGCGTGGGGGGCGGGAGCCATACGGAGACTTTCTGGGAGTGCGGCCTGCTGCGTGGACGGGGGCGGGCAGGACGGCGGACGGGGCGCAGCCGGTGGGCGTGGGCGCTGTCGTCTCGCACGCATCCGTCGACCGCGAGGGAATCTACGGCTTTGCAGAGCGGTACAGGCTCCGTTACGTACGGTATTTGCGGCTCTCTTACGTGCCGACATATGCCGGGGACTCCAGCGGCGGTTCCGGGGGCGCTCCGAGCCGGTCGCCCATACGCAGCCTTGACGCCGAACTGGTGTGCGCACCGGAACCGCGCGCCCCAACCCGGCAATCCTGATGACGTGACGTCAACTCTCCAACTGCGTATGCCAGTCGGGCAACGCTCCCAGCACATGGTGATCTGCGGCGACGACGGGCTCGCACGTCGCCTGGCGGTGATGCTGGACGCGGTGTGCGGTGAGGCGGTCACGGTCGTGCTGCCCTCGCGGCGTGAGGGGCACGCGCCGGAGATCGCCGCGCTGCACCGGGATCCGCAGTCGCCGGTCGAGCTGGTTGTGGCCGCTCGGCCCGACGAACTGACGCTGCGTGCCGCCGGGGTGGAGCGGGCCGCCGCGCTCGCCCTCACCTACCGCGACGACCAGGTCAATGTCACCGCCGCGCTGCTCGCCCGCACCCTCAACCCGACCATCCGCCTGGTCATCCGCATGTACAACCGGGAGCGCGGTCAGCACCTCGAACGGCTGCTGGACCGCGCCGTGTCGGCGCTCAGCCGGAACGAGGACCTGGCACTGGACATGTCCACCACTGTGCTGTCCGACACCGACACCGCGGTGCCCGAGCTGGTGGCCGCCGCTGCGGTCGGCAGGGGGCACACGCTCCAGGTCGAGGGCCAGGTCTTCCGCGGCGTGGTCCGCCCGGCCCGTACTCCGCCGCACCCCGCCGACCTGGCCACCCTCGCCGTGCTGTCCGGCGCCCACCAGGACGACCCGGCCAGCGAGGACAGCCCCGAGACCCCCGGCGAAGAGGGCACCCAACTGCTGCCCGACACGGTCACCTCCTACCATCGCCAGTTCACCCACGGCCGGCTGATGCTGGAAGAAGTCACCCACCACCACCCGCCCGAGTCCCCGCCGCACGCCCGGCGCAGCTACGGCGCCTGGCTCCGGGACAGGCTGGCGCATCTGCCGTGGACGGTGTTCCTTTCCCGCGAGGTCATCGCCGTCTTCGGTGCGCTGGCCGCGATCGTGCTGGTGCTGGCCGGTGCCACCGCCCTGGCCGAGCCCGGACCGCTGTGGAAGTCGCTCTACCTGCCGCTGCTGGACATCTTCACCATGGGTGACCCGGCGACCGACGAGTCCCCGGCCCGCCGGGTACTCCAACTCATCGCCGGCTTCGTGGGCCTGGCCGTACTGCCACTCGTGGTCGCCGCGACGATGAACGCGACCGACGCCTTCCGCAGGGCCTCGGTCGGGCACCCGCCGGCCGAGGGCCTGACCGACCACATCGTGCTCGTCGGCCTCGGCAAAATCGGCACCCGCGTACTGGCCCAGCTGCGCACCACCGAACATCACGTGGTGGTGATAGAACGCGATCCCGGTGCCCGTGGCGTAGCCCTCGCCCGTGAACTCGGCGTTCCCCTGCTGCTGGAGGACGCCGGCGCGCCCGGTGTGCTCGACCGGGCGCGTATCCGCCAGAGCAAATCACTGCTGGTGCTGACTCGTGACGACGGCGAGAACCTCGACATCGCCATGGCGGCCCGCGAGAGCAATCCCCAGGTGAGGGTGGTGATGCGGCTCTACGACGACGACTTCGCGGCTACCGTCTCCCGTACGATGCGCGCCTCCTATCCCAACGCCACCACCCGCAGCCGCTCCGTCTCGGCACTCGCCGCGCCCTCCTTCGCCGCCGCCATGATGGGACGTCACGTCCTGGGCATCATGCCGGTCGAGCGCGGCTCGCTCCTGTTCACCACCGTCGATGTCGCCGGTCACCCGGAGCTGGAGGGACGCTCCGTCCACCAGGCGTTCCGCGAGAACGAATGGCGGGTCCTGGCCATCGGCCCTGCGACGACACCCCCATCGTCGGTTCCGACGGACACACTGGGCGGTGGCCTCCGCCTCGACCGGCCGGGCTTCGACTGGCGCCCCGCGCACGGCCGGATCCTGCGCGCCGGTGACCGGGTCGTGGTGGCGTCGACCCGCCGGGGCCTGGACTTCCTGATGACCGGTGTGCAGCCGCATCAGGACGACCCTCGCAGGTGAACGGGACCGGCCCTGCCCTCGGACGGACGCGCGGGAGGTCCTACGAGGTGACCGAGGCCGGAAGATCGGCACTGGCGGACCGGTATCCGGCGGTGGTGGGGACCGTGAGGACCATGGTCATGCCGCCGCCGGGCGTGTCCTCGGCGTCGAGGGTGCCGCCGATGGCCTCGGCGAAGCCGCGGGCGACCGCCAGGCCCAGGCCGACACCGGCGCCGCGCGGGGCGTCGCCGTAGCGCTGGAAGGGCTCGAAGATGCGGTCCTTGGCGTCGTCGGGGACGCCGGGGCCGCGGTCGGCGACGCGGATCTCGACGCGGTCGCCGAGCGTGCTGGCGGACACGAGAACGGTCTCGCCGTCGGGGCTGTACTTCACGGCGTTCTCGACGAGGTTGGCGACCGAGCGTTCCAGCAGCCCCGGATCGACCGCGACGATCGGCAGCTCCTCGGGGATGTCGAGGGTGACGCTCCCCTCCGGCACGCCGCCGAGCGCCATCGGCACCACCTCGTCGAGGTCGATCTCGCGGATCAGCGGCGTGACGGTGCCGGTCTGCAGCCGGGACATGTCGAGCAGGTTGCCGACGAGCTGGTCGAGGCGGTCGGCGCCCTCCTCGATGCCCGCGAGGAGTTCGGCCTGGTCCTCGTCGGACCACTCGATGTCGTCGGAGCGCAGGGACGTGACCGACGCCTTGATGCCGGCGAGAGGGGTGCGCAGGTCGTGGCTGACGGCGGCGAGCAAGGCGGTGCGGATACGGTTGCCCTCGGCCAGTTTGCGGGCCTGGTCGGCCTGGGACTTAAGGCGCTGGCGGTCGAGGACGACGGCGGCCTGCGCCGCGAAGGCGGACAGGACACGGCGGTCCTCGGCAGGCAGGACCCGGCCCGAGAGCGCCAGCGCCAGGTGGTCGCCGACCGGCATGTCGACGTCCGCGTCCTCGGGGCGTGCGAGCGGACCGGCGTCGCCCACGCTGCCCGAGCAGGTCCAAGGAGCCGTCTCGCTCTCCCGCTCCAGAAGCGCCACCGCATCCATCGCGAAGGTCTCGCGTACCCGCTCCAGGAGGGCATCCAGGGTGGTCTCACCGCGCAGCACGCTGCCCGCCAGGAAAGACAGGATCTCCGACTCGGCGCGCAGACGGGCCGCTTGATGGGTGCGCCGGGCCGCGAGGTCGACGACGGAGGCCACCGAGACCGCCACCATCAGGAAGATGACCAGCGCCAGGAGGTTCTTGGGGTCCGCGATGGTGATCCGGCCCACCGGCGGCGTGAAGAACCAGTTCAGCAGCAGCGAGCCCACCATGGCCGATGCCAACGCCGGCAGCAGCCCGCCCAGCAGCGCCGCCGCTACCGTCAGCGTCAGGAACAGCAGCACATCGTTGGCGAGCCCCAGACCTGCCCCGACCTGCAGCAACAGCAGCGTCAGCAGCGCAGGTCCGGCCACGCCGGTCAGCCAGCCCCAGATGATGCGGGACCTGCCCAGCCGTGCGCCGCGGGCGACGGGGAGCCCGCGGCCCTTGGCGGCTTCCTCGTGGGTGACGATGTGGACATCGAGGTCGGGCCCCGAATCCACGGCGACGGTCGCGCCGACGCCGGGGCCGAAGATGTACTGCCACGCCTTGCGGCGGGAGGTCCCCAGCACGATCTGGGTGGCGTTCACCCCGCGGGCGAATTCGAGGAGTGCGGAAGGTATGTCCTCCCCCAGGACGTGGTGGAAGGTGCCGCCCAGTTCCTCGACGAGGGTGCGCTGGACGGCGAGTTCCTTGGGCGAGCCGGAGGCCAGTCCGTCACTGCGGGCGATGTAGACGGCAAGCACCTCGCCGCCCGCGCCCTTCTCAGCCAGGCGGGCGGCGCGCCGGATGAGCGTACGGCCCTCGCTGCCGCCCGTCAGGCCAACCACAATGCGCTCACGCGAGCCCCAGATCTTCGAGACCTGGTGTTCGCTGCGGTACTCCTGGAGGTACTCGTCGACCCGGTCGGCCACCCACAGCAGCGCCAGCTCGCGCAGCGCGGTGAGGTTGCCCGGCCGGAAGTAGTTCGACAACGCCGCATCGACCTTGTCGGACTTGTAGATGTTGCCGTGCGCCATACGGCGGCGCAGCGCGTGGGGCGACATGTCGACCAGCTCGATCTGGTCGGCGCGGCGCACCACCTCGTCGGGAACGGTCTCCTTCTGCCGGACACCCGTGATCGACTCGACGATGTCGCCGAGCGATTCCAGATGCTGGATGTTCACCGTCGAGATCACATGGATGCCGGCTTCCAGCAACTCCTCGACGTCCTGCCAGCGCTTGGTGTTGCGCGAACCGGGCACGTTGGTGTGCGCCAGCTCGTCGACCAGCGCCACGGCCGGCCTCCGCTCCAGGATCGTGTCCACGTCCATCTCGGTGAAGACCGTGTCGCGGTACTCCAGGTCCCGGCGCTGGATCTGCTCCAGACCGTGCAGCATCACCTCGGTCCGGGGCCGGCCGTGGTGCTCGACGAAGGCGACCACGCAGTCCGTGCCGCGCTCCACGCGCCGATGCGCCTCGGACAGCATCGCGTACGTCTTGCCAACGCCCGGTGCCGCGCCGAGATATATCCGAAGCTTGCCGCGTCCCACGTGATCCCACTCCCCGTGTCGTGTTGGTCAAGGGCCGGAGCCCGGGTGGTCAGGCGTCGAAGCGGTAGCCCATACCGGGCGCGGTGAAGAAGTGCCTCAGATGCGCCGGTTCGGCTTCCAGTTCGCGCCTGAGCTGCGCCATGTAGACGCGAAGATAGCCGGTCCGCGCGCGGTGTGCGGGCCCCACACATCGCCGCCGTCCATGTCCGGCATCTGGAGGTCGAGCAGAATGACTGCCTGCCGGTCGTAGGCGAGGACCGCAGCGCTGGGGGGGGGGGGGGGGGGGGGGGGGGGGGAAA
>NZ_JBYISA010000071.1:0-14020 GCF_057708345.1 Streptomyces sp. bgisy130
CGCCGAACTGTACGGATTCGGCTTCTACTTCCTCGTTCCGGGACTCAACGAAGAAGAGGTGATCGGCGGCACCCTTTCCGCATTGCTGAAGGATCAGCCCGGTGCGACCGTCGTCGTGATCGATGACGGCTCCGATGACCGGACAGCCGAGATGGTGCGCTCCTATGAGCACACGGGGCGTGTTGAGCTGCTCAGCCGCACATTCCCGAATGCCCGTCTGGGTAAAGGGAAAGCCCTCAACCACGGAATCGAGTGGGTCCGCGCCGACGTAGCCGACAGGGGCGTCGACACCTCCAAGGTGATCGTCGCCGTGATGGACGCGGACGGCCGTATGACCGCGAACGCCACCTCGGCCGTGGCCGGAGAATTCGCGGCGGACCCGTCGGTAGGCGGTCTCCAGCTCGTGGTGCGCATCCGCAACGGTGATTCCCTGGCCCTGTCGTTCCAGGACATGGAGTTCTGGTCCATGGCCGGCTCGGGGCAGCTCGGCCGCATGGCCGCGGGGTCGGTGGGCATGGGCGGCAACGGCCAGTTTGCACGCCTGGCCGCGCTGGACGAGGTCGGCGCGGAGCCGTGGTCGGATTCCCTGACCGGGGACTTCGATCTGGGCATCTCGCTCGCCGTACTCGGCTGGCGGACGACCTCGACGCCCTGGGCCTGTGTGACACAGCAGGGAGTCGGTGATCTGCGTCGGCTGGTTCGCCGGCGCACCCGCTGGTACCAGGGCCACATGGCGTCGATGCGCCGCCTTCCGGAGCTGGCGCGCTCCCGCTACCTGCCCACCGGGCGCTTCCTGGAGCATGCGGCCTACCTCGCAGTCCCCTGGGTGGTTTCACTGCCCTGGTCGCTGCTCCAGCAATACCTCCTCTTCGCGCTGATCACGGGGCACGGCCTGCCGTCGGCCGGGGGCACCTCTCCCGTGGGCCGGGTGCTGTTGGGCGTCGTCTGGTACGTGGCGTCGTTCACCCCGCATGTCTTCCGGGGGTTCGTGTACTCGCGACGAGCCTGCACCGTGCCGCTGTGGAAGGCACTGGCCATGGCGCACCTGATGATTCCGTGGTCCTACGTCGCGCACTTTGCGGCGTGGCGGGCACTGGCCCGGATCATCCTGCGCCGCAACTCGTGGGCCAAAACCCAGCGGGTGGCTGAGGACGGTCCGGCACAGCTCGGCGGCGCCGCGGCCGGTGGCGCGGAGCTGCCCGGCCCATCGGCCAAGCCCTCGCTGGAACCGGCCTCTGACGGCCCCGATCTCAGGTGACCCCCGTGAAGCAGATCCGTAAGCACCGGGCAACCCCACGCGAGCGGCGGCCGGTTGTCCTCCGTACCCGGGCCGGCACATCCCATCGCGCCCCGCGTTCCGGGCGACGCCGGATGCCTCGGGGAAAGTTCGTCTCAGCGGTCCTGACCAGCCTGGCGATGATCGCTTCGGGCGTTGTGCTCATCTCCCGACAGCAGTCCGATGCGGCCGCTCCGCTCCCTGCCACTCCCTTCTCGGCCGACCCGTCCGGGCTCCCGCGCGCCCTGCCACCCCACAGCGGCCGGCAGGCGCCACCCGGACGAGGCGGCCGGGACTGCGACCGGACCCTGCGGGCCTCGCACATCGTGATCCCGGCGCTGTGCGTCAACGCCCCCGTCGCGGCCACCTCCCGCATCAGGAGTGGCGCGTTGACCATCCCGGAGGACGTTCAGCACGTCGGCATGTGGGACCAGGGCGCGGCACTGGCAGACCACGCCGGGACGACGCTGCTCGCCGGGCACGTCCACGCCCCCGGGCAGGGCAACGGAGCCCTGTACGACCTCTATCGGTCCCGGCCCGGTGACGCGGTGTACGCCAGCGATGCCGACGGAACCGTCACCACGTGGCGCATCGCGAGCCTGGAGGCGGTCAATAAGTCCCGGCTGCCCGAGTCGCTGTTCGCCGGGAAGACCGGACCGCGCCGGCTGGTCCTGGTCACATGCGGCGGCCCCGTCGAGTTTCACCCCGGATACGGCAATGTCTACCGGGACAACGTGATCGTCACCGCCGTCGCCTAGGAGGGGCGGGGACCGGAAACGGAGAGAGGGGCGGGGACGGGAAGCGGCGCATGTGCCACCGCGCCGGCCCCGCCCCTTGGACGTGTCTGGTGAATCATGGTCCGTCCGTTGGCGCCCTGTCGGATTCTGCCGGGACGCCTGGCCCGGGACCGCGACGGCCACCGTGGCGGTCCCGCCTTCGCGCCGGGCGAAAGCCTGGAGGCGTTCATCCACCGCATCAACCAGGAATGGGTCGAGGCCCACCGCCGGGTGAGCCCGGCAGCGCTCAGCGACACGCTCGATGCGGTGGGCGGGCAGGTCGCCCGGTTCTTCGAGACCACCGACCCCGACAGCCCGTCGCTGGGGGTGTCCTGGGCCGGTATTGATCCGGCGCGCTGGTCTCTCGCCGAACCGGGCTCCGCGCGCCCCACCGCGGCCGTCCGCCTGGATACGGAGACCGCCTGGCGGCTGTGTAACCGTGGCATCCAGCCGGACACCGTGCTGGCCCGGGTGCGCATCGAGGGCGACCGTGAACTGGGCGAAGCCGCCTGTCAGATCGTGTCGGTCATCTACTGACGGCAGCCTCGGCACGGCGCCGCGGTGACCCGGGAACGACGCACTCGTGAGTGCGCCACCGACCCATCAGACACGGCTCAAGGCAATCGAGCGCGCCTCGGCGCTGGTCAAGACCCCGAGCGGTCCCATGACTGGCCACGAAGCCCCGCCGCGTGGCGTGCGGCGCACGGGGTCACGGCGCCCCGACGCCCGCCTCACACATACCGCTCCAGAATCGACGACTCCGCCAGCCGTGACAGCCCCTCGCGGACCGAGCGGGCGCGGGCCTCGCCGACGCCGTCGACCGTCTGGAGGTCGTCGACGCTGGCCGCGAGCAGCTTCTGGAGGCCGCCGAAGTGGTCGACGAGGCGGTCGATGACGGTGCCGGGGAGGCGGGGGACCTTGGCCAGGAGGCGGAAGCCGCGGGGAGAGACGGCGGAGTCCAGGGTTTCGGGGGCGCCGCTGTAGCCCAGCGCGCGGGCCACGGTGGGGAGTTCGAGGAGTTCGGTGTGGCTGAGGGCGTCCAGTTCGGCGAGGGCCTCGGCGACCGTGCGGGAGCGCTTGGCGGTCGGTTCGGGGACGTAGTCGCGGACGACCAGTTCGCGTTCGGGCTCGACGCCGGCGATCAGCTCCTCCAGCTGGAGGGCGAGCAGGCGGCCGTCCGTGCCGAGTTCGACGACGTACTCGGCGATCTCGGTGGCGATCCGGCGGACCATCTCCAGGCGCTGGGCGACCGCGGTGACATCGCGGACCGTCACCAAGTCCTCGATCTCCAGGGCGGAGAGGGTGCCGGCGACCTCGTCCAGGCGGAGCTTGTAGCGCTCCAGCGTCGCCAGTGCCTGGTTGGCGCGGGAGAGGATCGCGGCGGATTCCTCCAGGACGCGGCGCTCGCCGTCGACGTAGAGGGCGATCAGGCGCATCGACTGGCTGACGGAGACGACGGGGAAGCCGGCCTGGATGGAGACGCGCTGGGCGGTGCGGTGGCGGGTGCCGGTCTCCTCCGTCGGGATGGAGGCGTCCGGCACCAGCTGGACACCGGCCCGCATGATCTTGGTGATGTCCTTGTCGAGGACGAGGGCGCCGTCGAGCTTGCACAGTTCGCGCAGCCGGGTGGCGGTGAATTCCACGTCGAGGACGAAGCCGCCGGTGCACATGGACTCGACGGTCTTGTCGAAGCCGAGGACGATCAGTCCGCCGGTGTTGCCGCGGAGGATGCGCTCCAGGCCGTCGCGCAGGGCGGTACCGGGCGCGACGGCGCTCAGCGTGGCGCGCATCAGGCTTTCGGTGCCGGAGCTTCCACCGGACCTGCCGGAAGTCGATGCCCGGTCGTTGGCTGCCACTGCACTCCTCCGTCACAAGGTCTGTCGGTCCGCAGGCCGCCCGGCCCTTGCTGTGGTTGACGTACCAGCGGAGCGTACGTGGCCGACAGGCAATTCTGCGGTGACGGGCGAGACCAGGGCAAAGTCTACCGGCGTGCGCCCTCTTCCTGTGGGGCCTCCCGGCGCACCCGCTTGGGCAGCACGCTGAGTGCCTGCCCGACGTCGGCGACCTCCAGGACCCGCATTCCGTCGGGGATCTTGCCGGGGTCGGTGGGGACGAGGGCGTGGGTGAAGCCGAGGCGGGCCGCTTCGGACAGCCGGCGCTGGACGCCGGTGACCCTTCTGACCTCGCCCGCGAGGCCCACCTCGCCGATGGCGACGAGGTTCTTCGGGAGGGGGGTGTCGCTGGCGGCGCTGGCCAGCGCGAGGGCCACGGCGAGGTCCGCGGCGGGCTCGGTCAGCTTCACGCCGCCGACCGTCGCGCTGTAGATGTCGCGTTTGCCCAGGGCGCTGATCCGGCCGCGCTGTTCCAGGACGGCGAGCATCATCGAGACGCGGGAGGTCTCCAGGCCGGAGGTGGTGCGCCGGGGGGAGGGGATCTGGGAGTCGACGGTCAGCGCCTGGACCTCGGCGACCAGGGGGCGGCGGCCCTCCAGGGTCACGGTCAGGCAGGTGCCGGGCACCGGTTCGGCGCGGCGGGTCAGGAAGAGGCCGGAGGGGTCGGCGAGGCCGGTGATGCCTTCGTCGTGCAGCTCGAAGCAGCCGACCTCGTCGGTGGTGCCGTAGCGGTTCTTGACGCCGCGGACCAGGCGGAGCCGGGCGTGCCGGTCGCCCTCGAAGTGCAGGACGACATCGACGAGATGCTCCAGGAGGCGCGGTCCGGCGATGGCGCCGTCCTTGGTGACATGGCCCACCAGGAGGGTGGACATGCCGCGTTCCTTGGAGGCCCGGATCAGTGCGCCGGCGACTTCGCGGACCTGGGCCATGCCGCCGGGTGCCCCTTCGATCTCGGGGGAGGCGACGGTCTGCACCGAGTCGAGGATCAGCAGCGACGGCTTGACGGTGTCGAGGTGGCCGAGCACCGCGGACAGGTCCGTTTCGGCCGCCAGATACAGATGGTCGTCGAGGGCGCCGATGCGGTCGGCGCGCAGCCGTACCTGGCTCGCGGACTCCTCGCCGGTGACGTAGAGGGTGCGGTGGGCGTCGGAGGCGGCCTTGGCGGCGGCGTCCAGCAGCAGAGTGGACTTGCCGACGCCGGGTTCGCCGGCCAGCAGCACGACCGCGCCGGGGACGAGGCCGCCGCCCAGGACGCGGTCCAGCTCGGGCACGCCCGTCGAGCGGGCGGTGGCCTGCTTGCCGTCGACCTGGCCGATGGGCACTGCGGCGGTGGTGACCCGGCCGGGCGCGGTCGTGCGCACCGCGGGGGCGCCGCCGAACTCCTCGACCGTGCCCCACGCCTGGCACTCGGGACAGCGGCCGAGCCATTTGGCGGTGGTCCAGCCGCATTCGGTGCAGCGGTAGGAGGGACGCTCCTTGCCCGACGATTTACGCGTTGCCATGGGGTCACCGTAGCGGCGGGGTCCGACAACGCCGCCGGGAGCGGTCGCGGAGCGGGCGCCCCGGCCGCGATCGTCGGGGGCGGGGGGCGCCGCCGAGTGGCGCATACGGAGCGCACCGCCCGTGTAAAGAGCTATTCGTGTCCCCTTTTGAGGGAGATGGTCACCCGTAAGGGTTAAAAGTGTCCAACGCGAGCAAGGAGGGCTGCATCATCCGCCTACCGTCGCCGGGGTGATGAGCAGCAGGCCCGAGCACCCCACGCACTCCACCGGCGCACACCGGTCGCGCGGCGACGCGCGGCGCCGGAGCCGGCCGCAGCCGTCCGAGCGGCCCGGCCCGGACGCCGCGCGCCCCCCGGACCGGGGCCGGGACGGCTACCAGCCCTATCTGGACGGGCTGTTCACCTACTGCCTGTCGGTGCTGTGCGAACACGACGCCGCGACGGCGGTGCTCGGCGAGACGCTCGCGCTCGCCGAGCGGCACCGCGGCCGGCGCCCCGCCGACCCGGCGCGGTACCGCTCCTGGCTCTACGCCCTCGCCCGCTGGGCCTGTTTGCGCCGGCTCGCCGAGCGGACCGCGCCGCCCGCCGGGAAACCGGGCCCCGGCGCGGCCCGCGAGGCCGAGCGCCGGCAGCGTGAACTCGCCGCGCTGGCCTGGCCGGAGGCCGCCGGCACCACCCCCGAGCAGCGGGAGGCGCTGGAGCTCTCGGTGCGCCACCACCTCGCGGCGGACGAGGTCGCCGCGGTGCTCGGCGCCGACCCGATCGCCACCCGCGCGCTGCTGGCCACCGCCTCCTGCGAGGTCGAACGGACCCGGGCGGCGCTGGCCGTCGTCGAGTCAGGGCGCTGCCGGGAGGTCGCGCAGCTGGCGGGCGACACCCAGATGCTGCTGGGCGCGGCGCTGAGCCGGGAGCTGGTGCGCCATGTCGACGACTGCGACGGGTGCCGGCGGACCGCCGAGCGGGCCACCGCCCCGGGGACCTGGCCGGGCACCGCGCCGGTGGACCGGGGCAGCCTGCCGCTGGTCGCCGCGCCCCGGGAGGCCGTGCTCGGCGCGCTGGCGGCGGCCCGGCGCACGAAGTCGGGCCGCGCGGAAGGGGTGGCCGGTGCGGGCGGCGGCGGCCGGGCGGGTGGGGCAAACGGTTCTCCTCGCTACGACCGCAGCGGTTTCCCCGTGGGCCCGCCGAAGGACCGGGTGGCCCGCCGGCGCCGGCTGCGCAACCGGGCGCTGACCACCACCGTGGTCGCCACCGTCGTCGCGGCGCCGGTGCTGGCCCTGTGGGCGGCGTACCGGGGCGCCCCCGCCACCGATGTGGCGGCCGACGACTCGCCCTCGGTGATGGCCGGCGACGCCGAACCCGGGCCGCGGCTGGGCGGCAGCCCGTACGAGAACGCCGGGAACGCCAGGAGGACGCCCGATCCCGGCTTCACGACGCGTGACGGGACGCCCGATGTGTCCGTCGAGGTGGTCAGCGCGGATGGCACCCCGCAGCGGCCGGACGGCCCGGACAGCCGCCGGGAGGCGGGCCCCGGCCGGCTGATGATCGCCGCCGCGCCCCGGGGCCGGACCACGCTCCTCACGCTCCGCGGCACCGGCGGCGCCCCGGTGCGCTGGTACGCCTCGGCGGGCGCGGCCTGGCTTCAGCTGAGCCGTACGGCGGGCACGCTGCGGCCCGGCGAGACCACCACGATCACGGTCCACATCGACCACGACCGGGAGCCGGCGGGCCACTGGCGGGCCAGGATCGCCATCGAGCCCGGGGGCACCGCCGTCACGATGCAGGGCCACGGCGCGACCGGCCCGGCCGCCGGTCCGCAGCGCCCGGGGCCCGTGCACCCGAAGCCGACCCGGCCGGCCCCGCGGCCGACGCCCACCCCGACCCATACGCCGCCGTCACCCACGCCGACGCCGACGTCACCGACGCCGAAGCCGACCGGCCCGGCCCCGTCCTCGACGCCGTCGAACACCACGCACCCGGCGCGCTGAGCGCAGACGGCCCCCGGCCCGGTGACCCAGGCCGGGGGCCGCGCGGCTACTCCTGCGGCTTCTTCAGGGCCGCCGGGTCCGCCGGGTGCGGCGCCATCGGCAGTGTCGCGGCCAGCCGCTCCTCGCACAGCTCGGCGAGCTTGGCGTAGCCCTTCTTGCCCATCAGCTCGGTCAGCTCGGGCTTGTACGAGACGTAGACCGGCTCGCCCGCACCGTGCGCCGAGGTCGCCGAGGTGCACCACCAGTGCAGGTCATGGCCGCCGGGGCCCCAGCCGCGCCGGTCGTACTCGCCGATCGTCACCTGGAGGATCTGGGTGTCGTCCGGCCGGTCGATCCAGTCGTAGGTGCGCCGGACCGGCAGCTGCCAGCAGACGTCCGGCTTGGTCTCCAGGGGCTCGCGGCCCTCGCGCAGCGCGAGGAGGTGCAGCGAGCAGCCCGCGCCGGCCGGGAAGCCGGGGCGGTTCTGGAAGATGCAGGAGCCCTCCCAGCGGCGGGTCTGCCGTTCGCCGTCCTCGTCCTCCTCGACCCAGCCGGTCGTGGTGCCCACGTCGTGGTGCTGCCACACCTCGGGCGTGAGGCGTGCCACATGCTCGGCCACCCGCTTCTCGTCGTCCTCGTCCGAGAAGTGCGCGCCGAGCGTGCAGCAGCCGTCGTCCGCCCGGCCGGCCTGGATGCCCTGGCAGCCACTGCCGAAGATGCAGGTCCAGCGGGACGTCAGCCAGGTCAGGTCACAGCGGAAGAGCTGCTCGTCGTCGCCCGGGTCCGGGAAGGTGACCCACGCACGGGCGAAGTCGAGCCCGACCTCGTCGGCGGGGGTCCGCTGCCCCTCGGCCGCCTGGGCGCGCCGCTTTTCTTCCTTCTTGAGCGCTTTTTCGTGCTTCGCCTTTTTCGTCTTTGCCACGACTCCAGCGTAAGGGGGCGCGACGGGTGCCGACCGCGCCGACAGGAGCGGCGGGTGCGGGCAGTAGGTTTCCCCGTATGAGACTCGGTGTCCTCGATGTGGGTTCGAATACCGTCCATCTGCTGGTGGTGGACGCACACCCGGGCGCGCGCCCGCTGCCCGCCTATTCGCACAAGGCGGAGCTGCGCCTTGCCGAACTCCTCGACGAGGGCGGCGCGATAAGCGATGGCGGGGTGGAGCGCCTGGTGGCCACCATCCAGGAGGCGCTCCAGGTGGCCGAGGACAAGGGTGTCGAGAGCGTGCTGCCGTTCGCCACGTCGGCGATCCGGGAGGCCACCAACGGGGAGGACGTGCTGCGCCGGGTCGCCCTGGAGACCGATGCCTCGCTCCAGGTGCTCTCCGGTGAGGACGAGGCGCGTCTCACCTTCCTCGCCGCCCGCCGCTGGCTGGGCTGGTCGGCCGGCCGGCTGCTGGTGCTGGACATCGGCGGCGGCTCGCTGGAGATCGCCTACGGCCTCGACGAGGACCCGGACGTGGCGGTGTCGCTGCCGCTGGGCGCCGGCCGGCTGACCGCGGGCGACCTGCCCGGCGACCCGCCGGAGGCCGATGACGTGCGGACGCTGCGCCGCCGGGTCCGGGCCGAGATCGCCAAGGTGGTGAGCGACTTCAGCCGCTACGGCAACCCCGACCAGGTCGTCGGCACGTCCAAGACCTTCAAGCAGCTGGCCCGGATCGCGGGCGCCGCGCGCTCCGCCGAGGGCCTCTACGTCCAGCGTGAGCTGACCCGCAAGAAGCTGGAGGAGTGGGTGCCGCGGCTGGCCGGGATGTCCGCGGAGGAGCGGGTGGCGCTGCCCGGCGTGTCCGAGGGGCGCTCGCGGCAGCTGCTCGCCGGGGCGCTGGTCGCCGAGGCGGCGATGGACCTGTTCGGGGTCGAGACGCTGGAGATCTGCCCGTGGGCGCTGCGCGAGGGCGTCATTCTGCGGCGGCTGGACCACCTGCCGTAGGGCGCGCGGCCGTCCGCCACGGCGCGGCCCGGCGCGGGTGAGACTCGTCACGCCGCCGCCGGCCGCGCCGCCCGGGTGGCGCCCGTCCCGGCCTCCCCGCCCAGGGGACGGGCCCCCGGCGGCGGGCCGCGGCGGCCCGGACCTCCTGCCCCGCGCCCGGCCCCGGCCCGTACGCTGTCCCTCGTGACAGAGCCAGTGATGCGCATCCCGGATGCGAAGGTCGCGCTGTCCACGGCCTCGGTGTATCCGGAGTCGACGGCGACGGCCTTCGAGATCGCCGCGCGCCTCGGCTACGACGGCGTCGAGATCATGGTGTGGACCGATCCGGTCAGCCAGGACATCGAGGCGCTGCGCCGGCTCTCGGACTACCACGGGGTGCCGGTGTTGGCCGTCCACGCCCCGTGTCTGCTGATCACCCAGCGGGTCTGGTCCACCGACCCGTGGGTCAAGCTCCAGCGCGCCCGCAACGCCGCGGAGAAGCTGGGCGCCTCGACGGTGGTCGTGCACCCGCCGTTCCGCTGGCAGCGCAGCTACGCCCGGGAGTTCGTCCGCGGGGTGTGGCGGATGGCGCACGAGACGGACGTGAAATTCGCCGTCGAGAACATGTACCCGTGGCGCTACCGGGACCGCGAGATGCTCGCGTACGCCCCCGACTGGGACCCCACCAACGACGACTACCGGCACTTCACCGTCGACCTCTCGCACACCGCCACCGCCCGCAACGACGCGCTGGCGATGGTGGAGCGGATGGGCGACCGCCTGGGTCATGTCCACCTCGCCGACGGCAACGGCTCCGCCAAGGACGAGCATCTGGTGCCGGGGCGCGGCAGCCAGCCCTGCGCCGAGGTCCTGGAGCGGCTGGCCGCCACCGGCTTCAGCGGGCATGTCGTCGTCGAGGTCAACACCCGCCGGGCGATGTCCGCCGCCGAACGCGAGGCCGACCTGGCCGAGGCACTGGCCTTCACCCGGCTGCATCTCGCCTCACCGAGCCGGGTCCAGGGCTCGTGAGCGCCGGCCGGGACGACGCGTCCCAGGGGCCCGGCACACCGCCCGCACCGGCCCGCCGCCGCGGCCGCCCGGCCCGCGCCGCCGCAGAGGACGGTCCCGGCGCCCGGGAGCGCATCCTGGCCGCGGCCCGTACGGAGTTCGCCGCGCGTGGCTACGACAAGACCTCGGTCCGTGGTATCGCCAAGGCCGCCGGGGTGGACGCGGCGCTGGTCCACCACTACTTCGGCACCAAGGAGCAGGTCTTCGCGGCGGCCATCGAGCTGACCTTCGCGCCCGCGCTGACCATGCCGGACGCGCTCGCGGGCGGCGGCGCGGACGTCGGCGAGCGGATGGCCCGCTTCATGTTCGGCGTCTGGGAGAACCCGGTCAGCCGCCCCGCGCTGCTGGCGATCATGCGCTCGGCGCTGACCAACGAGACCGCCGCGGCGGTGCTGCGCGGCCTCATCGAACGCCGGATGCTCCAGCGGGTGGCGGGTGAACTGGACGTCCCCGACCCGGAGTTCCGGGTGCAGCTGGCCGCCGGGCACCTGATCGGTATCGCCATGCTGCGCTATGTGATCAAGATGGACCCGATCGCCTCCGCGGACCCGGAGGAGATCATCGCCATGGTGGCGCCGACCCTCCAGCGGTATCTGACCCGGCCGTGACGCGCGGCCCGGTCCGAACCCCCGGCCCACGACCGGCCGGCCCGGCCGCGAAACGCCTGCTCGTCGCCGCGCCTGTCCGCACTACGGTCAGCCGTCTCACATGCCGGAGTCAGTGTCCGGATCTTGGATCAAGAGCGTAATCTCGGGTTCAGCTGCTCTATGACGCCACCAGGTAGGTGGCAGGCCCACCTACCTCGGCCGGCGGTCGTACGTCCGAACCGAGGGAGTGACCATCGTGCCCGATCTGAGGTCCCGCACCGTTACCCATGGCCGCAACATGGCGGGTGCCCGCGCCCTTATGCGGGCCTCGGGTGTAGCGAGCGAGGACATCGGCAAGCCGATCGTCGCGGTCGCCAACTCCTTCACCGAGTTCGTCCCCGGGCACACTCACCTCGCCCCCGTCGGCCGGATCGTCTCCGACGCCATCCGCGAGGCCGGCGCCGTGCCCCGCGAGTTCAACACCATCGCGGTCGACGACGGCATCGCCATGGGCCACGGCGGCATGCTGTACTCCCTCCCCTCCCGTGACCTGATCGCGGACTCGGTGGAGTACATGGTCGAGGCGCACTGCGCCGACGCGCTGATCTGCATCTCCAACTGCGACAAGATCACGCCCGGCATGCTGATGGCCGCGATGCGGCTCAACATCCCCGCCGTCTTCGTCTCCGGCGGCCCCATGGAGGCCGGCCAGGCCACCCTCGTCGACGGCACGGTCCGCAAGCTCGACCTGATCAACGCCATCGTCGACTCGGTCAACGACAGCGTCTCCGACGAGGACGTCCTGCGCATCGAGGAGAACGCCTGCCCGACCTGCGGCTCCTGTTCCGGCATGTTCACCGCCAACTCGATGAACTGCCTCACCGAGGCCATCGGCCTCTCGCTGCCCGGCAACGGCTCGGTGCTCGCCACCCACACCGCCCGCAAGGCCCTCTACGAGAACGCCGGCCGCACGGTCGTGGAGATCACCAAGCGCTACTACGAGGACGGCGACGAGTCCGTCCTGCCGCGCAACATCGCCACCCACGCCGCCTTCGAGAACGCCATGGCCCTCGACATCGCCATGGGCGGCTCCACCAACACCATCCTCCACCTGCTCGCCGCCGCCCAGGAGGCCGAGCTGGACTACGACCTCAAGAACATCGACGAGGTCTCCCGCCGCGTCCCCTGCCTGGCCAAGGTCGCCCCGAACGTCGCCCCCGGCGGCACGTACTACATGGAGGACGTGCACCGCGCCGGCGGCATCCCCGCCATCCTCGGCGAGCTGCACCGCGGCGGCCTGCTCAACGAGGACGTGCACTCGGTCCACTCCGCCTCCCTCGTCGACCACCTCAAGACCTGGGACGTGCGCGGCGGTTCCCCGTCCGAGGAAGCCGTCGAGCTGTGGCACGCGGCCCCCGGCTGCAAGCGCTCCGCGACCGCCTTCTCCCAGTCCGAGCGCTGGGCCTCGCTGGACGTGGACGCCGAGGGCGGCTGCATCCGCTCCGTCGAGCACGCCTACTCCGCGGACGGCGGCCTGGCGGTCCTCAAGGGCAACATCGCCGAGGACGGCTGCGTCGTGAAGACCGCGGGCGTCGACGAGTCCATCTGGACCTTCGAGGGCCCGGCGGTGGTCTGCGAGTCCCAGGAAGAAGCGGTCGACAAGATCCTCACCAAGCAGATCAAGGAAGGCGACGTCGTCGTCATCC
Organism: Streptomyces sp. bgisy130; assembly: GCF_057708345.1. Classification (NCBI taxonomy): domain Bacteria; kingdom Bacillati; phylum Actinomycetota; class Actinomycetes; order Kitasatosporales; family Streptomycetaceae; genus Streptomyces; species Streptomyces sp. bgisy130. The sequence continues at coordinate 12,676 of NZ_JBYISA010000071.1, forward strand.
GCTACGAGGGCCCCAAGGGCGGCCCCGGCATGCAGGAGATGCTCTACCCGACGTCCTTCCTCAAGGGCCGCGGCCTGGGCAAGGCCTGCGCCCTGGTCACCGACGGCCGCTTCTCCGGCGGCACCTCCGGCCTGTCCATCGGCCACGCCTCCCCCGAGGCGGCGGCCGGCGGCACCATCGCCCTCGTCGAGGACGGCGACCGCATCCGCATCGACATCCCCCACCGCACCATCGAACTCCTGGTGAGCGACGAGGAGTTGGCGACCCGCCGTGCGGCCCTGGGCGGCGTCTACGCCCCCAAGCAGCGCGAACGCAAGGTCTCGGCGGCGCTGCGCGCGTACGCCGCGATGGCCACCAGCGCCGACAAGGGCGCGGTGCGGGATGTGAACTCGCTGGGCTGAGGCAGGTGGGACCGGGAGGTCCGGTGTACGGCAACGGCCCCCGTCGCGGGCGGCGGTTTCTAGCGATCGTCGCAACACGTGGTCGTATTGATCAGGCCGCGAGCAGTTTATGCAGGCGCTCGGCTGGGGTTTCCCAGTCGAGCGTTTTGCGTGGGCGGCCGTTGAGTTCGGCGGCGACGGCGTCGAGGTGGTCGCGGGTGTGGACGGCAAGGTCGGTGCCTTTGGGGAAGTACTGCCGCAGAAGGCCGTTGGTGTTCTCGTTGGAGCCGCGCTGCCAGGGGCTGGCCGGGTCGCAGAAGTAGACAGGGATGTCCGTGGCGACGGTGAACGCACCGTGGGCAGCCATCTCCGAGCCCTGGTCCCAGGTCAGCGAGCGGACCAGGTGTGTGGGCAGGGTCTGGACGGTGTCGACGAGAGCGTCGCGGACGTGTTCGGCGGTGCGGCCCGTGGGCAGGTGCAGGAGCGTCACGTAGCGGGTGGCGCGTTCGACCAGGGTGCCGATGGCTGAGGCGCCGTCCTTGCCGATGATGAGGTCGCCTTCCCAGTGGCCGGGCACGGCCCGGTCGTCGGCTTCGGCGGGGCGTTCGCTGATCATGACTATTGGGGTGGTGAACCGCGGCTGTCGCTGCTGGGTCTGGCGGCGGGGCTTTCGGCGGGTGCGGCCCGAGCGCAGGGCGTGGGCCAGCTCGCGGCGTAGTTCGCCGCGTCCTTGGATGTAGAGGGCCTGGTAGACCGTCTCGTGGACCACGTGCATCTCCGGCCGCCGGGGGAACTGTGCCCGCAGAGCCTGGCAGATCTGCTCCGGGCTCCACCGTAGGTCCAGGTGGTCCTGGATGAAGTCCCGCAGCTGCGGGTTCTGGACGATCTTGCCGGTCTTGGGGCGGGGCCGGCGGGCGTCGGCGCGGGCCTGGGCGGCGTGGGGGGGGGGGGGGGGGGGGGGGGGG
>NZ_JBYISA010000072.1:0-13411 GCF_057708345.1 Streptomyces sp. bgisy130
TTCAAAGTCCCGCCTGCCTCGCGGCGCCTGGCACGCACGCTCGCCGCGTTGTCGGGATCATCCCGGTACACCCAGTACCGGGACGACCCTCCGCCTTGCGATCGCACGCACCAGACACCGCGAGGCCCGCCCTACGGGCGAACGACGGGACTTTGAAGACAGGCCCTACGGCGAGATCCGGCTACGTCATCCGTCCCAGCCCCACAGGGACGAGGGACACAGGCACCGATCGGTCATTCCACGGTGGTAGGTCCCCTCCGAGGTCCTTACCGTGAGGCTCCGAGCGTGCACGGCCGCCTTCCGCCCCCGTGCCGGACGCCGACTCACCGAGGAGCCCGCATGGACGTCAGCCGGCTGACCGCGATCGACGTGCACACCCACGTCCTCGCATCCGTCACCGAAAAAGAGCGTTCCGGAACCGGTTCCGACGCCCTCGCCGGGGTCTTCGGCCCGATTCCCGAGCTGACGGTTCCCGAGCTCGCCGAGTACTACCGCGAGCGGTCCATGGCGGCGATCGTCTTCACCGTCGACTCCGTCACCCGGACCGGTCAGGAGCCCCGGGTCACCAACGAGGAGATAGCCGAGCACGCCGCCGCGCACCCGGACACCCTGATCCCGTTCGCCAGCGTCGACCCGGGCCGCGGCGCGGCCGCCGTGCGGACCGCACGCCGCCTGATCAACGAGCACGGGGTCCGTGGGTTCAAGTTCCACCCGAGCGACCAGGGCTTCTTCCCCAACGACCCGGCGGCCTACCCGCTGTACGAGGTGATCGCCGAGGCGGGCCTGCCGGCCCTGTTCCACAGCGGGCAGACCGGAGTCGGGGCCGGCCGGCCGGGCGGGGGCGGCATCCGGCTCAAGTACTCCAACCCGATGCACCTCGATGACGTCGCGGTCGACTTCCCCGACATGCCGATCATCATCGCCCACCCCTCGGTCCCCTGGCAGGACGAGGCGCTGGCGGTCGCGGGCCACAAGCCTCAGGTGTACATCGACCTCTCCGGCTGGTCCCCCAAGTACTTCCCGCCACAGCTGGTCGCGCAGGCGAACTCGCTCCTGAAGGAAAAAGTCCTCTTCGGGTCGGACTTTCCCGCGCTCTCTCCTGACCGCTGGCTCGCCGACTTCGCCAAGCTCGACATCAAGGACGAGGTGCGCCCCCTCATCCTCAAGGAGAACGCAGTGCGCCTCTTCGGCCTGGACGACTCGGCGAAGGTTGCGGAGGACTGATCATGGACGTCTCCTTCGGCACCGTCTGGGAAGCCGTGGCCACCCGCCTCCCGCACGCGGTCGCGATCTCCGAACCGGGCCGCGACTTCACCTACGCCGAGTTCGATGACCGCGCGTCCCGCCTGGCAGCGGCGCTCGAGGCCGCGGGTGTCGGACCCGGCGACACCGTTGCCTGCTACCTGTACAACGGTGCGCCCTACCTGGAGACGGTGTTCGCCGCCTTCAAGATCGGCGCGATCCCGGTCAACGCGAACTACCGCTACACCGAGGAGGAACTCTCCTCCCTGCTCGACGACGCCGACGCCGCCGCCCTGGTCTTCAGCGGGGAACTGGCGGCCAACGTCAGCCACGCCGCGGCCCATGTGTCGTCGCTGCGCCTGCTCGTACAGGTCGGCAACTCCCCCGGGTGGCCGGCCGGGCCCACGGCACGCGACCTCGACGACCTGCTCGCCTCCACCGGTCCACGCCCGCACCGACCCCGGCCCGGCTCGGATCAGCTCTTCATGTACACCGGCGGCACGACCGGCAAGCCCAAGGGCGTCATCTGGCGGCAGGCCGACCTGCTGCACAGCCTCACCGTGCCGATCTTCCGCCCGCTCGGCCTGGCCGGGCTGCCTGGCTCGCTGGAGGAGGCAGTCGACGTTGCGGTCAAAGCCCACGAGGACCGCATGGCGCCGGCGGTCATGCCGGTCGTGCCACTGATGCACGGCACCGGCCTGTTCAACACGCTCGGCGCCCTGCTGGTCGGCGGCCGGGCCATTACCGTGCGCCCCGGCCGCCTCGTTCCACATCACGTCTGGGAGACCGCGGCGGCGCAGCGCGCGGGCACGATCATCGTGGCCGGCAACGCGGTCTGTCAGCCGCTCGTCGACGAGCTGATACGGGCGGAGAACGCCGGCTCGCCCCACGACCTTTCCTCCCTCCGCGCCGTCCTGAGCTCGGGTACCGCTCTCAGCGACCGCCTCAAGCAGGCCCTGCACGAACGGGCGGACCTCACCATCACCGATGCGATCGCCTCCAGTGAGGGCGGTCCGTTCGCCTTCGCGGTGACCCGGTCCGTGGAAGACCTCCCGGCCCGCTTCTTCCCCACCCCGGCGACCAAGGTCATCACCCAGGACGAGCGCATCCTCGAACCTGGGAGCGACGAGACGGGAATGCTCGCCTACAGCGGCCCGATGCCGCTCGGTTACTACAAGGACAGCGCCAAGACGGCGACCACCTTCCGCACCGTCGACGGCGTCCGCCATGCCATCCCCGGCGACCTCGCACAGCTGGAGGCGGACGGATCGATCCGCTTCCTCGGCCGCGGCTCGGGTGTCATCAACACCGGCGGCGAGAAGGTCCACCCGCAGGAGGTCGAAAACGTCCTCCTCACGCATCCGGACGTCACCGACTGTGTCGTCATCGGTGCCCCTGACGACGTCTGGGGCGAGCGGGTCGCCGCAGTCGTCGCCACGTCCTCGCCCCGCTCACTCGTCGAGTCGGATCTCCAGGACTGGGTTCGCCGGTCCCTCGCCGGATACAAGGTTCCGCGCACGATCGTGCTCGTCGACAGGCTGGCCAGGACCCCGACCGGCAAGTTGGAGATGGCCTGGGCCAGGGCGACGGTCAGCGCGGACAAGCAATAGTCCCACCCGCACGCGAAGTTCCGGTGCGACGAGCCGGCCGACCCGGTTCGGCTTCCGGCCGACCCGGTTCAGCTCTGTGGCGGCACGAGGCCCTGTCGCACCGCGACGAGAGCGGCTTGGGTGCGGGACGTGAGCTGGAGCTTTCGCAGCACGTTGCTGACGTGCGTCCGGGCGGTGCGCTCGCTGATCACGAGTTCGTCCGCGATCTCCTGGTTGGAGCACCCCTGGGCAACGAGGATCAGGACGTCGCGTTCCCGACCGGTCAGAGCACCGATGCCGGTCGGCGGCGACACGATCTCCTGGGTGAGCTGACGGGCCACCGCGGGGTCGAGGAACACATCCCCCACCGCTGCCGCGCGGATCGCGGCGACGACCTCGCCGGGTTCGGCGTCCTTGAGCAGGTAGCCCGAGGCGCCGTTGGCCAACGCGGCGTGCACCCGCTCCATCTCGCCGAAGCTGGTCAGGACCACGACCTTCACGCCGGGGTACAGCTGGGTGATGCGCGCCGATGCCGCGACCCCGTCCATTTTGGGCATCAGCAGGTCGATCAGGACGACGTCCGGGAGCTCGCCGTAAGCGGCCATGGCCTCCAGCAGATCGAGGGCCTCCAGACCGTTGCCGGCTTCGGCCGCCACTTCCAGGTCGTCGAGAACCTCAAGGTAGGCGCGGATACCGCGGCGGACCACGGCGTGGTCATCAACGATCATGACCCGGACCTCTGCATGGGTCGGCGTCGGTACTGCCGGAGCGTTCACGGTGTCGGGTCCTCCCTCGGTTCATCGGGCCTGACGGGCTCCGAGAGTGCGGTGTGTGGCACGAGATCGGGCAGCGGGACCACGGCCCGCACCGAGGTGCCCCCGGCCGAGCGTGGTCGGACCCGCACCGTGCCACCCCATCGCTCCGCCCTCTCCCCCATGCTGACCAGGCCGTATCCACATGCCGGGCCCTGACCTTCGGCACCGGTCGCGCGGACGCCCGTGCCGTCATCGGCCACGGTCACGGCGAGCGCGTGCTCTCGCACCCTCAGGCAGATGGTGACGCTCTCCGCCTCAGCATGCTTGACGACGTTGTGGATGGCCTCAGCGACGATCCGGTACACGTCCTCGGCCATCTCCGGGGCGATGCGGTCCAGCCCGGACCCGGCAATGACGCTGAACCGCAGACCGGTGCGGTTCCTGGTGCTCTCGGCAAGGGCCCGGACGGCCTCCTCGAGCCCCAGCTGGGTCGAGGCCGCCGGCCGGAGTTCGTGCACCATGGCACGAAGGTCCGCCAGGACGGTCTTGGACAACACTCCGACCTCTTCGGCGATGCGCCGCACACCCGCGGCCGGGACGCTCTCGCCACGCGCTCCCAGCACGCCCAACGACTTGGCCTGCATCCCGATGGAGAACACCTGCTGCACGATCGAGTCGTGCAGGTCCCGGGCCAGCCGCTGCCGCTCCTCCCGACGCACGAGCTCACGCTCGTTCCGGAGCAACGAGACGTAGTCGACCGCAACGGCGGCCTGTTCGGCCATGGCCTGCAGGAACTCCATGGTGGGGCGACCGACGACCTGTCCCGGCTCGAAGAACGCGTTGAGGACGCCGGCGGAGCGGCCGCGGATGATCAAGGGCACGCTGACGAACCAGTCCCACTCCAGCTCGCCGAGGTACTCGTGCAACGGTTCCCACGACGGGTCCTGCCGGATGGATGCCCAGCGGTCGGGCACCACGACCGGCTCGCCCTGCTCCAAGGCGTCGATCATCGCCAGGACGGCACCGCGCTCGCGGCACTCCATGAGCCGGTGAAAGAAGTCCGGCCAGCGGCGGAACCCGGCCGAGCCCATGATCTGCAATCCCTGGCCCGACTCGTCCAGCGTCAGAATCTGCACCCCGGCCAGGGCGTCGGCCTGTAGCACCTCTCCGGCGAGGGCGTCGAGAGTCGCCGTGATCGAGCCCTCCGACGCCAGCTTCACGGACGAGCGCGCGATGGCGGCCACCCGGCGCTGCCGCTGCCGCTCGGCACTGACGTCGCGAAAGGCCACCACGGTCATCGACGGATCACCCGGCAGCGGTCGGGTCCGATAGGCGAACTCGCGGCGCTGCCCGGCGACCGGGGTCCATACGCAGACCTGCTCGGTTGCGCCATCATCAAGAAGCTTCAGGGTGTCGGCCGAGAAGCACTGCGCAAGCTCGAACGGTGCGGGCGTCCCGGCCAGGTCATCCGCGGGGCGTGCGCACAACGCGGCCCCCGCCGCATTCACCTGGACGAACAACCCATCGGAGTCGATCACGGCGATGCCGTCGGGAACATGCTCAGCCAGCATCGCCCACGCAACCGGCGGGCCGAGCGCCCCGGCTTCCCCGTCATGTGACTCCACGACGTTTGCTCCGCGATCTCGGCTGGACACCATCCCTCCTCCCGGACCTTCCACACTGCGGCTGTCGGGCCAGCATGCGCCCAGCCGCACACCGCCATCATCGGACTCCCGGCACATTCCGTCTACGTCATCTGTCGTAGGCACACGGCGAGGGACCGCCGAGGGCGACAGCACCAGGACGGCGACCACCTTCCGCACCGTCGACGGCGTCCGTCATGCCGTTCCCCGGCGACCCTCCGCAAGCAGCCCGAAGCGGCCACAAGTGGGCCTGTACAGGTGGGCTGTGGAGATACGGGACTAAGCTGGATCACGGGTTCGGGCAGTCCGAGGAGCACCATGAGTGGTCAGGCGGATGCGTTCAGCGACAGCGCCTTGTTGCCGCATTTCCTCGCAGTCAGCCGGGCGCTCCTGGCCCGGCAGGACATGGGGCTCGTGATCACCGACAGCGATCTGCGGGTGCTTCGGTCCAACGTCGGGCCCGGAACGTTCGGTGGGCAAGGTGTGGCACCGGGCAGCCTCCTCCCCGAGTTCTTCAAGCCTCAGGACGCGCCGGCGATGGCGCATCGCCTGGGAGAGGTGCTGGAGGGACGGACGCATCATCGGGCTGGTGGTGGTCCTCAACGACGTCTCCGAGCAGCGGCGTTCACAACGCCGTCTGGAACTGCTGCACCGGGCGGCGGACCGGATCGGCACATCGCTGGATACCCACCGAACCGCGCAGGATCTCGCAGATCTGCTGGTCCCCTCGCTGGGCGAGTTCGCCTCGGTGTACCTGGTCGAAGCCGCCTTCACCGGTGCCGAAGCACCCGAGCTGGCCGGGATCGGAGGGCATCTCCTGCAAGGCCGGCATCTACCGGCCTGCCAGGAGCACGGCCGGCGTCGGCGGTGACTGGTTCGATGTCGAACTGGACCCGGCCCCCCGCTCGGTGTCGGCGGCATGCCGTTCCCGGTGACCGAGATCGAAGTGGAGCCCACCAGCACCCTCGCCCTGTACACCGACGGAATGGTCGGGCAGCCGCACGGCGACATCGGCACCGGCATGGAGCGGCTCAAGTCCGCACTCACCCATGCGTGCCGACCAGAGTGCAACCTGCCGGAAGAGGCCGACCGTCTTGTCAAACAGCTCTCGGACCCCGTTCCCGGAGATGACGTCACGCTGCTGCTGGCTCGCACCCGTACCGTGCTCGACGAAAACACGGCGACTTGGGAATTTCCTCGTGACCCCAAGATCGTTCCAGCGGCTCGCTCCGTCACGTCCAGGCAGCTCGGCGCCTGGGGCCTGGAGGACCTGGCGTTCACCACCGAACTGGTCGTCAGCGAGCTTGTCACCAACGCCATCCGCTACGCGGTCGGCCCTGTGCGGTTGCGCCTCACCCGCGACCGCATCCTGGTCTGTGAAGTATCCGACGGCAGCAACACCCAGCCCCGGCTGTGCCGGGCCCGGTCCACCGACGAAGGAGGCCGCGGCTTGTTCCTCGTCGCCCAGCTGACCACCCGCTGGGGCTGCCGCTACGGCCCTCGCGGAAAGACCATCTGGACTGAGCAGCCCCTTCAAGGCGTCCCTGGGGGCGTATCCCGATGACGGGTGAGCGGGACGTCCACGGCGGCCGCCCACCGCAGCTGCATCCGCCGAACAGGCTGGGTCCCAGGGGTTGTTGGTCATGTCGGCGAACGCCCGCGCGGACCGAGGGACCGCCTGTCGGGCGACTCTCAGTCGCCGCGTTCCTCCTCCACCCCGGCAAGCTCCCGCAGCAGCGGCAGGAGCTCCTCCAGTCGCTGAGCGCCGAGCCGCTCGACCGGCCAGCTGTTGACGCGGGCGGCCGCGGGGGCGACACGACGCAGCAGGTCATGGCCTTCGGAAGTCAGCCGGACCTGGTGCCGGCGGCGGTGGGCGGGGTCGACCTCGCGAGTGACCCAACCACGGGAGGCGAGTCTGTCGAGCATGGTGGCCATGGTGGACCGGTCGATCGCGGTGGCCCTGCAGAGCTCCACCTGGGTGCTGCCGGGTGAGTCGACGAGAACGGTGAGGACGGCGTACTGGGGGGCCGTGAGGTCGGGAACCTCTGCTTGCCAGACCGCAGTGAGCTGTTGCAGCGCGCGACGCAACAAGTGCATCGGAGTGTCGGCGAGGGACTGCTCGGGCATGGCCGCGGTGTCTCCGAATCGTTGCAGCACCGGCGGGTAGCCAGCGGGGCCACGCGGTGAGGCTCCAGGCGAATCTTGGCACAGGCCGCCAGGGACAGGACAAACCTCCCCAGGCCAACGGGGGTGCCGCCCCGACCGGTGCCGCCCCGACCGATGCCGGGGCGGCCGGGCGTCACCGGGTGGTGCGGGCCAGGGCGTCGCCGGGAGTGGAGTCGGACCGGGTCATGCGGAACTCCTCCGGGTAGGCGTCGCGGCTGGTGCGGCGGACCGGTTCGGTGGTGCGCCAGGTGTACAAGCAGGTCCGGCACTGTAGTACGTCCCAGGCGCCAGGGACCGGTGAAGTGGCCAGCTGCTCGGTGCGGGCGGCTGCACAGCGGGGGCAGGTCATGGTGAGCCTCCAGATACAGGGGGTACGGGGATCAGACCGCGGCGCGCAGGGCGTGCAGCTTCGCCGCCCACTCGGCCATCTCGGGCAGGTCGGTGACGGGCTGGCCGTAGCGGCCGCGGTCGTCGGGTGCGACTGGAGTGGTGGCGTCGATGACGAGCTTGTGGGTGATGCCGGCCGGATCGGAGCCCGGGTCGAGCCCCACCACGGGGAAGTTCGGCAGCGTGACCAGGTCGCCCGCCGGGTTGACCTTGGTGGACAGCGCCCACATCACCTGGGGGAGGTCGAAGGGGTCGACGTCTTCGTCGACGACGATGACGATCTTGCAGTAGCCCAGGCCGTGGGGGGTACTCATGGCCCGGGTGCCGATGACCTTGGCGAAGCCGCCCAAGCGCTTCTTGGTGGAGATGATGGCGAGCAGTCCGTGGGTGTAGGTGGCGTTGACCGCTTGGACTTCGGGGAATTCCGCCTTGAGCTGCTGGTAGATCGGTGCGCACGTGCTGGCGGCGACCATGTAGTCGATCTCGGTCCTGGGCATCCCGAGGTAGAGGCTTTCGAAGATCGGGCTGCGGCGGTAGGAGATCTTGTCAATGCGCACCACGGGCATGCTCCGGCCACCGGAGTAGTGGCCGGTGAACTCCCCGAACGGGCCCTCGGCCTCACGGGTGTGCGCTTCGACGACGCCTTCCAGGACGACTTCACTGCCCCAGGGGACATCCAGCCCGGTCAGCGGGGCGGTGGCGATGGGGGCGGGCGCGCCGCGCAGCGCGCCGGCCAGGTGGTACTCGGACGTGTCGTAGCCGAGCGGCGTGGAGGCGACGATGGAGATCACCGGTTCGTTGCCCAGCGCGATGGCGATCGGCAGATCCTCGCCGCGTTCCTCGGCCTTGCGCAGGTGGATGGCGACATCGTGCACGGGGACCGGCAGCAGGTTGAGCCGGTTGCGGCCCTTGACCTGCATGCGGTAGACGCCGACGTTCTGCTTGTCGAAGTTCTCCGGATCCTCCGGGTCGCGGGTGACGACGGCAGCCTTGTCGAGGTAGAAACCGCCATCGCCGTCGTTGAGTCGGAACAGGGGCAGCACCTTGAACAGGTCGACCTCGCCCCCGTCGAGTGACTCCTGCGCCCACAGCGGGTCGCTGCGGCGCTCCGGTTCGACGGGGAAGCTCTCCCGCCAGCGGCGGCTGAACTCCTCGACCTGCTCCTTCGCGCCCGTGGCCGGCGGCAGGCCCAGAGCGAGGGCGTGGTTGGGCCACGAGCCGTGCACGTTCAACGCGACCTTGGCATCGGTGAACCCGGTGACGTTGTCGAAGAACAGCGCGGGAGCGTTGTCCCCCAGGCGCGGCGCGGCGTTGGCGGCAGCGGCCAGGTCCGGCTCCGCAGCCACCTCCTCGGTGATGCGCAACAGCTGGCCATGGCGGTCCAACTCCGCCAGGTAGGAACGCAGATCGTCATACGGCATGGGTCTCTTCCTCTCAATCGGTCCAGTGAGTTCCGCGAGGCTGGTCGGCGAGCTGTGCACCATCGGTCCGCCGGGCGTCGGCCAAGCCGCTCCAGCGACGGGCCCCGGGGCGGACAGGCCGAACTGATCCAGGACGCGGGCGACGATGTGGTCGACGACATCGTCAAGAGTGGCGGGGTGGTTGTAGAAGGCGGGCATGGGCGGCACCATCACCGCGCCCATGCGGGAGAGGGCGAGCATGTTCTCCAGATGGATCTCGCTGAGCGGGGTCTCCCTCGGCACCACGACGAGCTTCCTGCGCTCCTTGAGCACCACGTCGGCGGCCCGCCCCACCAGACCCTCGGCGTAGCCGGCCCGGATACCGGCGAGGGTCTTCATGCTGCACGGGACGACGATCATCCCGTCGGTACGAAAGGAGCCCGACGAGATCGCCGCGGCCTGATCCGCCGCCCCGTAGGTCACGTCGGCCAGCTTGGTCACCTCGCGGGCCGTGTACGGAGTCTCCAGCTCGATCGTGGCGCGAGCCCACCGGCTGAGCACGAGGTGCGTCTCCACCCCGTCCAGCTCACGCAGGACCTCCAGCAGGCGCACCCCGAACGGGGCGCCGGTCGCTCCGGTCATTCCGACAATCAACCGCATGACCGCCTCCCAGCAGCAGGGAACTCGTTCGTCCACAAATCGAATGTGCACGAACGATTCGTTTGCACACTAACATGGGGGCATGCAGAGGCAGCAAGGACCGTCCAGCGCCCGCGACCAGGGCACCGCCGGGCAGCCGGTTCCCGAGATGCGCCACAAGTCGTTCCACCTGATGAGGCGGGCACTGCAGGAGCACAACGCCCACTGGCAGACCCGGTTCCCGCACCTGACCAAGCCTCAGTACGCGGCGCTGAGCGCCGTCGGCGAACAACCCGGCATCGAGCAGTCCGCCGTGGCCACCGCGGCCGGCATCGACAAGGCCACCCTCGCCGCCGTCCTCCTACGCCTGGAACAGCGCGGCCTGATCACCCGCGCCGTCGACCCCGACGACCGGCGCCGCCGCCTTGTCCACCTCACCGACGAAGGCGACCAAGAGATCCGCAACGTCTTCCCCGTGGCCGGCGAAGTGGACACCCTCCTGCTGGCCCGCCTCACACCACAGGAGCGCGAGCAGCTTCAACAACTGCTGACCAAACTCACCACCACGCCGTGAACACGCAGCTGAGCCCAGGCGGGACAGACGTCCACACCAGCCACGGCTCGGAGGGTGAAACGCCCGCGAGCACCCGAATCCGCCACCCTCAACCGCGCGTTCGGCAGCGCCGATCGGGCGCTTAACGCGGATTCGGCAGCCCGGCGGCAAGAAGGTCGAAGGCCTCGGCAACCAGAGCCTGGAGGGTCTCGCGATCGGAGCCGGGCGTCCAGGCCAGGAGGGCCGCGCGCAGGGCTGTCATCGCGGCCCCCGAGAGCAGTTGAGGGAAGATGCTGTCGACCGGCACCCCGAGGCGTCGGGCCAATTCCTTGCTGAGCGACTGCTCGATGCGGCGGATGCAGTCGGCGAGCTTGATGTGCAGCTCGGGATGGGCCGCGAGCAGCTCGGTACGCGCGGCCCAGTTGGCGTCCGCGCCGAAGCTGGGCAGGGTTTCGAGCATGGCCAGGCGTAGCGCGGCGAGCGCGGGAACGGTGCTTGGCTGCCGGGAGAGCCGTCCCACCAACTCTGCGGTGAGCTGCTGATCCCAGGCGAAGAGCGCCTCCTCCTTGCTCTCGAAGTAGTTGAAGAACGTGCGGGGGGAAACGTTGGCGGCCGCGCAGATCTCATTGACCGTCACGGCCGAGGGACCGTGCTCAAGGGACAACTCAATGGCGGCCCTGCGCAGGGCCGCTCGGGTCTCCAGCTTCTTGCGCTCCCGGAGTCCGGGGGACGTGTGCCGCAGGTCCATGAGCCGTCTCTTCTCGCGTCGTACACCTCGCATACCCCTCCGAAGGATATCGCCGAGGGATCATTACATTACTGTAATCTTGCATAGGTGCAAGAACGCAAGAATTCGTAAGCGCTCTGCCGAACCCTCCGAGGAAGACGCCAAGACATGGCACACGCACACCGATCCCCCGCCATCTCACGGCGGCGATTGTCCCTGGCACCCACCGCCCGGACGCTCGCAGAGAACCTCTGGCTGCCCGCGCTCTTCCTGGCCGGACTGCTCTTCAGCTACCTGGTCGCCTTCCACCAGCCCATCCCGCACCACATCAAGGTGGCGGTGGCCGCGTCGCGGCAGTCGACCGCGCAGTTGCAGGAAGGCCTCGACGGGGTGACGCCCGGAGCGTTCGACCTCGAGCCGGTCAGTACAGTGCGGGACGCCGTGTCCGCGGTGACCCACCAGGACGCGGTGGCCGCGCTGGAGCCGCAGGGAAAGGCGTTCCAGCTGTACGGGGCCAAGGCTGATGGAGTAGCACTGGAGTCCGTCCTGCAGAACGCGTTCACCGGGGCCGCCCGTCACGCAGGCAAGGCACTACATGTTCACGAACTGGCGGCGACCCTGCCGGGAGACGCCTCGGGAACCACTGCCACCTACGCGGCGCTGGCCTGCACGCTGCCCTGCTACTTCGTGGTGGTCGGCATGCAACGGGCGGTGGGCTTCAACCGGCGTCGGCAATGCCTCACCTTTCTGGGCTGCGGCGTACTGATCGCGGGCCTGTCCTACGTGTCCAGCGTCTACTGGCTGCATGCACTGCCGGAGCACCCGCTGCTCCTGCTCTACCTCTTCCTTCTCACCCAGGCGGTGTCACTCACTGCCTACGGACTGGTGCCGTTCTTCGGGCGCTTCTTCCCCGGGGTGGCAGCGACGCTCTTCATGCTGCTCGGCATGCCCTCCAGCGGAGGGACGGTGCCGGTGGCCATGGTTCCGGGATTCTTCCGATTCCTGCATCCGATCTTGCCGCTGGGCAATGCGGTCGATGCCCTGCGCTCGGTTGCCTACCTGGGTAACACCAAGCTCGCCCGGCCCACACTGGCGCTGACCGGGTGGGCCGTTGGCGGTTTGGCGCTCATCCTGCTGGGCTGGGTGAAACAGCGCCGGACACTACGCGCGCAGGAAGCAGGGAACGAAGCACCGATCCAGCAGCCCGCTCCGGTGGACGACCCCTCAATGGAGTTGCCGGCGCCAACCGGACTGACTCCGCATCATCACCATTTCGGAGAGCAGGAGCCGCTCCTCGTCGGCCGCGTCGTCGATGACTCCGGCTTCCCGGTGGCCGGTGCCGTGCTCACGGTGACCGCCGGTCATGGTCGCGAGCTGCTCCGCGCTCGAACGGACGCCAACGGTGAGTACGCAGCGACCGGCTTGCCCGAGGGTTACGTACTCGTCCTGGCCAGCATGCCTGAGCACTTGCCATCGGTGCGGAGGGTTCTGATTGACGCATCCAGCACCGTGACCCAGGACTTCCAGCTGGCCGCACCTCTGGTGGAAGCCCGGTTGGCCCGTTGACGTCAGCTGACGTGGCGTCATGTGGCACTGACCGGATGCCGGGGGCCAGGGCATCACAGCTGTGGTTCAGGCAGGGGCCGCGTCCGGGCTGGGTGGCGCGGGACGTCATCGCCGCGCGCGGTGGAAGGCCCCTGCCAGCGCACCGCGCGTTGGCTGTCGAGGCCGAACTGGTCCATGACGCGGGCGACTATGTGATCCACGATGTCGTCCATCGATGCGGGCTTGTTGTAGAAGGCCGGCATGGGCGGCAGGATCGTCACTCCCATCCTGGAGAGGGCCAGCATGTTCTCCAGGTGAATGGCCGACAGCGGGGTCTCCCGCACGCCGAGCACCAGGGGACGCCGTTCCTTGAGAGTGACATCTGCCGCCCGTGACACGAGGTCACTTCCGTAACCGGCCCGGATCGCAGCGAGTGTCTTGGCACTGCACGGCAGAATCACCATGCCGTCGGTGCGGAACGAGCCGCTGGAGACAGCGGCCGCCTGATCCTCGGGACCGTGCACCACATCCGCCAGTTTCGCGACCTGCCGCGCCGTCCACGAGGTCTCCAGCTCAATGGTCGCCCGCGCCCAGCGACTCATGACCAGGTGTGTCTCCACGTCCGGCTGCCGGCGTAGCTCCTCCAGCAGTCGGATGCCCAGAATCGCGCCCGTGGCGCCCGTCATCCCGACGACGAACCGCATGTACATACCTTTCGCTCGAACTTTCCTGAATGCCGTGTGTCGCGCCGATTCGACGAGGCAC
>NZ_JBYISA010000073.1:0-13369 GCF_057708345.1 Streptomyces sp. bgisy130
CCCGACAGCCCCGCGCAGCGGACCGGCCCGCCGCAGGCGCAACGGCGGGTGCACCGCGCAAGCGGGCAACAGACGGCGAGCAACCAACACGGCGGGACAGCCGAAAACGTGGGAAGAAATTAGACCGGCTCACGCCGCCGCTGCGCGTGATCGCTGATGCGGAGTAACAGCGCGACCATGACCCAATTGGCGACCAACGAGGAGCCCCCCTTGGCGAGGAAGGGGAGGGCCTTGCCCGTGAGGGGGATGAGGCCGGTGACGCCGCCGGAGACGACGAAGACCTGGAGGAGGAGTGCGCCGGAGAGGCCGGCCGCGAGGAGTTTGCCGAAGGGGTCGCGGGCGCTCAGGGCGACCCGGAGGCCGCGCTGGGCCAGGAGTACGTAGAGCATGATCACGGCCATCACTCCGGCCAGGCCCAGCTCCTCGCCGACGGTGGTGAGGATGAAGTCGCTGTTGCCGGCGAAGCCGATCTGCTCGGGGTGGCCCTGGCCGAGGCCGCTGCCGCTGATGCCGCCGCTGCCGAAGCTGAGCAGGGCCTGGGCGAGCTGGTCGGACATGTGCTCCGCCTGGCCCGCCTTGGTGAAGGCGCGCATCGGGTCGAGCCAGGCGGTGACCCGGCCGTGGACATGCGGTTCGAGGGAGCCGACGACGGCCGCGCCGACCGTGGCCATCAGCAGGCCGCACACCACCCAACTGGTGCGGTCGGTGGCCATGTAGAGCATGATCACGAAGACGCCGAAGAAGATCAGCGAGGTGCCCAGGTCCCGTTCGAAGATCAGCACCAGCAGGCTGATCGCCCAGATCGTGAAGATCGGCGCGAGCTGACGCCCCGGGGGGAGCTGGATGCCCATGACGCGGCGGCCGGCCAGCGCCAGGGCGTCGCGGTTGACGGTGAGATAGCCCGCGAAGAACACCGAGATCATGATCTTCACGAACTCGCCGGGCTGCAACGACAGCGGCCCCAGCAGGATCCAGCGCTTGGCGCCGTACATGTCGGCGCCGAAGAAGGCCGGGGCCATCAGCAGCACCAGCGCGATCACCATCGTCAGATAGATGTAGCGCTGGAGGATGCGGTGATCGCGCAGCATCAGCAGGATGGCGAGGCAGACCACCACCCCGATCACCGTCCACAGCAGCTGGCCGTTGGCCGCCTGGGCCGTTTTCAGCCGGGGCGACTGTGCGTAGGTGAGGTCCAGGCGGTGCAGCAGCACCAGGCCGATCCCGGTCAGCAGGGTGGCCAGCGGCAGGATCAGCGGATCGGCGCGGGGCGCGTAGCGGCGCAGGACCAGATGCGGGACCAGCGTCATGAACAGCATGCCGGCGGTGAAGAGCGCCAGTCCGCCGGGGCGCAGGGCGCCCATCGACAGGCCGGTGTAGGTGTAGCCGAAGACCGTGATCAGGACGACGAGGGCGAGCAGCCGGGCCTCGGTTCTCCGCCGGTCCGGGGCCTGGGCGAGCGCGGCGAACGTCATGGTGCGCTCGACATCCCGCTCCGGCACCCGGGCCTTCCGGGGAACTCTGGTCGGTGCACGCACGGCTTGTCCTCCGCCATCTTGTCGAGGCCGCCGGCCGGCCGGGTACGGGGCCCGGTTCGTCCGCCAGGCAATCGAGGAAGGAGACGAGGCAGCCGAGGGCGTGGTTGCGAGGGAAGGGGAAGGCATGTCCGATTTGGCGGGAAGCTGCCTGCCTCGTCACCCGCCCCGCCCCCGCTGTAGATGGCCATGATCGCCGAAGGCGGGCCGGCCGGGGAAACGGGGCCGCGCACGGCCGGTCAACCTGCGTCGCGGGAAGAGCTGCCCGCCGCGCTGGCACTCCGCTTGACCGAGTGCTAACCGCGTCATAGTCTCGGCGTTGGCACTCTCCAGTGGGGAGTGCCAGACACAGCGACGGGCAGGTCCGGCACCCGCGACGACGGATCCACCTGGTCGCCACCTCAGACAGTTAACCCCGTGAGATCTCCGAAGGGGGAGGTCGGATCGTGACGACCACCAGCTCCAAGGTTGCCATCAAGCCGCTTGAGGACCGCATCGTGGTCCAGCCGCTCGACGCCGAGCAGACCACGGCTTCGGGCCTGGTCATTCCGGACACCGCCAAGGAGAAGCCCCAGGAGGGCGTCGTCCTGGCCGTGGGCCCGGGCCGGGTCGAGGACGGCAAGCGCGTCGAGCTCGACGTGAAGGTCGGCGACGTCGTGCTCTACAGCAAGTACGGCGGCACCGAGGTGAAGTACAACAACGAGGACTACCTCGTTCTCTCGGCTCGCGACGTGCTCGCGATCGTCGAGAAGTAAGTCACCCAGTTTTGCCGTGATCTGCGCCCCTGGTTCCCGCGTCTAAACAACCCGGGGCAGGGGCGCAGTTCGTTTGAGCGACAGCGGTCCCCACGTCGTGGCCGAGGATCGCAATGAGAGGACTTGAAGCAACCCATGGCGAAGATCCTGAAGTTCGACGAGGACGCCCGTCGCGCCCTTGAGCGCGGCGTCAACAAGCTTGCCGACACCGTCAAGGTGACCATCGGCCCCAAGGGCCGCAACGTCGTCATCGACAAGAAGTTCGGCGCGCCGACCATCACCAACGACGGTGTCACCATCGCCCGTGAGGTCGAGGTCGACGACCCGTACGAGAACCTCGGCGCCCAGCTCGTCAAGGAGGTGGCGACCAAGACCAACGACATCGCGGGTGACGGCACCACCACCGCCACCGTGCTGGCCCAGGCGCTGGTCCGCGAGGGTCTGCGCAACGTCGCCGCCGGCGCCTCCCCCGCCGCCCTGAAGAAGGGCATCGACGCCGCCGTCAAGGCCGTCTCCGACGAGCTTCTCGCCACCGCCCGTCCGATCGACGACAAGTCCGACATCGCTGCCGTGGCCGGTCTGTCCGCGCAGGACAAGCAGGTCGGCGAGCTCATCGCCGAGGCGATGGACAAGGTCGGCAAGGACGGTGTCATCACCGTCGAGGAGTCCAACACCTTCGGTCTGGAGCTGGACTTCACCGAGGGCATGGCCTTCGACAAGGGCTACCTCTCGCCGTACATGGTCACCGACCAGGAGCGGATGGAGGCCGTCCTCGAGGACCCGTACATCCTGATCCACCAGGGCAAGATCTCCTCGATCCAGGACCTGCTGCCGCTGCTGGAGAAGGTCATCCAGGCCGGTGCCTCCAAGCCGCTGCTGATCATCGCCGAGGACGTCGAGGGCGAGGCCCTGTCGACCCTGGTCGTGAACAAGATCCGTGGCACCTTCAACGCCGTGGCCGTCAAGGCCCCCGGCTTCGGTGACCGCCGCAAGGCGATGCTCGGCGACATGGCCACCCTCACCGGTGCCACCGTCATCGCCGAGGAGGTCGGCCTCAAGCTCGACCAGGCCGGTCTGGACGTGCTCGGCACCGCCCGCCGGGTGACCGTCACCAAGGACGACACCACCATCGTCGACGGTGGGGGCAAGTCCGAGGACGTCACCGGCCGGGTGGCCCAGATCAAGGCCGAGATCGAGTCCACCGACTCGGACTGGGACCGCGAGAAGCTCCAGGAGCGCCTCGCCAAGCTCGCCGGTGGCGTCTGCGTCATCCGCGTGGGTGCGGCCACCGAGGTCGAGCTCAAGGAGAAGAAGCACCGTCTGGAGGACGCCATCTCCGCGACCCGCGCCGCGGTCGAGGAGGGCATCGTCTCCGGTGGTGGCTCCGCGCTGGTCCACGCCGCCAAGGTGCTGGAGGGCTCCCTCGGCAAGGAGGGCGACGAGGCCACCGGTGTCGCCGTCGTCCGCCGCGCCGTCGTCGAGCCGCTGCGCTGGATCGCGGAGAACGCCGGTCTCGAGGGCTACGTCATCACCGCGAAGGTCGCCGAGCAGGACAAGGGCAACGGCTTCAACGCCGCCACCGGCGAGTACGGCGACCTGGTCAAGGCCGGCGTCATCGACCCGGTCAAGGTCACCCGCTCCGCCCTGGAGAACGCCGCGTCGATCGCCTCGCTGCTGCTGACGACCGAGACCCTGGTCGTCGAGAAGCCCGCCGAGGAGGAGCCGGAGGCCGGTCACGGTCACGGCCACGCGCACTGACGCCAGTCGCCGCGCACTGACGTGAGCCGTCACCTCGGCTGATGTCGGACCGCTTCACCCGAGACCCGGTTCCCGCTTGGCGGGGGCCGGGTCTCAGGGTTTCCGGGGCGCGGGCGGGGCCCCTGCCGGGCGCCGGACTCCCCGCCGGCCGGGCCCGGTTCACGCCGAGTGGTGCAGCTCCTCGCGGCGTACGGGGGTGAGGAACGGGCGGCCCCGGCCGTAGCGTTCGAGTTCGTCGAGGGCGTGGTCGGCCAGGCGGTGGAGCTCGGTGCCCAGTGAGCCCGCCACATGCGGGGTCAGCAGCACGTTCGGCAGGTCGTACAACGGCGAACCGGGGCGCGGGAGTTCGGGCTCGGTGACGTCGAGGACCGCGTACAGCCGGCCGGTGACCAGTTCGGGCAGCAGGGCCGCCTCGTCGACCAGCGAGCCGCGGGCGGTGTTGATCAGGGTCGCGCCGTCCGGCATCAGGGCCAGCTGCCGGGCGCCGAGCAGATGGCGGGTGGCGGGCAGCTGCGGGGCGTGCACGGTGACGAGGTCGCTGTCGGCGCAGAGCGCGTCGAGCGGAACGGCGGCCGCGCCGAGCCGGGTGGCCTCGGCGGCGTCCACATGCGGGTCGTACAGCAGGACGCGCAGGTCGAACGGGCGCAGCAGCTCGATGACTCGGCGGCCGATACGGGAGGCGCCGATGACGCCGACGGTGCGGCGGTAGTTGCCGGCCCCGGCGAGTTCGTCCGGCCAGTCGTGCGGCGCGCGCAGGCCGCGATAGCGGTGGGCGGCGTGCAGGACGCGCTTGTTGGCGAAGAGGATCGCGGCGAGGGTGTATTCGGCGACCGGGAGGGCGTTGGCGGCGGCGGCCGAACTGACGGCGATACCGCGGTCCCAGCAGGCGTCGGTGAGGTGGTGCTTGACCGATCCGGCGGCGTGCACGACGGCCCGCAGCCGGGGGGCCGCGGCCAGCACCCGGTCGGTCAGCGGTGGCGCGCCCCAGCAGGTGAGCAGCACCTCGGCGCCGGCGAGGGCGGCGGCGACCTCGGGGGTGGGGTCGGCCAGCTCGTGGGCGACCAGGTGCGGGTCCGTACGGGCCAGGGCCGCGAGCCGGGTGTGGTGGCGGGCGCCGAGCAGCCGGCCGGCGACGCCCGGCCCCATCGAGAGCAGGACGCCGGGCCGGACCGGTGGCGTTTCCGCAGGTCCCGGGAGACTGTCAGAGGTGGGGTGCATAGTGCTGAACGGACCTCCTTCGCGGTCGCCCGTCGTCGCGCCCCGCTCGTCCCGCGTCGCGCGTCGCCGGCCGGTTCGCGTCACTGTGCGTCCTGTGCCGTCCCGCGGGGGACGGGCCCGTGGGTGCCCTGTCCTCGCACCCCACCGCCCCGCCCCGCGCGCCACGGCCATGGCACCACCCCGCCGCCGCCCCCGGCAACGGGCCGGCTGACCCGGCGTCAGCGGGGCCCGTATTTACGGCCGGTACGGGACGTCAGTCCCCCCAGCACGCCACGGGGCGCCAGCTTCACCGCGCCCATCAGCGCCTTGTACCGCGGATCCGGAATGGACAGCGACTTCCCCCGCGTCAGGTCCTTCATCGCGGCATCGACCAGCTTGTCCGCGTCCAGCCACATCCACCCGGGGATGTTGTCCGTCCCCATCCCGGCCCGCTCGTGGAACTCGGTCCGTACGAACCCCGGGCACAGCGCCATCAACCGCACGCCGCTGCCCGCCAGATCGCGCGCCGCCCCCTGGGTGAACTGCACGACCCAGGCCTTGCTCGCGCCGTAGGTGCCCCGCGGGACGAACGCCGCCACCGACGCCACATTGACCACCGCGCCGCGCCGCCGGTCCCGCATCCCGCGCACCCCGGCCGTGGTCAGCCGCAGTACCGCCTCACAGTGCACCTTGAGCATCGTCAGCTCATCGGCCATCGAGACCTCGAGGTACTCGCCCTTGTTGCCGAAACCGGCGTTGTTCACCAGCAGGTCCACCGGGTGTTTGGCGTCCGAGAGCCGGGCCTCGACGGCGGCGATGCCCTCCTCGGTGGCGAGATCGGCGCTCAGCACCTCCGCCTCGATGCCGTGCCGGTCGTGCAACTCGGTGGCCTGCTCGCGCAGTCGCTTCTCGTCGCGGGCCACCAGCACCACGCTGTGGCCGTCACTCGCGAGCCGCCGGGCGAAC
This sequence comes from Streptomyces sp. bgisy130, assembly GCF_057708345.1. NCBI lineage: Bacteria > Bacillati > Actinomycetota > Actinomycetes > Kitasatosporales > Streptomycetaceae > Streptomyces > Streptomyces sp. bgisy130. The sequence goes on from NZ_JBYISA010000073.1 coordinate 6,209, forward strand.
GCCGCCCCGATGCCCGCCGTCGCTCCCGTGATCAATGCAGTCGTCATACGGGCACGCTATCCGCCCCGGGCACGGCGCCCGAGCCCCAACCCCCGGTGACGCGGCCGCCCCACGGCCCACCGGAGGCAGATCCTCCGCCGCCCGCTCCGGGCCCCGCCGCCCCGCGCCCGGCGGGCCCGCTCAACCCGCCGCCCGCTCCGCATACTTCCGCGCCTTGTGCCGCGCCTCCTCCGGCAGCGCCGTACCCGCCTCCAGCAGCCGCGGCAGCAGCTCCCGCCGGGTCGTCAGGGCCCGGAACACCATCTCGATCGTCACCTCGTGATCCGGCCGGTGCACCACCTCGACGGCGTCCCCGGCGCGGATCTCGCCCGGCTCGATCACCCGCAGATACGCACCGGGCACCGCGGCCTGGGTGAACCGCCGCAGCCAGCCCCGCTCCCCGAGCCACCCCTGGAACGTGCGGCAGGGAATCCGCGGACCGCTCACCTCCAGCAGCAGCCGCGGCCCCACCCGCCAGCGCTCGCCGATACGGGCGCCGGTGACCTCGACGCCCGACGTGGTGAAGTTCTCGCCGAACGCCCCGTTGGCCAGCTCGCGGCCCAGCTCCCGCTGCCAGTCGTCCAGATCCTCCCGGGCGTAGGCGTACACGGCCTGGTCGTCGCCGCCGTGATGCCGCAGATCGACCACCGCGTCACCGTCCAGCCCACTGCCGCCGACGCCCTTGGGACCGGGGGCGGCGACCGCCACCGGGCCGTCCACGGGCCGCTTGTCGATGCCCGTACCGCCCTCGGCGTCGGTGTGCCGGGACGGGGTGGGCCGCCCCACATTCACGCTCAGCAGCTTCATTCCGTGCTCCGTTGCTCGGTCGTACCACGCGCTCGGGGACCGGCTCCGCCGGCGTCGTCCCAGCTCATGCGCGCCCTCGCTCACGCTAAGGGCTCTCCCGTGGCCGTGTTCCCCAAAAGCAATGACGCAATTTTTCCCGATCGATCCAAGCGGCGCTTATGCTCGAAAGATGATCGAGGCCCGTCACCTCCGTGTGCTGCGCGCCGTCGCCAGGACCGGCTCGTTCTCCGCCGCCGCGCGCGAACTGGGCTGTACCCAGCCGGCCGTCAGCCAGCAGATGAAGGCGCTGGAGCAGTCCGCCGGCACCCCGCTGCTGGTCCGCGCGGGCCGCGAGATGCGGCTGACCCAGGCGGGTGACGCGCTCGTACGGCACGCCGTCGGCATCCTGGCCGGGCTCACCGCCGCCGAGGAGGAGATCGCCGCCATCGCGGGCCTGCGCGCAGGACGGGTGCGGCTGGTGTCGTTCCCCTCCGGCAGCTCGACGCTGGTGCCGACGGCCCTGGCGACGATGCGGGCCGCGCATCCGGGCACCCGGGTCTCGCTGGTCGAGGCCGAGCCGCCGCGCTCGATCGAGATGCTGCGCAACGGGGACTGCGAGATCGCGCTGGCCTTCCGCTACCCCGAGGTGCGCGGCGCGGACCCGGCGGCCGGTGCGGAGTGGGACGACCTGGTGGTGCGCCCGATCCTGGCGGACCGGCTGGTCGGGCTGGTGCCGGCCGGTCACCGGCTGGCGAAGGAGGGCGTCGCGCGCTTCGCCGAGCTGGCCGACGAACCGTGGATCGCGGGCTGTCCCCGCTGCCGCAGGCATCTCGTGGAGGTCTGTGAGAGCGCGGGCTTCACCCCGCGGATCGACTTCGCGACGGACGACTATCCGGCGGTCATCGGCCTGGTCGGGGCCGGTCTGGGAGTCGCCGCGCTGCCGGAGCTCACCCTCGCGTCGGTGCGTCCCAAGGGGGCGACGGCGGTCCGTCTGGAGCCTGCCGTGCACCGCGAGATCGTCGCGCTCACCCTGCCGGATCTGGCGCAGGTCCCCGCCGTCGAGGCCACGCTCGACAAGCTGGTGGACGCCGCGGGGCGCTGACGGCGCGGGGGCGCTGGGTCGGCCGCCGTGCAGGAACGTTTCTTCAGGAGCGGTCCGCTCCCGGGGTGTCAGGCGCCGGAGGCGCCCGGGTGGCCGGTCATGGAAGAGGCGGGGACCAGCCGGTGCCGGGCCCGGCCCATGAGTTCCTCGCGCTCGTCCTCCGTCAGCCCGCCCCACACCCCGTAGGGCTCACGAACGGCCAGTGCATGCGCCGCGCACTCGGCCCGTACCGGGCAGCGCATACAGACCTCCTTCGCCGATGTCTCACGCGCGCTGCGGGCCGCTCCGCGCTCACCTTCGGGATGGAAGAACAGCGAGCTGTCCACGCCACGGCAGGCGGCCAGCAGCTGCCAGTCCCAGAGGTCTGCGTTCGGGCCCGGGAGGCGGGAGAAATCTGCCATTGCTTGTCCCCTCGAAGCGATGCTGATTCGGGCTCGGTGCTCACGACGGTACATCTACTGTCGAAGTAGATGTAAATATGACTCATTGCGAATCTAGTCATAGTCACCACGAAAATGGAAGAAAGAGAGCCAAATAGGGCATAGGGTGCACGCGCGGATGCCGGTCGCCCATTGAGTCGTCTGCGTATCCGGCTCCTCACGGAGCGTGCTGAACTCGGTCGCCGAAGCCGTAACTCTTTCGAGTGACCGTCGTTGAGAGTGCGGAGGCGGTTGGCAGAGGTAGACCCCGGGCAAATGTCCGAGGGCCGTCAATCGCTCAGGTGACGATACGTACCAGCCTGGAGGCTCAAGGTGACGCGCATCAGCTGCGGAGGGCGGTCATGACATCCGTCCTCGTCTGCGACGACTCCCCGCTTGCCCGAGAGGCGCTCCGTCGGGCGGTTGCGACCGTGCCCGGCGTCGAGCGCGTGACGACCGCGGCCAACGGCGAGGAAGTCCTCCGCCGCTGGGGTGCCGATCGTTCGGATCTGATTTTGATGGACGTACGGATGCCCGGTCTCGGCGGTGTCGAGACCGTGCGACGGCTGCTGTCGGCGGACCCGGGCGCCCGGATCATCATGCTCACGGTGGCCGAGGATCTGGACGGGGTCGCGCTCGCGGTCGCCGCCGGTGCCCGCGGCTATCTGCACAAGGACGCCTCGCGCGCCGAGCTGCGGGCGACGGTGACCCAGGCGCTCGCGGATCCGACGTGGCGGCTCGCCCCGCGCCGGCTGCGGTCGGCCGAGATGGGTGCCGCGCCGACGCTCACCGCGCGCGAGATCCAGGTGCTGGAGGGCATGAGTCACGGCCGCTCCAACGCCGAGATCGGCCGTGAGCTGTTCCTCTCGGAGGACACGGTCAAGACCCATGCCCGGCGCCTTTTCAAGAAACTCGGCGCCTCGGACCGGGCGCATGCGGTGGCCCTGGGCTTCCGCTGGGGACTGGTCCGCTAAGGCGTTGTGACGTGCAGCGATGCGGGGGAGTGCAGATCCCCGCCCGCCGTGTGGCGGGCGGGGCGGCAGAGCGCCCCGCGACCGTCGGCGTACGACCGCGGTCCGATTCGCCGCGCGGTGCCGCATCCTTGGGGGTATGGAGTTCCTCGGGGACGGGTCGGTCGGGCACGAGGGGAGGGCGCAGGACATGACATCAGCCGGCGCACCTGCCGCTCATAACGCTTCAGTGCACAAGTGCGGACCTGATGCCGCGGATCGCGCGGCGCCAAGGCACCATGGTCCGATGCGCGATGACGGGAAGCAGGAAATCGGCGATCTCGTCGCACGCGCCGTAGAGGGGGACCAGCGGGCCACCCACGATCTTCTGGCCCATGTGCACCCCCTCGCCCTGCGCTACTGCCGTACCCGGCTGTCGCGGCTGCCGGGTGATGCCCGGCACTTCGTCGAGGATCTGGCGCAGGAAGTATGTGTCGCGGTGCTCTGTGCGCTGCCGCGCTACCGCGACACCGGCAAGCCTTTCGAGGCATTCGTCTTCGCGATCGCCGGCCACAAGGTCGCCGATCTCCAGCGGGCCGCCATGCGGCATCCGGGCAGCACGGCCGTGCCGTCCGACGAGATGCCCGAGCAGCCGGACGACTCCCTCGGCCCCGAGGAGCGGGCGCTGCTGAGCAGCGACGCCGAGTGGGCCAAGAAGCTGCTGGCGAATCTTCCGGAGAACCAGCGTGAGCTGGTGCTGCTGCGGGTCGCCGTCGGGCTGACGGCCGAGGAGACCGGGCAGATGCTGGGGATGTCTCCCGGCGCGGTGCGGGTGGCCCAGCACCGTGCGCTGAGCAGGCTGCGGGCGCTGGCCGAGCAGTAGCGGTTCCCGGTCGGAAACGGCCGGATGTCGCCGTAGAAAAGCACAAGTGACGAGGCCCTCATCGCTCGTGGAATGGGCCACCCCATTAGGCCGTTAGCATGGGAGTCCGCGCTGAGGCAAGAGCATTGGGGAAGGTGTCATGAGTGACAACGTCGACGGTATGCCCGCCAAATTCGCCATGCTCGGGCTGACATACGACGACGTGCTGCTGCTGCCGGGTGCGTCGGAGGTGCTGCCGAACGCGGTGAGCACCGCATCCCGGGTCTCGCGCAACGTCACGGTGAACATCCCGCTGCTGTCCGCGGCGATGGACAAGGTCACCGAGGCGCGGATGGCCATCGCGATGGCGCGGCAGGGCGGCGCGGGCGTGCTCCACCGCAATCTGTCCATCGAGGACCAGGCCAACCAGGTCGACCTGGTCAAGCGCTCCGAGTCCGGCATGGTCACCGACCCGATCACGGTCCGCCCGGACGCCTCGCTCGCCGATGCCGACGCGCTGTGTGCCAAGTTCCGCATCAGCGGTGTGCCGGTGACGGACGCCGCGGGCAAGCTGCTGGGCATCGTGACCAACCGCGACATGGCCTTCGAGATGGACCGCAGCCGTCAGGTCCGCGAGGTCATGACCCCGATGCCGCTGGTCACCGGCAAGGTCGGCATCTCCGGCGAGGACGCCATCGAGCTGCTGCGCCGCCACAAGATCGAGAAGCTGCCGCTGGTCGACGACGCGGGTGTGCTCAAGGGCCTGATCACCGTCAAGGACTTCGTCAAGGCGGAGAAGTACCCGAACGCCGCCAAGGACGCCGAGGGCCGGCTGGTCGTCGGTGCCGCGGTGGGCGTCGGCGGCGAGGCGTACGAGCGGGCGCAGGCGCTGGTCGAGGCCGGTGCCGACTTCCTCGTCGTCGACAGCGCGCACGGCCACAGCCGCGGCATCCTCGACATGATCGCCAAGGTCAAGTCCAACATCAGCGTCGATGTCGTCGGCGGCAATGTCGCCACCCGCGACGGCGCCCAGGCGCTGATCGACGCGGGCGCCGACGGCATCAAGGTCGGTGTCGGCCCCGGCTCCATTTGCACCACCCGCGTCGTCGCCGGTGTCGGCGTCCCGCAGGTCACCGCGATCTACGAGGCCGCGCAGGCCGCGAACGCCGCGGGCGTGCCGCTGATCGGTGACGGCGGGCTCCAGTTCTCCGGTGACATCGCCAAGGCCATCGCGGCCGGTGCGGACACCGTCATGCTGGGCTCGCTGCTGGCCGGCTGCGAGGAGTCGCCCGGCGAGATGGTCTTCATCAACGGCAAGCAGTTCAAGTCGTACCGCGGCATGGGGTCGCTGGGCGCGATGCAGTCCCGCGGCCAGGCCCGCTCCTTCTCCAAGGACCGCTACTTCCAGGACAACGTGCTCTCCGAGGACAAGCTGGTGCCCGAGGGCATCGAGGGCCAGGTGCCCTACCGCGGCCCGCTCGCCTCGGTCGCCCACCAGCTGATCGGCGGTCTGCGCGCCTCCATGGGCTACGTCGGCTCCGCCGACATCCCCGAGCTCAAGGAGAAGGGCCGCTTCGTCCGGATCACCGCGGCCGGTCTCAAGGAGAGCCACCCGCACGACGTCCAGATGGTCACCGAGGCGCCCAACTACTCTCGTCGCTGAGCGTCCCCGGTCGACGGCGACCGGATGACAGCACCGAGCACCGATGCCCGCGGCCGCACCCCGGCCGCGGGCTCCGGCGTGTCGGGGATACTGGAACCGCAGACGTAGAGGAAAGGCCACACACGTGACTGAGATCGAGATCGGGCGCGGCAAGCGCGGCCGCCGGGCATACGCGTTCGACGACATCGCCGTCGTACCCAGTCGCCGCACCCGCGACCCGAAGGAGGTCTCGATCGCCTGGCAGATCGACGCCTACCGCTTCGAGCTGCCGTTCCTGGCCGCTCCCATGGACTCGGTGGTCTCGCCGCAGACCGCGATCCGCATCGGTGAGCTGGGCGGCCTGGGCGTCCTCAACCTGGAGGGTCTGTGGACTCGGTACGAGGACCCGGAGCCGCTGCTCGCCGAGATCGCGGAGCTGGACGGCGCCACGGCCACCAAGCGGCTCCAGGAGATCTACGCCGCGCCGATCAAGGAAGAGCTGATCGGGCAGCGCATCAAGGAGGTGCGGGACGCCGGCGTGGTCACCGCCGCCGCGCTGTCGCCGCAGCGTACGGCGCAGTTCTCCAAGGCCGTCGTCGACGCGGGCGTGGACATCTTCGTGATCCGCGGCACCACCGTCTCGGCCGAGCATGTCTCCTCGGCGGCCGAGCCGCTGAACCTCAAGCAGTTCATCTACGAGCTGGATGTCCCGGTCATCGTCGGCGGCTGCGCCACGTACACCGCGGCGCTGCACCTGATGCGTACGGGCGCGGCGGGTGTGCTGGTGGGCTTCGGCGGCGGCGCCGCGCACACCACGCGGAACGTCCTCGGCATCCAGGTCCCGATGGCGACCGCGATCGCCGATGTCGCCGCCGCGCGCCGCGACTACATGGACGAGTCCGGCGGCCGCTATGTCCACGTCATCGCCGACGGCGGGGTGGGCTGGTCCGGTGACCTCCCGAAGGCGATCGCCTGCGGCGCCGACGCCGTGATGATGGGCTCCCCGCTGGCCCGCGCCACGGACGCGCCGGGCCGTGGCCACCACTGGGGCATGGAGGCGGTGCACGAGGACGTGCCGCGCGGCAAGCGGATGGACCTTGGTGCGGTCGGCACGACGGAGGAGGTGCTGCTCGGGCCGTCCACGACCCCCGACGGCTCGATGAACTTCTTCGGTGCGTTGCGCCGGGCGATGGCGACGACCGGGTACTCGGAGCTGAAGGAATTCCAGCGGGTTGAGGTGACGGTCGCGCCTCGGCGCTGAATTCCCACGTTGTCGGGTGACCCCGCCGTACCTCTTCTGTTTTTTCGCCTGTCGGCGGGAGGGGTGGGGTTTGGGGAGGGGCCCCGGGTTTGTGGTGGGT
>NZ_JBYISA010000074.1:0-13090 GCF_057708345.1 Streptomyces sp. bgisy130
CCCCCCCCCCCCCCCCCCCCCCCCCCCCCCCCCCCCCCCCCCCCCCCCCCCCCCCCCCCCCCCCACTGCGTTGTGCAGCCCCTGCCGGGCCAGGTAAGGTAAGGGTTACCTCACTCAAGATCACTCGGATCGGTGGGGCATCCCACCGGAGGTGAACCGCGTGTACGTCTGCTCTTGCTTCGGGATCACCGAGAAGCAGGTCCGCGAGCACGCGGACACGGGCGCCTGCACGCCCCGCCAGATCGCCTCCGCCTGCAAGGCGGGCACCGACTGCGGCGGCTGTGTGCGCCGTATCCAGTCGCTGCTCGGCCGTGGGGACTGCCCCCGCCGGGAGCTCATCGACAGCGGCGCGTCCGAGCCGCTGGCCGCGGAGGCGGGCGCCGTGGCGCCCGCGGCGCTTTCGGAGGCCGCGTAGCCCTCAGGGGCGCGAGTGATCTCCCCGTGCCGGTCGGGTCGCCGCGGAGAGCGGGCATCCGGCCGCTCGCTCAGCTCGGCTGCTCGATGACCTGGGCGATGTAGAGCGCTTCCCCGAGCTTCTCGATCAGTTCCAGCTGGGTGTCGAGATAGTCGATGTGGTGCTCCTCGTCCGCGAGGATGTCCTCGAAGATATTCGCCGACGTGATGTCGCCCTTGTTGCGCATGAGCTCGATACCGCGCTTGAGCCGGTCGATGGCCTCGACCTCGACCTGACGGTCGGCCTGGAACATCTCGGTGACGGTCTGGCCCACCCGGACATGGAACAGCCGCTGGTAATTCGGCAGGCCGTCGAGGAAGAGAATCCGGTCCGTGAGGATCTCCGCGTGCTTCATCTCGTCGAAGGACTCGGAGCGGGTGTACTTCGCGAGCTTCGTCCAGCCGAAGTTCTCCTGCATCTTGGCGTGCAGGAAGTACTGGTTGATCGCGGTCAGCTCGGCGGTCAGCTGCTCGTTGAGGAATTCGATGACCTCGGGGTCGCCCTGCATGGCAGCGGGCTCCTTCCACGCGAGAACTGGGCAGGTGCCGCGCATCCTCGCACCGCCCGGAGTCAAGCGTCCAGTAAGTGCATGCTTAGTGCGAGTTGCCCGAATCTCTCCTTCCCTGGTCATCGGCACCCCTTCCGGTCTGACAACATGGAGGGCATGGGTCAGCCGGAAAGCCGCGAAGAGGAGCCTGTGGAGCTGCCTCCGGGGCAGCGGCTCCAGCGGGGCTGGCCGGTGACGCATTACGGGCCGGTCCCGAAGTTCCGCGCCGACCGCTGGGAGTTCCGGGCATTCGGCGCCACCGCCGACGGGGCGAAACACTGCTGGTCGCACGAGGAATTCACGGCGCTGCCGTACAGCACGGTCGTCGCGGATATGCACTGCGTGACGAAATTCAGCATGCTGGGAGCCGAATGGGGTGGGGTACGCACCCGGACGATCCTGGAGCTGGCGCCACCGGCACCCGATGCCACCCATGTCATGGTGTGGGCCGAGTACGGCTTCAGTTCGAATTTGCGGATCGAGGATTTTGCCGCGGAGAACTGCCTCTTCGCCACCCATCGCTCCGGTGAACTCCTCACCGCGGAGCACGGATTCCCGGTCCGTCTGATCGTGCCGCATCTGTACGCCTGGAAAGGGCCCAAATGGGTCCGCGGTATCGAATACATGCGGGCCGACCGCCGCGGCTTCTGGGAGGAGCGCGGTTATCACAACCTGGGCGACCCGTGGCGGGAGCAGCGCTACTCGTACCAGGAAGAGCCCGGCGACGGCCCCGAGCTCTGAGCCGTGGCCCGGGGGCGCGACCTGGCGGGCTCCGTGATCAGTGGTGGTAGCGGTGCACCACCGCATGCCCCTTGCCGCGGCCGATCATCCACTTGTTGACCGGCGTGGTCACCACGAAGGCGAGCACCAGGGACGCCGCCAGGACGCCCCAGAACAGCGGGTCCGAGAGCTGGGCGTCCATGGCGCTCGGCCAGAGCACGATCACGCCGTTGTCGATCAGCTCCATGACCGCGATGGAGAGCGTGTCGGCGGCCAGCGCCACCCGGAGCGCCGCCCGGAGACCGACGCCCGCCGCCAGCACGCCGCGCACGGTGAGCGCATAGCCGAAGACGAAGGCCAGCACGATCGCCAGAATCATCGTCGGGACGTTGTGCCAGCTCAGCGCCGTGCCGATCACCATGCCGAGGATCTCGCCGAGGGCACAGCCGGTCAGACAGTGCAGGGTCGCCCTGGCGGCCGGCCCCCAGCCGGCCGGGCCGGGGGCGGCATGGGGGACGGCCGCAGCGCGGGTGTCGGCTGCCGCTGTCCCGTGCTCGTGCGGTGCCTGCTCCATGGAAACCCCCAACGCAAGGTAGCGGTCCCGGCCGGCGGGCTCAGGGCGCGCGCAGCTCCTTGAGCCGGGCCACGTCCGCCGCATGGCCCTCCTTGCCGCCCGGTGTCTCGACGACCAGCGGCACCCCAGCCGTCGCCGGATGGACGAACAGTTCACCGAACGGCTCCGCACCGATGTGACCTGCGCCGATGTTCTCGTGCCGGTCCTTGTGGGCGCCGGCCACATCCTTGGAGTCATTGGCGTGGATCAGCTTCAGCCGGCCCTCGCCGGTGACGTCCACCAGCTCGTCCAGCAGCGCCTTCATCCCGCCGGGCGCCGCCATGTCGTGCCCGGCGGCGAACGCATGGCAGGTGTCGAGGCAGATCCCCAGCTTGGGATGCCGGTCCAGCGCGTCTAAATACGGACCGAGGTCCTCGGCCCGCGCGCACAGCGACGCGCCCTGCCCGGCCGTCGGCTCCAGCAGCAGCCAGGGGTCGTCCGGCTGCGTCAGCTCGTCGAGCAGGGGCCGCATCTGCTCCCTGACCTGCGCCATCGCCACCGCACGGGCCCGTCCGCCGGTCGCCGAGCCGGTGTGCACGACCACCCCGAGCGCACCGATCTCCCGGCCGCGGCGCAGCGAGTGCCGCAGCGACGCCACGGACTTCTCGACGGTCGCCTCGGTGTGCGAACCGAAGTTGATCAGATACGGCGCATGGACGTACACCGGAAGCCCCTGCTGCGCACAGGCCGCCCGGAACGCCTCGTCCTGGTCGGGGTTGCCCGGGACCGTCGCCCAGCCGCGCGGATTGGCCACGAAGACCTGCACGACCTCGTCGCCCATCTCCTGGGCGTACGGAATGCCGGTCTTCGCCAGACCGCCGGCCACCGGCACATGACCGCCGACCGGATTACGGGCACGGGCGCGCTGCCCGTCGCTCTTCGGGGAGGGGGAGGTACTCACCCTCCCAGGGTGCCAGGTGCGGCGGGGCCGCCGTCCGCCGGACCGCGCGGCCCCGCCGCACCGGCTACAGCGCGCCCTTCATCTTGATGGTGATCGTGCCGCCCTTCGGCGCCTTCTTGCCTGCCTCCACGGACTGCGAGTCGACCTCGTCCTGCGGGAACAGGAACGGCTTGTCCACCTCGACCTGGAAGCCGAGATCCGTCAGCTGCTTCTTGGCGTCCTCTTCGTTCTTGCCCGTGACATCCGGGACCGGGACCATCTCGGGGCCCTTGGAGAGCGTGAGGGTGACCGTGTCGCCCTTGCCCAGCGTTTTGCCCTCGGCCGGTGTCTGCCGGGCGACGGTGCCCTTGTCCTGGGTGGAGAAGACCGGCTCGTCGGCGAAGCGCACCCGCAGGCCCGCCGCCCGCAGCGTCTCGGCGGCGTCCGCCCGCTCGCTGCCGAGCACACCGGGCACCTGGACCTCGGAGCCCCGGCTGATGGTCAGCCCGACCGCCGTATCGGGATGCCGCTTGCTGCCCGCGGCCGGGTCCGTACGGATCACCGAGCCCCTGGCCACGTCGTCGCTGAATTCACGCCGCTCGGTGCCCGGCTTCAACCCGAGGTCGCGCAGCTTGCGCTTGGCGTCCGCGACCGGGGTGCCGGACAGATCCGGGACGGCGACGATGTTCGGGCCCCGGGAGACGGTGATGGTGACCGTGCCCGTTCCCCGGATCTGCTTGCCGGTGGCCGGGTCCGTCTTCATCACACGGCCGCGGTCCACGTTCGCGCTGAAGCCGCGCACCACCTTCACGCCCAGCCCCTCGTCCCGCAGCGTCCGCTCGGCCTTGGCCTGCGGCATGTCCAGCACCGCCGGGACGGTCGTGAACTGGCCGAAGTTGATGTACCAGACGCCCGCGCCGACCCCGAGGAGCAGCAGCACCGCCGCGATGACCGTGGCCAGTTTGCGCCGCTGGAGCAGCCCGCCACGGGGCGCCTCGGGCGGCGGCACCGGACGCAGCCGGGTCGTCTGCTCCGACGGCGGCACCTCCAGCCGGCTGGTGCGGTTCAGCTCCGCCTCGTCGGTCCCCGGCAGCGGTGGCTGTACGCCCTCGAGGCGGGGTATCACGTCCGTACGCTCCGAGCCGTCGCCCACCCCGGCGCCGAGGCCGCCCGCGGGCACCTCGTGGGCCTGCGGCGGTACGACATCCAGCTGGGCGTCGGACAGCTGCGCACGGGCGTCCTGCGCCCGGGACAGCAGCGCCACCGCGTCCTGCGGGCGCTGCTGCGGATCACGGGCACAGGCCAGCGCCACCAGCTCGTCCAGCTGCGGCGCGAGACCGGGCACCAGCCCCGACGGCGGCAGCACGTCCTCGTGCAGATGCTGGTAGAGGACCTGCGCCACGGAGCCGCCGTTGTGCGGCTTGCCGCCGGTCAGCATCTCGTAGAGCACCACACCGCAGGCGTAGACATCCACCCGGGCGTCCGCGGTGCCGTGCTCCATCTGCTCCGGGGCGAGATACGAGACGGTGCCCAGGACCGAACCCGTAGAGGCGGTGGTGTGCGTGTCCACCGCCCGCACCAGACCGAAGTCGGCGACCTTCACCCGGCCGTCATCGCCGATCAGGACGTTCTCCGGCTTCATGTCGCGGTGCACCAGACCGGCGCGGTGCGCGGCCCCCAGAGCGGCCAGAATCGGCTCCAGGACGTCCAGCGCGGCCCGCGGCTGGAGAGCGCCCCGCTCACGCAGCACATCGCGCAGCGTGCAGCCGGCGACATACTCCATCGCCAGATAGACGTACGTCCCGTCCGCGCCCTGATCGAAGACGCCCACCACATTCGGATGCGACAGCCGCGCCACGGATTTCGCCTCGCGGATGAAGCGGTCGACGAACGCCCCGTCCGTCGCCAGCGTCGGGTGCATCACCTTCAGCGCGAGCAGACGGTCCAGCCGGGTGTCCATGGCTTGGTAGACCGTAGCCATACCGCCTGCGGCGATGCGCGCCTGGACGCGGTAGCGGCCGTCGAGCAGCTGACCCACTAGGGGGTCCTGAAGGGTCGTATCCACGGCAAACGAGTGTATGGCCTATTCCCACGTTGTTGCTTTCCCGCCATGGTTGTTGCTCGCCGTTGCGCCTGCGGCGGGCGGTGCCGCTGCGCAGGCCCGTCCCCTCCCGTTGGGGGTGGGAAAAACATCGTGGGGGTGATCGTCGGTGGTCCGGTGCGCCTTGTGCATCGGGGAAAAAATCGGCCACAACGCCCGCCCCCACTCACCGTCACCGCACCCACAGCCCCGCGCAGCGGACCCCGCCCGCCGCAGGCGCAACGGCGAGAAACCACCACGGCGGGAAAGCCAAAAGCGTGGGCCGAAGGCAAAGCGCAGCGGAACGCTAAAAAGCTGGCCGCTCGGGGTCGAAGGCGGCCACCCCTTCCGTGGGGGACGACGCCACCGCGAAATGGCGACGGGGGATACGACCCGCCCGATACGCCAGCCGGCCCGCCGCCGAGGCGTACCGCATGGCGGTGGCCATCAGTTCGGGTTCCTGGGCGCGGGTCACGGCGGAGGCCAGCATGACGGCCGCGCAGCCCAGTTCCATGGCCAGGGAGACGTCCGAGGCGGTGCCGGCGCCGGCGTCGAGGATGACGGGGACGGTGGCGCGTTCGGTGATCAGCTGGAAGTTGTGCGGGTTGCGGATGCCCAGGCCGGAGCCGATCGGTGAGCCCAGCGGCATGATCGCGGCGCAGCCGACGTCTTCCAGCTTGCGGGCCAGCACCGGGTCGTCGTTCGTATAGGGCAGCACGGTGAAACCGTCGTCCACCAGGGTCTCGGCGGCGTCGAGGAGCTCGATCGGGTCGGGCAGCAGGGTCCGCTCGTCGGCGACGACCTCCAGCTTGACCCAGTCCGTGCCGAGCGCCTCGCGGGCGAGGCGGGCGGTGAGCACCGCCTCGCCGGCGGTGAAGCAGCCCGCGGTGTTGGGCAGCACCCGGATCTTGTGGCGCTCCAGTACGGACAGCACCGAGCCCTGCACGGTCGGATCCAGCCGCCTCATGGCGACCGTCGTCAGCTCCGTACCGGAGGCGAGCAGCGCCCGCTCCATGACGTCGAGGCTGGGCGCGCCGCCGGTCCCCATGATCAGGCGGGAGGTGAAGGTGGTGCCGGCGAGGGTGAACGGATCGTCGGTCATGTCTGCGGATCAGCCTCCCTGGACCGCGGTGAGCACCTCGACGCGGTCGCCGTCGCCGAGCGGGGTGGTGGGCCACTGGGTGCGCGGCACCACGATTTCGTTGACCGCCGCGGCCACCCCGGCCGGTGCCTGGGACAGCGTCGCGACGAGCCGGTCGAGGGTGAGTCCGCCGGGGATCTCACGGGCCTCGCCGTTGACGGACACGGAGACGGTGGACGTGCTCATGCGCCGGCCTCGCTTCGTTCGGCGGGCCGGCCGTCGCCGCCCGCGCACCTGTTCACGGTTCGCTCGATGTGCTCGCTCATACGGGCTGCTCCTCGGGGGCACGGGTGCGCTCCGGCCCCGGGGCGGTGGGGGAGAAACGCGCGGGGGAGAAGGGGCGGGCCTCTTCGGGGAGGCTCCCGGTGGACAGGACCTCGGCCATCGCGTCACCGGTGACCGGCGTCAGCAGCACCCCGTTGCGGTAGTGGCCGGTGGCCAGGTGGAGGCCGGGCAGGGCGGTCGGCCCCAGGAGCGGCGCGTTGTCGGGGGAGGTGGGGCGCAGCCCGGCGCAGGTCTCGACCAGCGGCAGCTCGGTGATGCCGGGGACCAGCTCATGCGCGTCCCGCAGCAGCTCGTAGACCCCGCCCGCGGTCACGGTGGTGTCCCAGCCCAGCTCCTCGCTGGTGGCGCCGACGACCAGTTCGCCGTTCTCCCGCGGCACCAGGTAGAGGGGACCGCCGCGGACGACGGCCCGTACGGTGCGCGACAGGAAGGCGGGACTGCCCGCGGGCACCGCCGGCAGCCGCAGCCGCAGCACCTGGCCCTTGACCGGTCGCACCGGCGGCAGCACCTCGTCGGGAACACCGGCGAGACCGCCGCTGTGGCTCCCGGCCGCGAGCACGACCTGACCCGCCGACAGCCGGGTGCCGTCGGCGAGTTCGGCGCCCGTGGCGCGCCCGCCGCCGGCCGTCAGCCGGACCGCCGCGCTCCGGTGGAACGCCACTCCGGCGCGCTCACACGCGGCCAGCAGGGCGCTCACCAGCCGCCGCGGATCGACCTGATGATCGCCGTCCACCCGCAGCCCGCCGCGCACCCCGGGGGCCAGCATCGGCTCCAGGCGGCGGCACTCGCGCCCCGTGAGCCACTGCGAGTCCAGTCCCGAGCGGGTCTGGAGCGCGTGCAACTCGCGCAGATGGGCACGGTCGTCGGCGTCCAGCGCGACGGCCAGGGTGCCGCACCGCCGGTAGCCGATCCGCTGCCCGGCGGCCTCCTCCAGCTCTTCGGTGAACCGCGGATAGCGCTGCGCGGAGGCGAGATTGAGGCCCAGCAGGGTCTGCTCGCCGTAGTGGAGCTCGGAGACCGCGGCCAGCATCCCGGCCGCGACCCGGGCCGCGCCGCCGCCGGGCGCGGGATCGGCCAGGGCGACGCTCAGTCCGCGGCCGGCCGCCCGCCAGGCGGTGACCAGGCCGATGATGCCGCCTCCGAGGACGAGCACATCGGGACACGGCGCGGCCGGTCCCGTCGGTGTGGCAGGTGGATGCATGATCCTTCAGCCCCTCCCTTCGCCGGCATGACCCGGATCAGGTTCGTACGGTCGGAGGCCGGCCAGCCTCCCTCTCAGCCCGGTACGTCCGGGCTCCCGCGAGTGCGTGTATCCGTCACCCTAATACGGGGCCCGGAGACGCCGTAAGGCATGGCATCCGGCCCCCAGGGGCCCGGATCCCGGGGCGGCCGACGGTGACGGTGTGTCAGAGATCTCCTTGCGTGCTGCTGCGAGCGGTGTCACGGACCGTCCTAGAGTGATCGGGTGAGCGAGCAGAGCAAGTCCTCCCAGGCACCTGACCGCACGCCGCGCGTCGTGATCATCGGCGCGGGAATCGCGGGTGTGCAGACCGCGGTCGCCCTGCGCGAACAGGGCTGGCGCGGTGCGATCACGCTCCTCGGCGACGAGCCCCACCAGCCCTACGACCGCCCGCCGCTGTCCAAGGCGGTCCTGCTGGGCAAGGCCGAGGGCTCCACCTTCGACATCGACTTCGCCGGGCTCGGCATCGAGCTCCGTCTGGGCCATCCGGTCACCGCCCTGCAACCGGACGCCCACCTCGTCGAGACCGCCGACGGCCCGGTCCCCTACGACTACGCGGTCCTCGCCACCGGCGCCGACCCGATCGTGCTGCCCGGCAGCGAAGGCATGCCCGGCGTCCATCTGCTGCGCACCCTCGACGACGCCGAGCGGCTGCGTCCGGTGCTCGCCGCCCAGCACGAGATCGTGGTCGTCGGGGCCGGCTGGATCGGCGCCGAGTTCGCGACCGCGGCCCGGGAAGCGGGCTGCGCGGTCACCGTCGTCGAGGCCGCCGACCGCCCGCTGGCCGGTGCGCTGCCCGCCGAGGTCGCCACCCACATGACCGGCTGGTACACGGACGCCGGCGCCGAGCTGCGCACCGGCGCCCGGGTCGCGTCCGTCACCGCGGGCGCGGTCACCCTCGCGGACGGCACGACCCTGCCGGCCGACGCGGTGGTCATCGGGATCGGCGCCCGGCCCGCGACCGCCTGGCTGGCCGGCTCGGGCGTCGAGATCTCCCCGCAGGACGGCTCCGTCCTCGCCGACGACCGGCTGCGCACCTCCGTGCCCGATGTCTACGCGGTCGGCGACTGCGCCTCCTTCCCGTCGGCCCGCTACGGCACCCGCCTGCTGATCCACCACTGGGACAACGCCCTCCAGGGCCCCCGTACGGTCGCCGAGAACATCGCCCGCGGCGACGCCGAGGGACTGGTCTACGACCCCGTGCCGTACTTCTGGTCGGAGCAGTTCGGCCGCTTCGTGCAGTACGCGGGCCATCACGGCAACGCCGACGAGCTGGTCTGGCGCGGCGACCCGGCCGGGGCCGCCTGGTCGGTGATCTGGCTGCGGGAGGGGCGGCTCGTCGCGCTGCTGGCTGTGGGGCGGCCGCGGGATCTCGCCCAGGGGCGCAAACTGATCGAGCGGGGTGTCGTCCTGGACCGCGAGCGGGCCGCGAACGCGTCCGTACCGCTGAAGTCCGCCGCCGTGTAAGGCACCGCGGCCGCCGGTTGCCGGGCGGCGGCCGTCACCCTCCGGTGTGCACGAAGCCCCTGATGGCGATGCCCGGCTACCGGCTGTCAGTGCGAGGTGGCAGGCTTGTCCTGTGACCGAGATTGACGCAAACATCGATGGACTCGTCCCCGCCTGGCTCACCCTCCCCGACATCGCCGAACAGCTCGGCGTCGAGGTGACGCGCGTCCGGCAGCTGGTCAAGGAGGGCCAGCTGATCGCGGTGCGCCGCGGCGAGAACCGGGCGCTGCATGTGCCCGCCGATTTCATCAAGGACGACAAGGTGGTCAAGGGCCTCGTCGGCACCCTCACCCTCCTCAAGGACGACGGCTTCACCGACGAGGAGATGCTGGAGTGGCTGTTCACCCCGGATGACACCCTGCCCGGCACGCCTGCCCAGGCGCTGCGCGAGAATCGCGGCACGGAGGTGAAGCGCCGGGCCCAGGCGCTCGCCGTCTGACCCGCCCCGCGCGGCTCGCTCCCGGCCGGCCGCCGCACCCGCATCCGTAACCGCACCCGAGGGGCGTACGCGCCGGAAGGCCCGGCCGTACGCCCCCGACCTGGGGGGAAGCCGCCCGATGAGCACCGCACGACAGGCCCTGTCCGACGCCCGGCTCTATCTCTGCACCGATGCCCGTAAGCGGCAGGGCGATCTGCCGCAGTTCCTGGACGCGGTGCTCGCCTCGGGCGTGGACATCGTCCAGCTGCGCGACAAGGGCATGGAGGCCGGTGAGGAGCTCCGGCACCTGGAGGTCTTCGCGGATGCCTGCCGGCGGCACGGCAAGCTGCTGGCGGTCAACGACCGGGCGGATGTCGCCCATGCGGCCGGCAGCGCGGTGCTGCACCTCGGCCAGGGCGATCTGCCGGTCCCGGCCGCCCGCGCCGTCCTCGGCCCGGACGTCCTCATAGGCCGCTCCACCCACGCGGAGGCCGAGGTGGACGCCGCGCTCACCGAGCCCGGCGTGGACTACTTCTGCACGGGCCCGTGCTGGCCCACGCCCACCAAGCCGGGCCGCCACGCCCCCGGCCTCGACCTGGTCCGCCACACCGCCGCCCGGGCCCCCGAGCGCCCCTGGTTCGCGATCGGCGGGATCGACGCCGGAAATCTGGATGAGGTACTGACCGCCGGCGCCCGCCGGGTCGTCGTGGTCCGCGCGATCACCGAGGCGGACGACCCGGGAGCGGCGGCCGCCGCCCTGGCCAAGCGCATCCGGACCTGGGACGCCTGAGCGCTGCCCGGGATCGCCGCGCGGCGGCGGTCGACGGACGAGCGGCGGTTTTCTGTCGTCCCGGCGACCGGAAAATGTCCAACCAGTGGACATGAACCCGACCAACCAGGCATTACGCCGAAGACGGTTGGTGTGCGCCCCGCTGCTGGTTAACCTGCCGGTATGGCCCTAGGTACAGCTTCCACCAGGACTGATCGTGCGCACACGGTGCGCGAGCTGCTTGCTTCCGGCAAGCAGTCCTATTCGTTCGAGTTCGCCGCCCCGAAAACCGAGAAGGGTGAGCGGACCCTGTGGAACGCCATTCGCCGGATCGAGGCCGTCTCCCCGACCTTTGTCTCCGTGACGTACGGCGCCGGCGGCACCTCCCGTGACGGCACGGTGCGCGCCACCGAGCGCATCGCCACCGACACCACCCTGACCCCGGTCGCCCACCTGACCGCGGTCAACCACTCCACGGCGGATCTGCGCAACATCATCGGCCAGTACGCCGACGCCGGGATCCGCAATATGCTCGCGCTGCGCGGCGACCCGCCCGGCGACCCGATGGGCGAGTGGGTCAGGCACCCCGACGGCGTCGGCTACGCGGCCGACCTGGTCCGGCTGATCAAGGAGTCCGGCGACTTCTGCGTCGGCGTCGCCGCCTTCCCCGAGATGCATCCGCGCTCGACGGACTGGGACACCGATGTGGCACACTTCGTCGCCAAGTGCCGGGCCGGTGCGGACTTCGCCATCACCCAGATGTTCTTCTACCCGGAGGACTACTTCCGGCTGCGGGACCGGGTCACGGCCGCGGGTTGCTCCACGCCGATCATTCCGGAGATCATGCCGGTGACGAACGTGCGCCAGATCGAACGGTTCGCTCAGCTCAGCAATGCGGCGTTCCCGCCCGAGCTGGCCGAGCGCATCCTGGCCGTCAAGGACGACCCCGCGGCGGTACGCTCCATTGGGATCGAGTACGCAACGGACCTGTGCGCACGCTTGATGGCCGAGGATGTTCCCGGGTTGCACTTCATTACCCTGAACCACTCCACGGCGACCCTGGAAATCTACGAGAATCTGGGGCTGCACCAGCAGTCCTGATCACGGTGGCCGGCGAGCGGCGGAAGAGGGGCGTATATGGGCTGGACGATCCTCTACATCGCGTTCGGTCTGGTCGCCCTGTGGCTGCTCGGTGAGGTGCTGCTCCAGTACAAGGCGCGGCTGCGCTGGCGGCTGCTCGCCTTCACCGGCTTCCTCTCGGTGGTCATCGGCGTGATCATCCCCTCGGTGATCGTGATCGGGCTGGGCCTGATCGCCTTCGCCATCGGCCAGACGCAGGTCACGCTCTCCTTCCGCCGCGGCTTCACCACCGGCTGGGCGCTCGGCGGCAAGCCCGGCGAGAGCCGTCGCCGGCGGGGGCGCCCGGCCGGCCCGCCGCCCGCCGAACCGACCCTGGAGGTCTCCGGCCTGGAGGCGGTCCCGCCCACCGGCGCCGCCGCCCCGGCTCCCGACCGCGGCCCGGACACCTTCGAGAGCACCGGCGGCTTCCAGAGCCGGGACGCCTTCGACGGCACCGGCGGCTTCCAGAGCCAGGACGCCTTCGCCGCGCAGGAAACCATCATCGGCCAGGGCGCCTTCCCCGCCCAGGACACCTTCGCCGGGCAGGGCTCCTACGGCGGGCCGGGCTCCTACAACTACAACGCCGACGACGGCTACCGGAACCAGGACCCCTACCAGCAGCAGGAGCAGGACGCCTACGCCACCCAGCCGTTCGCCGTCCAGGACGACTACACCCGGGCCGACACCACCGCCGTCTACGCCCCGCAGCCGATGCCCGACGAGACCGGCCAGTACGGCATCTACAGCCCTGATGCCCGGGGCCCGCAGAACGACTACGGCTACGACGCCTACAACGGCGCCACCGCCAACGGCAACGGCTATGCGTACGACGGGAGTTACGGCCAGGGCCCCGCCGCCCAGGACCCCTACGGCGACCCGTACGCGGCCTACGGCGACAACCCGGGCCAGGGCGGCCAGGCGCCCTACGCCGACAACCTGGGCCAGGGCGGCCAGGCGCCCTACGCCGACCCGTACCTCGGCACCCAGCAGTACGCCGCGCCCTACGACCCGTACGAGCAGCCCGACCCGTACGCCCAACCCCCCTACGGCGCCCAGCAGTACGACAGCCAGGGCCAGCCGCTCGGCCAGTACCCCGGCCAGGGCTACGGAGAGACCCCGCCCGGCGGCGTCTGGGTCCCCCAACAACGCGACACGGAGCTCCCGCCGGAGCAGCCCTATCCGCCTTACCAGCAGCCGGGGTACGACGGTCAGCCGTATCGGTTCTAGCCCGCGTTTTTGTCTTTCCCGCCGTGGGTGTTGCTCGCCGTTGCGCCTGCGGCGGGCGGGTGGGTGTCGGGTGCGGTGACGGGCCTCCGGG
>NZ_JBYISA010000075.1:0-13053 GCF_057708345.1 Streptomyces sp. bgisy130
CGGAGCGCACCGGGCGCCCGCCCGCCGGGGTCACCACCGGCCGTGGCGGCCGGTGCGCTCCGGTCAGGCCGTCGCGTCGGCCTGCTGCGCCTTCAGTGCCCGCTCGATGCCGGCCCGCGACTCGGTCATCAGCCGGCGCAGCGCCGGCGTCGGCTCGGCCGAGGCCAGCCAGGCGTCCGTGGCGTCCAGGGTCTCCTGCGAGACCTGGAGCGCCGGGTAGTGGCCCACCACGATCTGCTGCGCCATCTCGTGGCTGCGGGAGTTCCAGATGTCCTTCACCGCGGCGAAGTACTTCGCGGTGTACGGCGCCAGCAGCTCCCGCTGGTCCGGCTGGACGAAGCCGCCGATGACGGCCTCCTGAAGGGAGTTGGGGAGCTTGTCCGACTCCACGACCGAGGCCCAGGCCTCGGCCTTCGCCTCCGCCGTGGGACGCGCCGCGCGCGCCGTCGCGGCATGCCGCTCGCCCGCGGAGGTCTTGTCCCGGTCCAGCTCCGCCGCGATGGCCTTCTCGTCGGCCCGGCCGGTGGCCGCCAGCCGCTGGAGCAGCCCCCAGCGCAGCTCGGTGTCCACGGCGAGCCCGGAGATCTCTTCCGTACCGTCCAACAGGCCCTGAAGGAGGTCCAGTTGAGCATCCGTACGGGCCGAGGCGGCGAACGCGCGGGCCCACGCCAGCTGGTGGTCGCTGCCCGCCTCGGCCGCCCGCAGCTGCTCCAGCGCCGCCGCGGTCCAGGTCGCCAGACCCGTCTCGCGCCAGTCCGGCGCCGCGTACAGGTCCAGCGCCAGCTTCACCTGGCGGTGCAGCGACTGGACCACGCCGATGTCCGACTCCTTGCCGATGCCCGACAGCACCAGCGACAGATAGTCCCGGGCGGGCAGTTCGGCGTCCCGCGTCATGTCCCAGGCCGACGCCCAGGACAGCGCGCGCGGCAGCGACTCGGTGAAGTCGCCGAGGTGCTCGGTGACGACCTTCAGCGACTCCTCGTCCAGCCGGACCTTGGCGTACGACAGATCGTCGTCGTTGAGCAGGAGGACGGCCGGCCGCTGCTTGCCCACCAGCTGCGGTACGGGCGTCAGCGCACCGTCCACGTCCAGCTCGATCCGCTCGGTGCGCACCAGCTTGCCGTCCCGCAGCTCGTAGGCGCCGACCGCGATCCGGTGCGGCCGCAGCACCGGCTCGCCCTTGGCGCCGGCCGGCAGCGCCGGAGCCTCCTGCTTCACCGCGAAGGAGGTGATGACGCCGGCGCCGTCCACCTCGATCTCCGGCCGCAGGATGTTGATCCCGGCGGTCTCCAGCCACTTCTTCGACCAGGTCTTCAGATCCCGCCCGCTGGTCTTCTCCAGCGCGCCCAGCAGATCCGACAGCCGGGTGTTGCCGTAGGCGTGCGCCTTGAAGTAGGACTGCACGCCCTGGAAGAACTCGTCCATGCCGACATAGGCGACCAGCTGCTTGAGGACGCTGGCGCCCTTGGCGTAGGTGATGCCGTCGAAGTTGACCAGGACGTCGTCGAGGTCATTGATCTCGGCCATGATCGGGTGGGTGGACGGCAGCTGGTCCTGCCGGTACGCCCAGGTCTTCATGGAGTTGGCGAACGTCGTCCAGGAGTGCGGCCACTTCGAGCCCGGGGCGTAGGCCTGGCAGGCGATCGAGGTGTAGGTGGCGAACGACTCGTTCAGCCACAGATCGTTCCACCACTCCATGGTGACCAGGTCGCCGAACCACATGTGCGCCAGCTCGTGCAGGATCGTCTCCGCGCGCACCTCGTACGCCGCGTCCGTCACCTTGGACCGGAAGACGTACTGGTCGCGGATGGTCACCGCGCCCGCGTTCTCCATCGCGCCGGCGTTGAACTCCGGCACGAAGAGCTGGTCGTACTTCGCGAACGGGTAGGCGTAGTCGAACTTCTCCTGGAACCACTCGAAGCCCTGCCGGGTGACCGCGAAGATCTCGTCGGCGTCCAGGTGCTCGGCCAGCGACGGCCGGCAGTAGATGCCCAGCGGCACCGTCCGCCCGTCCTTCTCGTACGTGCTGTGCACGCTGTGGTACGGGCCGACGATCAGCGCGGTGATGTAGGTGGAGATCCGCGGGGTCGGCTCGAAGCGCCAGATGTTGTCGCTCGGCTCCGGCGTCGGCGAGTTGGAGATCACCGTCCAGCCCTCCGGGGCCTTCACGGTGAACTGGAACGTCGCCTTCAGGTCCGGCTGCTCGAAGGACGCGAACACCCGCCGGGCGTCCGGCACCTCGAACTGGGTGTACAGATAAGCCTGCTGGTCCACCGGGTCGACAAAACGGTGCAGTCCCTCACCGGTGTTGGTGTAGGCGCAGTCCGCCACGACCCTCAGCTCGTTACGGCCGGCCCGCAGCCCCGCCAGCGCGATCCGCGAGTCCTTGAACACCGCGCCCGGGTCCAGCGCCTCGCCGTTGAGCACCACTTCGTGCACGGCCGGCGCGACCAGATCGATGAAGGAGTCCGCGCCCGCCTCGGCGACCTCGAACCGCACGGTCGTCACGGACCGGTACGTGCCTCCTGTGCTCCCGTCCTCGCCCGACCCGGTCGCGCCGACTTCCTGCGCACCGGAGAGGTCGAGGTCGATCTCATACGCGTCCACGGTCAGCAGGCGCGCGCGCTCCTGCGCCTCGTCGCGGGTCAGATTTGTGCCAGGCACCCGGCCATCTCCTTCGTATGGGTCATCACATCGGACTCTTCGGCCATCCTTCCATGTGGTCCGGCCCCCGCGGGGTGGTGATCGAAGAGTGCGGAACGGCCGTGCCGGGCCAGCATCCGCGCGCTCCGGAGCGCGCGCCGATCACGGCGTCCGATTCCCGCCAGCGCACGCGCGCCGCGCGGACGACGCTGGGGCCATGACGACCTACACCGCACTTGCCCTCCCGCCCACCGCCCACAAAGAGCTCTGCTCGACCGACGACGCCGGCCGGCCCGCCGAGCCGTTCACCGCCCGTGAGGACGGGGCGCCGCAGGACGCCGTCGGGGCGCTGCTGCGCTGCTGTCTGCGCGACACCCGGGCCGGCGAGCGGGTCGCCCTGGTCTCGTACGCGCCGCTGCGCCGCTGGGCGGCCGCGACCGGGGCGGCGCCCGGGGCGTACGACGAGCAGGGCCCGGTGTTCGTGCACGCCGAACCGTGCGGCGGGCCGGACGCCGTGGCCGGCCGGTATCCGGTCACGGGGGCCGCTGCGCTGCGCGTGCTGCGCCGCTACAACGCCCAGGGGCAGATCATCGGCGGCCGCTACCTGGAGGTTCCCGAGGACGCCGATGCCGCGTTCGACGCCGCCCTCGGGGAGGCGTTCGCGGACCCGGAGACGGCGCTGGTGCACGTCCGGGCCGTGGAGTACGGCTGCTTCCAGTTCGAGGTCCGGCGGCCCTGACACCGGAAACGGCGGGTGCCCGTACGGAGACTCCGTACGGGCACCCGCCGTTCTGTCGTGCTGCGGTCAGCCGCGCAGCTCCGCGGCGACCAGCTCCGCGATCTGGACGGCGTTCAGCGCCGCGCCCTTGCGGAGGTTGTCGTTGGAGACGAACAGCGCGAGGCCGTTCTCGGCGGTCTCGTCTTCGCGGATCCGGCCCACGAAGGACGCGTCCTGGCCGGCGGCCTGGAGCGGGGTGGGCACGTCGGCGAGGGTGACGCCGGGGGCGCCGGCCAGCAGCTCCTGGGCCCGCGCGGGGCTGATCGGACGCGCGAAGCGGGCGTTGACCTGGAGCGAGTGGCCGGTGAAGACCGGGACGCGGACGCAGGTGCCGGACACCTTCAGGTCCGGGATCTCCAGGATCTTGCGGCTCTCGTTGCGGAGCTTCTGCTCCTCGTCGGTCTCGTTCAGCCCGTCGTCGACGATCGCGCCGGCCATCGGCAGCACATTGAAGGCGATCGGGGCGACGTACTTGTCCGGCTCCGGGAACTCCACGGACGCGCCGTCGTGCGTCAGCTTGGTGGCGTCCTGCTCGATGACCTTGCGGACCTGGCCGTCCAGCTCCTCCACACCGGCCAGCCCGCTGCCGGAGACCGCCTGGTAGGTGGCGACGACCAGCGAGACCAGCCCGGCCTCGTCGTGCAGCGGACGCAGCACCGGCATCGCGGCCATGGTCGTGCAGTTCGGGTTGGCGATGATGCCCTTGGGGCGGTCCGTGATGGCCTGCGGGTTGACCTCGGAGACGACCAGCGGGACCTGGGGGTCACGGCGCCAGGCCGAGGAGTTGTCGATCACGACCGGGCCGGCGGCGGCGACCTTCTCCGCCAGTGCCTTGGACGTGGCCCCGCCGGCCGAGAACAGGACGATGTCCAGACCGGAGAAGTCGGCGGTGGCCGCGTCCTCGATGGTGATCTCGGTGTCCTGCCAGGGCAGGGTGCGTCCGGCGGACCGGGCCGAAGCGAACAGCCGCAGCTGCTCGACCGGGAAGTTCCGCTCGGCGAGAATGCCTCGCATCACGCCGCCGACCTGTCCGGTGGCTCCGACGATTCCGATCCTCATGGGACTCCTTCTTTCTGGCCTGGCTCGGGTGTCTGCTCGGAACACCTGCTCAGTAGTGCCTCCATCATGTGTGTGATACCCGTCGCCTTGTCCAATCCGTTCCATTCCGTGGAGCGTGGCGGACGCCGGGGCCGCACTGTGTCAAGGGTGCGGGACCGCCGGCGGGATCAGCGCGTCCAGGGCGCGGTCGAGGGCGCGCAGCAGCGTCTCCCGGTCGTCCGGTGCGTACAGCAGCCGCAGCGCCAGTCCGTCGGACAGCGCGATCACGGCGTCCGCGAGGGCCAGGCACTCGGATTCCGGCTCCGGGCCGCGGCCGTGCCCGGCGGCCGCCAGCCACCCGCCGAGGGCCGCCCGGACGTCCCGGTCGACCTGCCGGCGGATCGCGCCGAGCCCGGGGTGGTGGGCCGCACGGGTGGCGAAGGCCAGCTGAGCGGCGGCCTCGGCCCGGCGGTCGGCGTCCACGGGGAGGGTGGCGAGGACGAGGGCGCGCAGCGCCTCGCGCGGCGGCAGACCGCTGTCGACGGCGGCCATCCGCTCCTCGAAGCGTTCCCCGGCCAGCTCGGCGGCGAAGGTCAGCATCTCGTCCTTGGTGCGGAAGTACTTCTGTACGGCGCCCGGTGAGCGGTCCGCCGCGGCGGCCACGGTGCGCACGCTGACCTCGTCCAGCCCCTGCTCGGCGGCCAGCCGCAGGACGGCGGCGCCGATCTGCCGGCGCTGTTCGGCACGGTCCACGGTCCTGGGCACGGTGTGCTGCTCCTCACTCCCGCCGTCCGGCGGGCTCTCGTCGTGCGCGTGCGCCTTCAGGATACGGGTGTATTCTTTTTGGGATACGACCGTATTCTCAAGGTGGTGCGGGCGCCGAGGCGGTGCCTGCCCGAAGGGGGCAGTGATGGCGGAACGAAGTGATCACACCGAGCGGATCGCGGACCGGGAGCGGGACGGCAAGGAGCTGCGGGAGTGGATCGAGGAGTGGCGCTACTGGCTCGGCGGTGCGGTGATCCTGTCGGCGGTCTGGGGAGTGCGCTGCTTCCAGAAGGGCGAGCCGACGTTCTACTGGCCGCTGCTGCCGCTGGGTGTCTGGGCCGCCGTGCTGGTCGCCCTCGCGGTGTGGCCGCGCGGCAAGGAGGCCGGTGGTTCCTGACGGGCGCGCGGGCCTGGGGGCACCTCCCGGCGGCAGCCGGGGGAGCGCCGCGCGCCGGGCGGGACGTCCCGGTCGCGCCCCGGCCCGTCCGTCCGCCGGATGAACGTCCGGTGACCGGCTCTCACCGCCCGGAACAGCGTCCAGTGGCCTCCCGGTGACACGGAGATCCCTGTCCGGTGATGGGTTCTCCGCGTTGCGGTGGCGTTCACGTTCAGGTCACCCCCGGTGCCAACGATCCAAGGTGACAGGGCAGTTGTGCTGCCCGGCCGCCTTCGTGTTCGCACCCGGGGAGCCCGCGTATGTCCCGTATACGGTCCGCCGCCACCACTCTCGACCGCCGTACGTTCCTCGCCGCCACCGGAGCCGTCGGCGCCGCCACCGGGCTGGGGCTCGCCTTCGGCCCGGAACGGGCGGCGCAGGCCGCCACCGTCAGCCCCGGCCCGGCCCCGGCCGCGCCGGTACCGGTCGACGCGCCCGCCGTCCCCCGCGTCCCCTACACCCGGGGCACCACCCTCGGCGGCGTGTCCGCCCCGCGCGGCAGCGGAGGCTACCGCCGGCTCGGTGACGGCCCCGCCTGGGACCGGGTGGTCCGCAGCGAGCTGGGCACCGCGCACGGCGGGCGGGACGGCCGGCGGACCGCGCTGGCCTCGTTCGTGCAGTTCACCGATCTGCACCTGGTCGATGTGCAGAGCCCGCTGCGCTACGAGTACCTGCGCGCCGAGACCGCCAGCGCCTGGCGGCCGCAGGAGGCGCTGTCCGTGGCCGGCGTCGTCTCGCTGATCGAGCGGGTCAACGCGCTGCCCGGCGGGCCCGCCACCGGCGCCCCGCTGTCCTTCGTGATGACCACCGGCGACAACACCGACAACAACTCCAAGCTGGAGCTGGAGTGGTATCTGACCGCGATGAGCGGCGGAAAGATCACCCCCAACTCCGGCGACCGGCGCCGCTACGAAGGCGTCCAGGACAGCGGGCTGAAGCTGTACTGGCAGCCGGACAGCGCGCTGCGCGACGCCGACAAGCAGCTGGGCTTCCCGCGGCTGGACGGGTTCCTGGAGGCGGCGATCCGGACCGTCCACAGCCCCGGCCTGCACCTGCCCTGGTACTCCACGGTCGGCAACCACGACTCGCTGCCCGGCGGCTGCTACGCGCCCGGCGACCCCTTCTGGGCCGAGATCGCCACCGGGGAACGCAAGCTGGAGACGCTGCCCGCCGCCGAGGCCGCGAAGGTGTGGAAAGCGGTCAAGAACGGCCTCGACCCCAAGGGGGAGGACTTCAAGCGGCTGCTGACGTCACACGCCAAGCAGGCCCGGCGGGTCACCCCCGACGAGCGGCGCGCCCCGTTCACCCGGACCGAATACCTGCGCGCCCACCTGGACCCGGCGCACACCGGCCACGGCCCGCACGGCCACGGCTACACCGCCGCACACCTCGACGGGAACCGCCTCTACTACAGCTTCCGGATCTCCGACCACGTCCTGGGCATCAGCCTGGACACCACCGACCCCGGCGGCCACTACACCGGCTCGGTGGGCGACGCCCAGCTGCGCTGGCTGGAGCGGACCCTCAAGGAGAACGAGAAGGGCGAGAAGGCCCATGTGCTGGTCTTCAGCCACCACACCAGCAAGACGATGAACAACACCCGCCCCGACCCGGCCCGGCCGCAGGAGAAGCGGCACACCGGAGCGGAGCTGGTCGAGGTGCTGGCCGCGTACCCCGGCGTCGTCGGCTGGATCAACGGCCACAGCCACAAGAACGAGATCATCGCGCACGACGGCTTCTGGGAGATCTCCACCGCCTCGCACATCGACTTCCCGCAACTGGCCCGGGTCATCGAGCTGGTGGACAACCACGACGGCACGCTGTCGCTGTTCACCACCCTGGTCGAGTCGGCCGCCCCGCACCGCACGGACTTCACCGACCTCTCGCAGACCGGCCTGGCCGCGCTCTACCGCGAGCTGTCCTTCAACGCCCCCCAGGCCCGCCCGGACCTCGCGGGCACGGCCCGGGACCGCAACGTCGAGCTGCTGCTCAAGCGCTGACGGGCCGCGCCCCCTACCGCGGCAGCACCACCACATACGCACCCGGCTCCCGGTCCCCGGCGGCCATCAGAGCCGTACGGACCACCGCGGCCTGCTGCTCCGGGGACTGCCGCAGGGTGCGGGGCAGACAGCGGACGACGGTGATGCCCAGCCGCTCCAGATGCTCGCGCTTCTGGAAGAACGGGGAGTGCAGCGGGTCCTCCTCGGCGCGCGGCGCCCGGGTGTCGATCTCCAGGGCCACCGAGTGCTCCGGCCAGAAGGCGTCCACACCGCCCAGCTGCGGCCCGCCCGGCAGCCGCAGATCGACGTTCCACAGCGGGTCCGGCAGCCCGTGCGCACGCACCATGGCGTACAGCTGCTGCTCGGCCAGCGCCCGGCCCTCGGCCAGCAGGGTGTCCACCGCGTCGACCACATGCGGCCGGGTCAGCAGCCGCGCCCGGCTCAGCTCCCGTACCACCGCGCTCGCCTCGCAGTGGCCGCCGCGTACCGCCTCGGTCAGCAGCCGGCGCACCGTCGCGGCGTCGGTGAGCGTGCCGATCGCGTCCGCCAGCGCCCGCGGCACCGGTGCGGCCGGCACCCCGGTGAGGTCCTGGGGGACGGGCAGTTCCACCGCCCGCAGGATCCGCGCGAAGCCGGTGGAGCGCAGCCGCCGGGTACGGGAGACCAGCACCTCGATGCGGTTCAGGGCGAGCAGCGGGGGCGCCTCGGTGAAGCCGTGCAGGGCCAGCGCCGCCAGGCCCGTGATCATCGCCTCCGGGGCGTCTCCCGACGGACCGCTCTGCCGGGGGACGCCCGGCCCCCGGTGACTGGCGTACAGCAGGACCGCGTGCAGCCGCTCCTCGCTGGTGGGCGGTCCCGGGTGCAGCAGATAGATGCCCGGGAGCACCTGCTGCCAGCCGCCGCCGGGGCGGCAGCGTTCGGTGGTCTCCGCGGCGGGGATGCCGTGCTCGCGCAGCTGACGGGTGGTCATCACCCGTCGCCGGGAGGCGGTCAGGTGCTGGAGGGGGAGGGGGGAGAGCGGGGTGTCGTGGTTCATGACGGGTCGATTCCCGTCCCCGCTCCGCCCCCTAACCGCTGTTACACGCCCGTACCACAAACCGGACAACCCTGTACTAAAGTACGGGCGTTCGACTGCCGAAAGAGGCTGCTCGACGCGGGGGTTACGGCCGCCCCCCGGCCGCCTCGTCACAAGCCTGTGCCCGCAGCGCCCGGGCCAGATCGTCCCGCTCCTCCAGCACCAGCCGGCGCAGCGCCGGCGCCGCCTGACCGTGCTCCGCCAGCCAGCGGTCCGCCGCCTCCAGCGTGGACCGCTCCACCAGCGAGGCCGGGAAGAGCCCGCGCACCACATCCATCGCGATCTCGATGGACCGCTCCCGCCACACCCGCTCGATCTGTGCGAAGTAGCGCGGGGCGTACGGGGCCAGCAGCTCTTGCTGCCCCGGCTGGGCGAACCCGGCGATCGACGCCTCCACCAGGGCGTTGGACAGCGTGTCGGAGTCCACCACGTCCGCCCACGCCTGTGCCTTGACCCCGGCCGAGGGGCGGGCGGCCAGACAGCGCACCTGGTGGCGCTTGCCGGACGCGGTGTCGTCACGGGCCAGCTCGGCGGCGAGCTGTGCCTCGTCCGCGACGCCGTGGGCGGCCAGCGGCTCCAGCAGGGCCCAGCGCAGCTCCTGGTCCACGTCCAGGCCGTCGATCTTCGCCGTACCGTCCAGCAGGCCCTGGAGCAGCTGGAGATCGGCGGGGGCGGTCGCGAGGGCGGCGAAGTGCCGGGCCCAGGTGAGCTGATGGCCGCTACCGGGCTCGGCCAGCCGCAGCTCGTGCAGCGCGCCCTCGGCCAGCTCCCGCGCGGCGGGCTCCCGGCGGTCCGCCGCGGAGTAGTAATCCAGCGCCGTCCGGGCCTGCCCGTGCAGCGACTGGAGCACCCCGATGTCGGTCTCCTGGCCGGCGAACCGCCGCACCAGGTCGAGGTAGTCGCGGGCCGGCATCAGGCCGTCCCGGGTCAGCCCCCACAGCGCGGCCCAGCACAGCGCCCGCGCCATCGGGTCGGCCAGGTCACCGAGCCGGGCCCGCAGGGTGGCCAGCGACCCCTCGTCGAAACGGACCTTGCAGTACGTCAGATCGTCGTCGTTGACCAGGATCAGCTCGGGCCGCTCGGCCCCGGCCAGCTCCGGAACGGCCGTCCGCGGCCCGGAGACATCCACCTCCGCACGGGCGTAGCGCACCAGCGCCGGGTCCGTGCCCTGGCGCCGGTAGAGCCCCACCGCGACCCGGTGCGGCCGCAGCTCCGGCCGCTCGTCGGCAGCCTCCTGGAGGATGCTCAGCTCGGTGATCCGGTCCTGGGCGTCATAAGTGACCTGCGGGGTGAGGGAGTTGACGCCCGCGGTCTCCAGCCAGGCACGCGACCAGCTCGCCAGGTCCCGCCCGGACGTCTCCTCCAGCACCGTCAGCAGATCCGTCAGCCGGGTGTTGCCGTAGGCGTGCCGCTTGAAGTAGCGCCGGGCGCCCTCCAGGAACGCCTCCTGCCCCACATACGCCACCAGCTGCTTGAGGACCGCGGCGCCCTTGGCGTAGGTGATGCCGTCGAAGTTGAGCTTGGCGTCCTCCAGGTCACGGATGTCGGCGGTGACCGGGTGGGTGGAGGGCAGCTGGTCGGCGCGGTAGGCCCAGGACTTGCGGCGGTTGGCGAAGGTGATCCAGGCGTCCCGGAAGCGCGTCGCCTCCACCAGCGCGAACGCACCCATGAAGTCCGCGTAGGACTCCTTCAGCCACAGGTCGTCCCACCACTGCATGGTGACCAGATCGCCGAACCACATGTGCGCCATCTCGTGCAGGATGACGTTGGCCCGGCGCTCATAGGACGCCTCGGTCACCTTGCCGCGGAAGATGAACTCCTCGCGGAACGTGACACAGCCCGGGTTCTCCATCGCCCCGAGGTTGTACTCCGGGACGAAGGCGCTGTCGTACTTCCCGAACGGGTACGGGAAGTCGAAGTGGTCGTGGAAGAAGTCCAGACCCTGCTTGGTGACGGTGAAGACGTCGTCCGCGTCGAAGTGCCTGGCCAGGCCCTTGCGGCAGAGCGCACCCAGCGGAATCTCCAGCTCGCTGCCGTCCTCGAAGGTGCGGCGGTAGGTGTCGGAGACGTAGTGGTACGGGCCGGCGACCACGGCCGTGATGTACGTCGAGATCGGCTGCGTCGTCGCGAAACGGTGCCGGCCGCCCTCGGCCTCGCCCTCCTGGGCGCCGTTGCTGAGCACCACCCAGCCCTCGGGCGCGGTCACCTCGAAGGTGAACGGGGCCTTCAGATCCGGCTGTTCGAAATTGGCGAAGACCCGGCGGGAGTCGGCCGGTTCGTACTGCGTGTAGAGGTAGACCTCGCCGTCCTCGGGGTCCACGAAGCGGTGCAGACCCTCACCGGTCCGGCTGTAGGCGCACTGGGCGTCGACGACGAGGGTGTTCTCCGCGGCCAGCCCGTCCAGCGTGATCCGGGTGCCGTCGAACACCGCCCCGGGGTCCAGCTCCCGGCCGTTGAGGGTGACCGAGGTGACCGAGGGTGCCAGCAGGTCCGCGAAGGTCGAGGCACCGGGCTCGGCGCAGCGGAAGCGGAGCGTCGTGCGGGAGCGGAAGGTCTCGGCGGCCGCGTCACCGGCGACCGCTGAGCGGACATCCAGCGCCACGTCGTAGGCGTCGACGCTGAGCAGCCGGCCCCGCTCACGTGCTTCGTCCCGGGAAAGATTCTCACCTGGCACGCCGTGACTCCCTCGACCTCGTCTCGAATATCGAACAACGGGAATCATGGCACGCCCGCCATGGGTTGAACCTTCAGGAACAGCACCGTCCTACGTGCACAGCCGTGAAGAGGAGACCCCGTGTCCGAGACCGCGAAGACCCCCGCAGACTTCTGGTTCGACCCGCTGTGCCCCTGGGCCTGGATCACGTCCCGCTGGATGCTGGAGGTGGAGAAGGTGCGCCCGGTCGACGTGCGCTGGCATGTGATGAGCCTGGCGGTGCTGAACGAGGACAAGCTCGACGAGCTGCCCGAGGAGTACCGCGCGAACATGGCCCCGGGCGGCAAGGCATGGGGCCCGGTCCGCGTGGTGATCGCCGCGCAGCAGCTGCACGGCGACGAGGTCGTGGGCAGGCTCTACACCGCGCTCGGTAACCGCATCCACAACGAGGGCCTCGGGGTGAACCCCGAGAGCATCGCCGCCGCCCTCGACGACGCGGGCCTGCCCGCCGACCTGATCGAGTACGCCGGCAAGGACACCTACGACGCGGAGCTGCGCGCCTCCCACAAGGAAGGCATCGACCTGGTCGGCCAGGAGGTCGGCACGCCCGTCATCGCCGTCCCCGGTCACGACGGCGAGCAGATCGCCTTCTTCGGCCCGGTCGTCACCCCGGCCCCCAAGGGAGAGGAGGCCGCCAAGCTGTGGGACGGGACGCTGATGGTCGCGTCCATCCCGGGCTTCTACGAGATCAAGCGGACGCGGACGCAGGGCCCGGTTTTCGACTGAGACACCTGCGACCGGGACACTGCGGCCCGGGCACATGGGAGCGCCCCCGCACGTATCGGACGTGCGGGGGCGCTCCGTCATTCCGCCTGCCGGGTGAGCGGTGAGAAGACGATCACGAGGCAGGACGACTCACGGTGTTACGGCGCCAGCAGCAGGTTGTTCGCGCGCTGCTTGGCGGAGGTGTACCGCCTGGCGACGTCCTGCCAGTTCACGACCTGCCACATGGCCTCGATGAAGTCCACCTTCTGGTTCTTGTACTGGAGGTAGAAGGCGTGCTCCCAGGCGTCGAAGACCAGGATCGGGACCGAGCCCTGGCCGACGTTGCCCTGGTGGTCGTAGATCTGCTCGACGATCAGCCGGCCGGTGACCGGCTCGTAGGCGAGGACGCCCCAGCCGGAACCCTGAGTGGTGGCCGACGCCTTGGTCAGCTGGGCCTTGAACTTCGCGAACGAGCCGAAGGACTCGGTGATCGCGTCGGCCAGCTCGCCCACACCGTCCTTCTCCAGCGGCTCGCCGCCACCGTCACCGGTCATGTTGTGCCAGTAGATGCTGTGCAGGATGTGGCCGGAGAGGTGGAACGCGAGGTTCTTCTCCAGGCCGTTGATGCTGCCCCACTGGTCCTTGTCGCGCGCCTCGGCGAGCTGCTCCAGGGTGTCGTTCGCCCCCTTCACGTAGGCCGCGTGGTGCTTGTCGTGGTGCAGCTCGATGATCTCGGGGCTGATGACCGGGGCCAGTGCCGCGTAGTCGTAGGGGAGTTCCGGAAGTGTGTAGGTCGCCATGCCGATCCCGCCTCCAAGCTGCTTACCAGCAGTAGTTGCAATCAATGTGCAAGAGCACGCTATCAGCAGGAGTGATCACCGGCCGGTCGCGGGGAACGGC
>NZ_JBYISA010000076.1:0-13020 GCF_057708345.1 Streptomyces sp. bgisy130
ACCCACAAACCACCCGGCCCGCCGCGTGGGGGTACCTCCCACGCCCTTCAGGCAGTGGGGGAGCAACGGCGAGAAACCACCACGGCGGGAAAGACAAAAACGTGGGGCGGCAAACCCAAGCGTCACCCGGAAACGTCCTCCGCCGCGCGCAAAACCCGCACCGCGTTCTGCCACGTCAGCTTCGCCAGATCCGCCTCCGACCACCGCCGATCCATCAGCTCGGCGATCAGGTTCGGGTAACCCGCAACGTCGTCCAGGCCGTCAGGCGTAAACGCGGTGCCGTCGAAGTCGCCGCCGATGCCGAGGTGGTCGACGCCGGCGATCTCCCGCATGTGGTCGAGGTGGTCGGCGACGGTCGCCACGGTGGCCTTCGGGCGCGGGTCGACCGCCTCGAAGGCTCGCTGGACGGCCATGCCCGCGCCGGTCGTGTCGAGGTGGTGCAGGCCGTGGGCGCGCATGTTCTCGTCGGCGCGCAGCGTCCACTCGACGGCCGCGGGCAGCACGAACTTCGGCACGAAGGTAGCCATCGCGACACCGCCGTTGGCGGGCAGCTGGGCGAGCACGTCGTCGGGGATGTTGCGCGGGTGGTCGCAGATGGCACGGGCGGAGGAGTGCGAGAAGATCACCGGCGCGGTGCTGACGCGCAGTGCGTCACGCATGGTGTCGGCCGAGACATGCGAGAGGTCGACCAGCATCCCGCAGCGGTTCATCTCCCGGACGACCTCTTCGCCGAAGGCCGTCAGGCCGTGGTGGCGCGGCTCATCGGTCGCGGAGTCCGCCCAGTCGATGGTGTCGTTGTGGGTGAGCGTCATGTAGCGCACGCCCAGCTCGTAGAGCGCGCGCAGGGTGCCCAGCGAGTTGTTGATGGAGTGGCCGCCCTCGGCGCCCATGAGGGACGCGATCCGTCCCTCCTCGCGGGCCGCCTCCATGTCATCGGCGGTGCGGGCCAGGCGCAGCACGTCGGGGTAGCGGGCGACCAGCTGCCGGACCACGTCGATCTGTTCGAGGGTGGCGGTGACGGCCTTGTCGCCCGCGTAGTCGGAGCGGACGTAGACCGACCAGAACTGCGCGCCGACGCCGCCGGCCCGCAGCCGCGGCAGATCGGTGTGCAGGTGCGCGGACTGGTCGGTGGCGATGTCGCGTTGGTCGAGGTCGTAGCGGACCTGCTCGCGCAGCGCCCAGGGCAGGTCGTTGTGACCGTCGACGACGGGCCAGCGGGCGAGCAGGTCCCGTGCCGCCCCCTGGGAGGAGCTCACTTGGCGCCGCCGAAGCCGAAGCCGTTGGGGGTGGCGACCTTGCTGCGCAGCCGCTTGCCCTTCTCGGTGGCCTGGTCGTTCAGCTCCTGCTGGAACTCCCGCATCCGGCCCATGAGTTCGGCGTCCTGGGTGGCGAGGATCCGGGCGGCCAGCAGTCCGGCGTTGCGGGCGCCGCCGACCGAGACGGTGGCGACCGGCACGCCGGCCGGCATCTGCACGATGGAGAGGAGGGAGTCCATGCCGTCCAGGTACTTGAGCGGGACGGGGACGCCGATGACCGGCAGCGGGGTGACCGAGGCGAGCATCCCGGGGAGGTGGGCGGCGCCGCCGGCGCCCGCGATGATCGCCTTCAGGCCGCGCTCCGCCGCCTGCTCGCCGTACGTGATCATCTCGCGCGGCATCCGGTGCGCCGAGACGACATCGACCTCGTAGGGGATCTCGAACTCGGCGAGGGCCTGGGCGGCGGCCTCCATGACGGGCCAGTCGGAGTCGGAGCCCATGACGATGCCGACCACGGGGGACGGGGCGGAGGGGCGGGTTTCGGGCGACACACTGGACGTCATTCGGTGATCGTTCCTCGCAGGTATCCGGCGGCATGAGCGGCGCGCTCGCGCACGTCGGCCAGGTCGTCGCCGTAGGTGTTGACGTGTCCGACCTTGCGGCCGGGCTTCACGTCCTTGCCGTACATGTGGATCTTCAACTGCGGGTCCCGCGCCATGCAATGGAGGTACGCGTAATACATGTCGGGGTAGTCGCCGCCGAGGACGTTGGCCATCACCGTCCAGCGGGCGCGCGGGCGCGGATCGCCGAGCGGGAGGTCGAGCACGGCCCGGACGTGGTTGGCGAACTGCGAGGTGATCGCGCCGTCCTGGGTCCAGTGGCCGGAATTGTGCGGGCGCATGGCGAGCTCGTTGACGAGGATCCGGCCGTCGGCGGTCTCGAAGAGCTCGACGGCCAGATGACCGACGACTCCCAGCTCCTGGGCGATGCGCAGCGCCAGCTCCTGGGCCTGGCCGGCGAGCTCGGAGTCGAGGCCGGGGGCGGGCGCGATCACGGTGTCGCAGACGCCGTCGACCTGGATGGACTCCACGACCGGGTAGGCGACGGCCTGGCCGTGCGGAGAGCGGACGATGTTGGCCGCCAGCTCGCGGGTGAAATCGACCTTTTCCTCCGCGAGGACGGGCACCCCGGCGCGGAACGGCTCCTCGGCGTCCTTGGAGGATCGTACGACCCAGACCCCCTTGCCGTCATAGCCGCCGCGGACGGTCTTGAGGATCACGGGAAACCCGTCGCCCTCCGCCGCGAAGCGCTCCACATCCGCCGGGTCGGCGACGATGCGGTGCCGTGGGCAGGGCACACCGATCGCGTCCAGCTTCGCCCGCATCACCCCCTTGTCCTGGGCGTGCACCAGCGCGTCGGGACCGGGGCGGACGGGGATGCCGTCGGCCTCCAGTGCCCGCAAGTGCTCGGTGGGAACGTGCTCATGATCGAATGTGATCACATCGCAGCCACGGGCGAAGGCCCGCAGCGTGTCCAGATCTCGGTAGTCGCCAACGACGACATCACCGACCACCTGAGCCGCGGAATCCTGCGGAGTGCCGCTGAGGAGCTTGAACTTGATGCCGAGGGGGATACCCGCCTCGTGGGTCATACGGGCGAGCTGACCGCCGCCGACCATGCCGACTACCGGGAACGTCACGCCCCCCAGGGTATCCGCCCGGCTCCGCTGCCCCGATACCGGCTTGGATGATCCTCTGAGTTCGCGCGTTCGAAGAGCGTCGATGCAAGATCGACACCGGCCCCGGCGCCCGGGCCGGGATGCGGGACCGGCGCCCGGAGCGGGCCCGGCACAAGGGGAGGCCGGATGGAGCACAGTGGCATATCGAGGGGCACCAGGACGCTGGTGATCGTCGTCGCGATCACCGCGCTGCTGGTCGCCCTGCACTCCCTTTTCAGCCAGTTGTCCGCGCCGGACGTCTATGACGCGGACGACACCGAGATCGCGGTCTCCCCCGGTGACCGCTTCAGCGTGCGGCTCACCGACGACCCCGCCGGCTATCGCTGGATCATCGCCGAGCCGCGCCCCGATCCGGCCGTCCTCAAGGCCACCGGCGGGCACCTGGCCACCGGCGGTCCGCCGCCCGCCGGGCCCGCCCGCTACCTCGCCTTCCAGGCCGTCCGCCCGGGCCGTACGGACTTACGGCTGCTGCGCTGCCGGCGCTGCGGCCCCGGCGCGGCCGACGAAGCGGGCGCCCGGAGCCTCAACTTCCGCGTCACGGTCGGCTGACCCGGACGGCCCTCGGGGGGGTTGTCCACAGCCCCGTCGTGTGGCAGGCACCCGCCGCGGGGCGTGGTTAGCATGAGGGAGCGGACCAGGGTTGACGGCCCGCGGAGACCGCATACGACGGGGAGCTGAACGATCACCATGAGTGAACGGAGCGCACTGCGGTCGCGGCTGGAGGCGCTCGCTCGTGAAGTGGTGAAGTTCGGCGCGGTCGGCGGCGCGGGGGTTGTCGTCAACTTCGCGGTGTTCAACCTCGTACGGCAGCTGACCGAGGTTCCCGTCGTCCGGGCCAGCATCATCGCGACGGTCGTGGCGACCGGCACCAACTACCTCGGCTACCGCTACTTCACCTACCGCGACCGCGACAAGCGGGGCCGTACCAAGGAGCTGACGCTCTTCCTGCTGTTCAGCGCGATCGGCCTGGTGATCGAGAACGGCCTGCTCTATGTCGCGACCTACGGCTTCCACTGGGACAGCCCGCTCCAGAACAACCTCTTCAAGTTCCTCGGCATCGGCCTGGCCACGCTCTTCCGCTTCTGGTCCTACCGCACCTGGGTCTTCCGTACGCTGCCCGCGCGCGAGGCCATAGAGACGGCCGAGTCCTTCCTCGCCGACGGCTCCCGGCGCCCGCGCAGCCCCTCCCGTAAGTAGCCCGGCGCACTCCGGCCCCGGCCGCGCACGCCCGCCGTTCACTCCTCGGCGGGCTGCTCCGCCTCCCGGGCCAGGAACAGCGCGAAGACCGGCGGCTGCTGCTGGAGCAGCTCCAGCCGGCCGCCGTCCGCCTCCGCCAGATCCCGTGCGACGGCCAGTCCCAGCCCGGTGGAATTGCGGCCGGACACGGTCCGCTCGAAGACCCGCGCGCCGAGGTCCGTCGGCACCCCCGGCCCGGCGTCGGTGACCTCGACGACCGCCTGGTTGCCGGTGACCCGGGTGCGCAGCGCGACCGTCCCGGCACCGTGCATCAGGGAGTTCTCGATCAGGGTGGCCAGCACCTGGGCGACCGCGCCGGGGGTGCCGACGGCCCGCAGTCCCTTCTTGCCGGAGCGCACGATGGCCCGTCCCGCGCTGCGGTAGGCCGGCCGCCACTCCTCGATC
Organism: Streptomyces sp. bgisy130; assembly: GCF_057708345.1. NCBI lineage: Bacteria > Bacillati > Actinomycetota > Actinomycetes > Kitasatosporales > Streptomycetaceae > Streptomyces > Streptomyces sp. bgisy130. The sequence continues at coordinate 4,636 of NZ_JBYISA010000076.1, forward strand.
TGCTGCTTGACCACCTCGTCCAGGTCGAAGGCGACCGCGGAGCCGCTGCGCGGGTCCCGGGAGTTGGTCAGCAGCCGCTGGACGACATCCGTCAGCCGCTCCACCTGCGCCAGCGCGATGGTGGCCTCTTCCTTCACGGTGTCCGGATCGTCGGTGAGGGTGATCTCCTCCAGGCGCATGGACAGCGCGGTCAGCGGCGTCCGCAGCTGGTGGGAGGCGTCCGCGGCCAGCCGCCGCTCGGCGGTCAGCATCCGGGCGATCCGCTCCGCGCTGGCGTCCAGCACATCGGCGACCCGGTCCAGCTCCTGGACGCCGTAGCGGCGGTGGCGCGGGCGGGGGTCGCCGGAGCCCAGCCGTTCGGCGGTCTCCGCGAGGTCGGTGAGCGGCGCGGTCAGCCGGCGGCCCTGGCGGACGGCCAGGATCACCGCCGCGATGATCGCCAGCAGCGCCACGGCGAGGATAACCAGCAGCGTCCGGCCGATCTCCGCGCTGACCATGGAGCGGGACTCCTGGACCGTGACGGACTCACCGCGGTCGCCCCGCACCCTGGACTCGATGACATCGCCCGCGGGCCGCTCCCCGATCTCGATCGGCGCCTTGCCGGGCACCGAGATCCGCGCGTACCGCTTGGCGGTGATCTGTTCGGAGAGGATGTCCGGGGTGATCTTCTCGCCGCTGCCCAGCCGGCTCTCCACTATCCCGACGAGCCGGATCGCTTCGGAGGCCACGCTCTCCTGGGCTCCGGCCTCGATGGTGCGGGTCTCGACGATGACGAGCGAGACACCGAAGACGGCGATCACGACGAGCACCACGGCGAGCGTGGAGTTGATCAGACGGCGACGCACGGGCTGCTGGCTCTTTCAGCTTTTTTCGAAGCGGAAGCCGACACCGCGGACGGTGGCGATGTAGCGGGGGTTGGCGGCATCGTCCCCGAGCTTCTTGCGCAGCCAGGAGATATGCATGTCGAGCGTCTTGGTGGAGGACCACCACGTGGTGTCCCAGACCTCGCGCATCAGCTGGTCGCGGGTGACGACCCGGCCGGCGTCCCGCACCAGGACCCGCAGCAGATCGAACTCCTTCGCCGTGAGCTGGAGTTCCTCCTCGCCCATCCAGGCGCGGTGCGACTCGACATCGATCCGCACCCCGTGGGTGGCCGGCGGCTGCTGGGGCTCGGCGGTGGAGCCGCGGCGCAGCAGGGCCCGTACGCGGGCGAGGAGTTCGGCGAGCCGGAAGGGCTTGGTGACGTAGTCGTCGGCGCCGGCGTCCAGGCCCACCACGGTGTCCACCTCGTCGGCGCGGGCGGTCAGCACCAGGATGGGGAAGGAGTGGCCTTCGTTGCGCAGCCGGCGGGCGACCTCCAGGCCGTCCATGCCGGGCAGTCCCAGGTCCAGGACGACGAGGTCGATGTTCCCCTGGAGACCGGCGTCGAGCGCGGTCGGGCCGTCCTCGCGCACCTCGACTTCGTAACCCTCGCGGCGCAGTGCGCGGGCGAGCGGCTCCGAGATGGACGCGTCATCCTCGGCGAGCAGTACACGGGTCATGGCCCGATGGTAGTCCGATGTACCGGCGCCGAGGGGCGGACCAGCGCGGATGGCCGACGACGGACCGTTCCTGCACCGACAGCGCCCTGAGCTGCACAAGCCTCGGGCGCGCGCGGGAGCGCGGAAGCGAACGGCGGGCGCCGATGGTTCCCCGGGGCGGTGTGACCGTTGTCTCACGCAGGCCCCTGCTGACAGAACGAGTCGTATGGTGGATGAACGTCCGTCGCACCACTTCCGGGACCTTTGACTCTCAACTGACGTCATCGGTCCCTCGTTGTGTCCGGGACCGCCACCAACGGCCCCGTCGCACAGTGATCGACCTGCCGACCGGGTCCGGCGCGCTTGCCCCACGGGGGCGTGGAATCCGGGGTACGACCGCCCTGCCGGCGCCCTTCACCGGCGCCGAACCTCCCGGACGTGGAGGCGGGCGGGACTACCCGGTGCCGGTCACCCCCCACCCGGGCGCGTATCGGCCTGCGAACGCGTCCCGTAGCAGCAAGGAAGTATCCATGGCGTCCAGCCTGACGAAGGACGCTGCCCAGCAGGGGAACCCTGCGAACGGCGGCAAAACCTTCTTCGGCCACCCCCGCGGACTGGCCACTCTCTTCATGACCGAGATGTGGGAGCGCTTCAGCTTCTACGGCATGAAGGCACTCCTCCCGCTGTATCTGATCGCGCCCGGCGGCATGCATATGCCGGCGACCACAGCCACCGCGATCTACTCCGTGTACATGGCGATGGTCTATCTGCTCGCCATGCCGGGCGGTTGGATGGCCGACCGCTTCTGGGGACCGCGCAAGACGGTCGCCATCGGCGCCGGTGTGGTCATCGCGGGCCACATCACGCTGGCCCTGCCGACCTCGGCGAGCTTCTTCGCCGGTCTCGTGCTGGTCGCGCTGGGCTCCGGCCTGCTGAAGGCGAACATCTCCACCATGGTCGGCCACCTCTATGACGGCCCGGAGGACCCGCGCCGTGACGGTGGCTTCACGCTCTTCTACATCGGCATCAACCTCGGTGCCTTCCTCGCCCCGCTGAGCATCGGCACCGTCGGCGAGAACGTCAACTGGCACTTCGGGTTCACGCTTGCCGCCGTCGGCATGGCGCTCGGCCTCGCCCAGTTCCTCCTCGGCACCCGCCATCTCAGCGCGGAGAGCAGCGTTGTCGCCCAGCCCGCGACGCCCCAGGAGCGGGCGTCCGTGCTGCGCAAGGGCCTGATCTGGCTGATCGTCGCGGCCGTGTTCTACACCGCGCTCGCGGTGACCGGGAACTTCGCCAACTGGGCGCTGATGCCGATCACCATCGCCGGTCTGGTCATCCCGATCGCGGTCCTGGCCCGTATGAAGCGCGACAAGGAGCTCACGGACCTCGAACAGTCCAAGCTCTCGGGCTACATCTGGTTCTTCGTGGTCGCCGCCGTCTTCTGGATGATCTACGACCAGAACGGCTCGACCCTGTCGATCTTCGGTGAGAACTCCACCACGAACGACCTGCTGGGCTTCCACTTCCCGACGTCCTGGTACCAGTCGCTGAACCCGATCTTCATCATGGCGCTCGCCCCGGTGGTCGCCTCGGCGTGGCTGTGGCTGAACAAGCGCGGCAAGGAGCCGAGCACCGCCGTCAAGTTCGCCTCCAGCCTCGCGCTGATCGGTATCTCGTTCGGCGTCTTCCTCATCCCGCTGATCGACACCGCCGCCAACGGCGGCAAGGTCAGCCCGATGTGGCTGGTGGCGATCTACTTCATCCAGACCATCGGTGAGCTGTGCCTCTCCCCGGTCGGTCTGTCGGTCACCACGAAGATGGCGCCCGCCAAGTACGGCTCCCAGATGATGGGTGTCTGGTTCCTCGCGGTCACCGCGGGCGACTCGGTGGCGGGTCTGCTGACCTCGCCGCAGCTGAACGTCGACCTGAACACCTCGTTCTCGGTCGCCGTGGAGGCCTGCCTCGCGGTCGTCGCCGGCATCGGAATCTGGACGTCCCGCAAGCGGGTCAAGCAGATGATGGGCAGCGTCAACTGACGCCTGCCGGCCCCGTACAGCGGAAGGGGGCGTCGCACCGCCGGTGCGACGCCCCCTTCGTGCGTGCCGTGGACGGACCGCGTCAGCGGACCTGTGCCCGGCGCCGCGGCAGGAACGTGAACACCGCGCCGCCCAGCAGGATGACGGTGCCGGCGACGAGGCCGAGCGCGGTGAGCGCGCCGCGGTCGCTCGCACCGGTCTCGGCGAGGCCGCCGCTGCTGCCGCCCGAGACGCTGGCCGGTCCGGCGCTGCCGCCGGAGGCCGCCGCGCCGCCGGCCGCACCGCCCGCGGAACCGCCGGACGTACCGCCCGGCTGCGCCGAGGTGTCCAGGGCGAGCGAGACGCCCGGGTCCTTCTCCGGGGTGCAGGTGGTCGTCGTCCCGAGGGCGTTGACGGTGAGCACGCCCGGGGTGAGCGTGGCCTTGCCGGTGGCCCCCGGCTTGTAGGTGCCCTTCAGGTCAGGGATCTCGATCGGCTGGCCCGACTTGATCGGCCCGGCGTTCGTCGGCCCCTCGACCTTCACCGTCCCCTTGTCCGCGCCGCCGACCTTGACGGCCATCGACGGCTTGACCGAGCCCTTGGGGATGTCCGCCGGGCTGTCCATGACGGACTTGCTGAACTTGACCGTCAGGTCGTAACCGCCGCCCTTCTTCACGGCGTTGATCCGGACCGGTGAGGTCGCCTTCTTGTCCCCGATCGGCGTCTTGCAGGCGTAGGGGACCTCGACCTCCTTGCCCTGGTATGCGGTGCCGTCGGGGTCGCCGCCGGAACCGCCAGAGCTGCCGGAGCCTCCGGAGGCCGAACCGCCGGACGCGCCGGATGAGGTGCCGCCGTCGGTGCCGCCCCCGGAGGACGTACCGGCCGAACCGCCGCCAGTGGTGGTGCCGCCCGTGGTGCCGCCCGTCGTCCCGGTCGTGCCGCCGCCGGTGGTCCCGGACGTGCCGCCGCCGGTCGTGCCGCCGGAACCGCCCCCGCCGTCGGTCACCTTGATGGTGACCGCGGGCTGCACCGTCTCCTTCGGCGAGCACTTGGTGTCCGTCGAGATCGGCTGGTTGACGTTGATGTTGTAGAAGCCGGGCGCCAGGGTGACCTCACCCGGCTTCGTCAGCTTGAGCTTGCCCTTCATGTCGGACAGCTTCATCGCGCCGCCCTTGGGGATCGGCGGGTTCTCCCGCGGCCCCTGCATCGCCAGGTCGCCGGTCTGGGCCCCGGCCACCTTGATCGTGCCGGTCGGCTGGACGGTGTTCTCTCCCAGATCGAGGATGTCGGGGTTCTTGGAGGCCCCCTCGACGGTCTTCCAGACCACCTCGATCTCCTCGCCGACCTTCGCCGTCGCCGGCGCGCTGACCGCCACCTTCGTGGTGCCCTGGATCGGCGGCAGCCCGGATATCGGCGGCGGCAGACACTCCGTCTTGTACGACACCTCCGCTGCCTGGGCGGTGCCGGCCGCGGTCATGATGCCCGCACCCGCGAGCACCAGCGCGGCCGTCGCGGCCACCGCGGCTCTCCTCCGTTGCCTCATCACGCAGAACCTTTCGACGTCGGTCGTTCGGTTGATGTGGTGGTGGACGGTGCGGTGTCCGGGGTGAACCACGGCAGCGCGGCGGAGTCGTCCGGCGTACCGGTGCCGTCTCCGGCGCGCTGCCGCGCGGTTCGGTTCCTGATGCGTTTTCCGCTGCCGGCCGCGCCGGGCGGCCGGCCGGCGGCGTGGGTGCGTCCGCCCGGCCGCGGCCGACCCGCGAAGCGCCCGCGGTCCCGGCCCGGCAGGTGTGGGCGGACCCGGTCCACGACGGCCATCCCGATGCGGAACACCGCCGTCGGGACCACCACGCAGAGCAGCACCCAGAACAGCGTCACGCCCCAGGGCCTGCCGACCCCCCAGGGCTGCTCGACCAGGACCTTGCCGCCGTATTTGAGGGAGACCAGATAGTCCCCGTGCGCGCCGGCCGGCAGCTCGACCGGCAGCCGGACCTCGGCCTTCTTCCCGGCGGGCACGGTCCCCCGCCACTGCTGCTCCGCCCACTGGGGCGCGAAGACGCCGTGGGAGGTGCCGATCTGGAAGACCGGGTCCCTGGCCGGTGCGGAGCCGAGATTGCCGACGGTGACCCGCAACTCGCGTTGCGCCGGGGCGCCGAACCAGGTCAGCAGGTTGCTGCTGCCCGTCAGCCGGGGCTGGGCGACGACCGCCAGCCGGCCGCCGGTGCGCTCCTCGGGCAGCGGCGCCACCGGGTGGCCCGCCACGGTGAACGGCGCCTGCGCGTCGGCCGCCGCACCGGTCACGGTCGCCACATGCACCACACAGGGGCAGGGCTTGGGCGGCTCGGCGACCGGCAGCTTCCGGCGGAACGCGCCGTGCGCATCAGTCGTGACGGCCCGCCCGTCGCCGTTGGCACAGGCGTTGGTGCCGCCGATCATGTTCTGTCCGCAGATCAGCAGCGTGAGCAGCGCCTTGGGCCGCCAGCCGCGGCCGGTGACGGTGACGGTGCCGCCCTTGCCCGCCTCCTTGGCGGAGAGCCGGACGGTGGGTTTGCCGTCGGCGGCGGTGGCGTACGGGGCGTGGGCGGCGACGTACGGAGCGGCCTGCGCGGCCGCGGCGGGCGGCAGGGCGGGGGCGAGGACCAGACACAGCACCAGCGCGGCCGCGGCCCGCCGTCTCCCCCGCCGTACGGCACATGCCACCGCGCGCGCCGCCCGGAGCACCCCCGCACCGGCCGCGCCGCTGCCCGTCGACCTGCCCGTCCCCGTCTCGCCGTTCACACGCGCGCTCCTGATCCGGTACTCGCCAACTCCGCTGCCGGGTCCGCCACTTCTCCTTCGGACGGCCGCGCCGCGCCGGCCGCACCGCGCACGGGTCCGCCGCCCCGTCCGCCGCCCGTCCCCTTGGTACGGCGCCGACGGCGGACGACCACCAGGCCGCCCGCGCCCGCCAGGAGGACCGCCGGCCCGGCGACGACGCCCCAGGGGAGCGCGGTGTACGCGGCGGTGGCGGACCCGTGCGCCCCGCCGCCCGCGGTCGCCGTGAGCCGCACCTGCACCGCGTCCAGACCGGGCGGACCGTCCCAGGTCTCCGTGAGATCGGCGCTCTGCCCGGGGGCCAGCCGGTCCGGCAGGGTGCGGGCGGCCCGCCGCAGCACCGGGCCGAAGAGCCCGTCGGCGCGCACCGCGACCCGCGGGGTCAGCACCGTGTTGCCGCGGTTGACCAGCGTGTACCGGATGACCGCCGCCCCGCCCCGGCCGCGCACCGACACGTTCTCCACGGTCAGCGCGGCCAGCACCGGCCCGGTCACCCGCAGATGCACCGGTACGGCGTCCCGCCCGGCCGCGCCGCGCCCCGTGCCGTCCGTGGTCGCGACCAGCTCGGCGGAGCGGTCACCGGGGACCGCGTCCGGCGGCACGGTCACCGTGAACGGGACGGTCGCCCGGGTGCGCGGCGGGACCGTCACCTCCTTGGCGGCGAACGCGAGCCATCCGCCGGAGCCGCGCAGCGCTACCGTGACGGCCCGGCCGCCGGGGTTGCGCAGGGACAGCCGGTCGTTCATGACGGTGCCCGGAGCGCCCGCCAGGTAGAAGTACGGGCGGTCCTGAGCGCTCGGTGCGGCGCCGTCGGCGGGCGCGGGCGCGGCGGACCAGCCCGGCGGCGCCCCCGGTGCGGCGGCCGGCCGGGCCGCGGCCGCGGCGGGACACAGCAGCACGGCGGCGGTCGCGAGGATCGCACCGCTGACCGCTGTGCGGGTACGGAACGGCATCGGCGGCTCCTGGTGCGAGGGGGTGCCTCCCCGGGCCGGCCGGGGCAGCGGGGCGTACGGGGAACGGCGGTGCACCGCGCGGGTCCTGGCCGCCCGCGCGGCGGGTCACACCCGCTGGTGACGCCGGGTCAGCCAGAGCGCGCCGGCCGCACCGGCCAGCAGCACCGTGCCGCCGAGGGTGCCCAGTGCGACGGCGGAGTCCGCGGGTCCGGTCTGCGGCAGCTGCCCGCCGGCGGAGCCGCCGCCCGTGGCGGAACCCCCGGTGCTCCCCGAGCCGCCGCCGGACCCCTTCACGTCCAGGGTCAGCGCGGGCTCGGGGTGGTTGCTGGGCGTACAGGTCGTGGTGGTGCCCAGCGCCTTGATGGTGAGGGTGGACGCCGTGAAGGTGACCTTGCCGCTGCCCTTGGGCGTATAGGTGCCGCTCAAGTCACTGATCTTGATGGGGGTGTTGGCCGGAATGGCCTGGTCGTTCGGCGGCCCGGCGACCGGCACCGTACCGCTCTCCGCGCCGCCCAGCTGGATCAGCGCGGTCGGCTTCATGGCGCCCTTGCCCAGCTCGACCGGGCTGGAGGAGACGCCCTTCTGGAAGGACATGACGAGCTTGTACGCGCCACCGCTCGCGGTGCTCTTGATATCGATCGGCGAGACCGCGCCCTTGTTGCCGATCGGCGTTTTGCACTGGTAGTTGACGTCGACGACCTGGGCGTGGGCGGCCGGTGCGGTGAGCATCACCGCGGACCCCGCCGCCATCGCCACGGCCACGGCGAGACCGGCCGCCCGGCTCGGGCGCCTGCCGTGCTGTTCGTAGAAGCGGGCCACCTCGGTTCCCCTTCTCCCGTGAGCGCACCGCCGGATGTTACTGACGGCACATCAGATTGGCCGCTCAAGGTACGCCGGGGACCTTGCCGAGGGAAGGCAATGCGCAGCCCCGATCGCCCCGGGCCCGGGGCGGGGGGAAAATCCGGCCTGGAGCGCGGCGGCCCGGAGGCGCCGGACGGAAGGTTCCGCACACAACAAAGCGCGGGCCCACAGGCCCGCGCTCAACTCTCCCCCGGCGAAGCCCCCTTTCGGACGGCGCGGTGA
>NZ_JBYISA010000077.1:0-12855 GCF_057708345.1 Streptomyces sp. bgisy130
AGGGGGGGGGGGGGGGGGGGGGGGGGGGGGAGAACCCCCCCCCGCCCGGGGCCGTTCGAGGGGGCGGGCGCCGGGCCCGGCCGGCTCAGCTGTCCGGGTACCGGTCCTGGAGCACGGAGGTCACCAGCGCCTGGACGTCCTCCCGGTCCAGGCCCTCGGCGCGGGCCCGGTCCATCCAGGAGCGGAGTTCCTCGCGGAGCAGGGCGTCGGCGGCGGACTCGGGGCGGGCGAGCGTGCGGCTGACGAAGGTGCCGAGGCCGGGGCGTGGTTCGACCAGGCCCTCCCGCTCCAGCTCGCGGTAGGCCTTGAGGGTCGTATTGGGGTTGACCTTGGTCGTGGCGGCCACCTGGGCGGCGGTCGGCAGCCGGTCGCCCTCCACCAGGACGCCCAACCGCAGTGCCTGCTGGACCTGTTGGACGATCTGGAGGTAGGTGGCGACACCGCTGCGGCGGTCGATCCGGAACTCGACGACGCTCACCACCTCTCTGCTTCTTCCGCTTCTTTCGCCCGTGCTGTCCTGGGGGCCGCCGGGGCCGGGCCGCCCGACCGCTTGATGATCGGGCCGGCCGTCCCGGGTGTCAAAGCGCCGCCCGGGGCGTGCCCCGTACGGGAGCGACCCGCGGCCGCCCGCCCGTATCGGCCGCCGCGCGGCTGCCCGTTCAGAGCGGCCGCCGTTGTGCCCGCCAGACGACGCACGCCAGCACCACGGCGGCCAGCGCCAGCAGGAGCGCCGCGCCCCGCCACTGCATGCCGGACAGCTGCCCGTAGTCGAAGTACTGGGTCACCCGGTTGACGATGCCCAGCTTGGCCCGGCATGCCTCGCTGTCGCCGGAGACGCAGGTGCCGAAGCCGTAGAGCTTGCCGTCCGCGGTGGACACCCAGTCGTCCATCCGTACGGCGTCGAACGGCAGGCGGGGGCCGTTGCCGGAGTCGTACGGGTAGCTGACGCTGCGCAGGGTGCCGAGCCGGGGGCGTACCTGCTCGGCCCAGAGCACGTTGCCGACCGTGGCGAGGACGGCGGTGGCCGCCATGGCCGGCACCACCCGCTTGATCAGCATGCCGAGGGCGATCCCGCAGGAGGTCAGGAGCAGCGTCATGGCGACCGGGACGGGGCCGGTGCTGTCGAAGGGGCCGTCCGCCAGCCAGTCGCCGGTCGCGATCAGCCCGTGGGCCGGGGCCCACAGCCAGGTGAAGAGGGCTGACAGCAGGGTGGTGCACAGCACCACGAGGGCCAGCGGCAGGCCGAGCGTGGCGGCGATCCAGCGGCCGCGGCTCACCGACTGGGTGGTGACCAGCGTGAGGGTGCCGTGCTCCTGCTCGCCCGCGATCAGCGGTGCGCCGAGGAAGACGCCGATGACGACGGGCAGGTAACGCATGAAGCTGAGGTCGCTGTTGAACGTCGAGCCGTAGCTGTTCTGGAACGCGGTGACCAGCTGTTCGCCGGGGCCGCCGGGCGGGGTGGCGTGGGTGTGCAGGAAGTCCTGTACGCCGATGCGCTGGTAGGCGAACGCGGCGCAGCCCACGACGGTGGCCAGCAGGACGGTGCGCAGCACGGTGCGGTGCCGGTGCCAGACCAGCCAGGGCAGGCCGTGCAGCGGACCGCGGCGGCCGCCGGCCGTGCCGGCCGGGCCGTCCCTCTCGGCCGCGGTGGTGCGGCCGGCGGCCGGGCCGGACGTGTGGGTCGTGCTCATGCCGCGGCTTCCCCCGCTCCGCCGGTGCCGGTCTCGTCCATGACGAGGGTGGGGGCGTCGGGCGAGCGCAGATAGGCCAGCAGGACCTCCTCCATGCTCGGCGACAGCACCTCCCAGCTGTCGGAGAGCGGCCCGCCGGTGCGGATCAGGGCGCTGAACTGCCGCCCGGAGACCCGGGATTCGACCACGGTGTGGTGCCGGCGCAGCTCTCCGGGCACCCCGTCGTCCCCCTCGGCGACGCCCGTCACCAGCAGGTGGGCGGGGATCAGGTCGTCGGTCTGGCCGGCCATCCGCAGCCGGCCCTCGGCGAGGACGATGAGGTAGTCACACATGACCTCGATCTCGGAGAGCATGTGGGACGACATCAGGACGGTGGTGCCGTGCTCGGCGGCCTCGGCCATCAGCAGCCCGGACAGCTCGTGCCGGGCGAGCGGGTCGAGGTCGGACATCGGCTCGTCGAGCAGCAGCAGCTCGGGCCGCTTGCCGAAGGCGAGGGCGAAGGCGACGCGGGTGCGCTGGCCGCCCGAGAGGGTGCCGATACGGGCGCTGAGCGGCACCTTGCCGGACCGCACGATCCGCTCGGCCAGCGCCTGGTCCCAGCGCGGGTTGAGCTCACGGCCCAGCCGCAGCGTCTCGGCGACCGTGAAGCGGGGGTAGAGCGGCTTGTCCTGGGCGAGGAAGGCGATCCGGGGCAGCACGGCCGGGTCGGTGACCGGGACGCCGAACAGCTTCAGGGTGCCGGTGGTCGGCTGCACCAGCCGGGTCGCGGTGCCCAGGAAGGTGCTCTTGCCGGCGCCGTTGGGGCCGACGAGGGCGCAGATGTGGCCCGCCGGGAGCCGGAAGGAGCAGTCCCGCAGCGCCCACCCGCGGAGGTACTTCTTCCCCAGTCCTTCGGCCTCGATGGCCCATGGGCTCGGGTCGCTCACCCGGATCCCCCCTTTAGCTAGTTGATTAGTGGAATGAGTATGGGGAGCGGTGCGGAGACATGTCAACAACGGGCGGTCGGGGGTGACGGGGCCGGGGCAGCCCGCCGCCCGCGCGGGGCGGCGGGCTGCCCCGGCTGCCTCAGTCCTCCGCCACCAGCGCCTTCGCCATACAGCGGCTGTCCTCGTACGTCCGGTACAGACCGAACTTCTCGACCAGCACATAGCCGCTGGAGGCGTACAGCTCCAGCGCCTCCGGCTGCTTGATCCCGGTCTCCAGCACCATGCGGGAGCGCCCCGCGGCCCGGGCATCGGCCTCCAGGACGGCCAGGATCCGCCGGGCCAGCCCCCGCCCGCGCGCCTCCGGGAGCACGAACATCCGCTTGATCTCGGCGTCGCCGGCCGCGTACCCCTCCGCCGCGTCCTCCTGGCACCGCCATCCGCCGGTGGCCAGCGGGCGGGTGCCGTCGTACGCGATCAGATAGGTGCCGTGCGGCGGGGTGAACATCTCCGGGGTGAGCGGGGTGATGTCGCCCTCGTCGCCGTAGCGCCAGGCGTACTCCTGCTGCACCAGCGCGTCGAGGGCGACCGCGTCGGGGTGGTCATAGCGGACGGGACGTATCTCCATTCCGGAAAGCGTACGGGCGGGCGGGTGCCGGGCGCGACGAGGTGGGGGCCGCGGCCCGTGCGGACCGGGGGCCCGGGGTATGGGAGCCTGACCCCTGGCCCGAGGCGATGTGACGGGGCCGGGAAAGGGCTGGGTGAGGGTTGTGTACACCGTGACCTCGGTGAATGTGAACGGGCTGCGCGCCGCCGCCAAGAAGGGCTTCGTCCCGTGGCTGGCGGAGACCGCGGCGGATGTGCTGTGCCTGCAAGAGGTCCGGGCCGAGACCGCCCAGCTCCCGGACGAGGTGCGCGAGCCCGCGGGCTGGTACACCGTGCACGCCCCGGCGGCCGCCAAGGGCCGGGCCGGCGTCTCGCTCTACACCCGGCGGGAGCCGGACCGTGTACAGATCGGCTTCGGCTCCGCGGAATTCGACACCAGCGGCCGCTATGTCGAGGCGGACCTGCCCGGCGTGACCGTCGCCAGCCTCTATCTCCCCTCCGGGGAGGTCGGCACGGAGCGGCAGGACGAGAAGGAACGCTTCATGGCGGAGTTCCTGCCGTACCTGGTCGGGCTGCGCAAGCGGGCCGCGGCGGACGGCCGGGAGGTGGTGGTGTGCGGTGACTGGAACATCGCGCACCAGGAGGCCGACCTGAAGAACTGGAAGGCCAACCGGAAGAAGGCCGGTTTCCTCCCGGAGGAGCGCGCCTGGCTGACCGAGGTCCTGGACGAGGCCCGCGGCGGCTACGTGGACGTCGTCCGCGCCCTGCACCCGGACGCCGAGGGCCCGTACTCGTGGTGGTCGTACCGGGGCCGCGCCTTCGACAACGACGCGGGCTGGCGGATCGACTACGCCATGGCCACTCCCGGTCTCGCCGCGCGTGCGGTGAAGGCGTATGTGGAGCGGGCGGCCAGCCATGACCAGCGGTGGAGCGACCACGCACCCGTGACGGCCGTCTTCGACCGGTAGGCCGCGGGCGGACCGTACGGACTCCGGGAGCCGTGAGCCGGAGGTGGCCGGTCCGCGGGACCAACTGCGTTGTCAGTGGCCGCAGTTATGGTCCGGATCATGGGATACACAGAGGCCGATACCTACGACGGGGCCTGGGTCGACCACCCCGATCTCGTCCGCGCGTGGCGGGGCAGCACCACCCTGCTGACCCTGACCTTCCCCCCGTTCCGCGAGCCCGCGGGGGCCGCCGGTCCGTGGACTCCGGAGCCGCACGACCCGGTGCGCGCCCGCCGCGTCGTCGAGTCGCTGGGCACCGTCGACGCGGTCCTGGAGGAGCTGCCGGTCCGCCGGACGGAAGACCTGGAGGAGCCGGAGATGCGGGCCGACCTCGACTATGTCGCGGTCGGCTGCTGGGGCGACACCGTGTGGATCAGCGACCCGGCGCTGGGTGACTACGGCATGGGGTGCGGGATGGACCGGGAGACCGGTGGGCAGCGCGCGCTGCATCCGGAGGCCCGGATCGTCGGGACGGTGTCCATGGATTACGGGCTCACCTACTGTCAGCACGTGGTGGACCTGCCCGGGGGGCATCGGCTGGACGTCAGCGGGTGGATCGACGCCGAGGGTCTGGAGATCACCGGTGACCCGGAGGGCATGCTGCGGGTCATCGGGATCGATCCCGCGACGGTACGGGACACGTACACCGACCCCGATGAACCCGACAACATCGACTGGTGTGACTGGGACCGCTACACCGGCTTCTTCGTCGGCGGCTTCGCCGGCATCGACTGGAGTGCCCAACAGGACCTGCGGGCGTCCCTTTTCCGGGTCCGGCGCTCGGAAAGCGCCGAGGGTGACCTGGCCGAGGTGTGGCTCGGGTGAACCGGTCTCACGCGGGCCCGCTTTCCGCAGACGTCTGATTCCGCCGGGCATTCCCGTGTGCGGGGGCGCCGGGGAATTCCCGCCGCGGGCAGCAAAACGGCCCGCCGGGGATTCCGGCGGGCCGTCAAGCTGGGGGGTGCGACCGCTGCGTCAGGAGACGCGGGAGAACTTCACGTAGCCGCCGTTGTCGGGACGCTCCCAGACGCCGCGGAAGGCCCAGTTGATGTAGCCGCCGTCGCCCTGGTTCGTGAACTCGCCGTCCTCGAAGACCCAGATGCCGTAGACGACACCGTCATAGGTGGCGGTGCCGAAGGACTGCACACCGTTGAAGTGGTCCTCGTAGGGCTGGCTCAGGTTGTGGACCATGACGTTGTACTTGCCGCCGGCCGCGTAGAACGCCGACTCCATGAAGCTCTTGACGAAGCCCTCACGGTTCTGCGCGGTCTTGATCGACGCCTCGATCTTGTTCGCGATGCCGAGCACGTCGACGTTCATGTTGAGGTTCGCGTTGGCACCGACGCTGACCGGCGACTCGCCCGCCGCGGCGGCGGGAGCCGCCGACGCGGTCGCCGGGAAGGCGACGGCCGTGCCGGCCAGGGCGGCGCACAGGGCCGCGGTGGCCAGGCTCTTCTTCACGAGGTTCTTCTTGGACATGGTTCTCCTCCATGGGTACGGATGGCAGGCCTCCCCGGCCCCCGTGCGGGTGGAGGGGGCCGGAGAGGTGGCCCGGACGGCCGCGGGGGAAAGCGGCGGTCACCGGCACGGAAGTGATGTTTCAAGGCGACGCTCATGATCCGCTCACATCGTGATCATGGTCTTCGCCGGTGGCCCGCGTTTTTCATTGACATTTCGTCAATTCGCTGACGGTGTCCACATAGTGAGAGGAATCCGAGGCAAACGGAACCTCCGGTTCCCAACGGCGGTCTTTCTGGAAAAAGAGGCGATTTGCCGTGCCTGCACCGGCGGCGTGAAATCGAGGTCACAATGGTTCAGTTGCGGCTACTAGGGCCGGTTGAAATTGAGGTGAACAATGGGCGACTGCTGAGCCTCGGAACGGGCCGCCTGCGCACCGTGGCCGCGATTCTGATCAGCGAGGTCAATCAGGTGATCCCGGTCGGCAGAATGATCGACCTGGCCTGGGACACGGACCCGCCGGCCAGAGCGAGAGGTGTGGTCCACAACCATGTGCACCGCCTGCGGCGGCTGTTGGTCGGCCAGGCCGAGATCGCCACCCGCGGCCAGGGGTATGCGCTGCTCGCCGATCCGTGTGCGGTGGACGTCAACCGGTTCCGGTATCTGGTGTCGGGTGCCCACGAGGCCGAGCCGCGGACCGCCGTCGCGAAGCTGCGCCAGGCCCTCGGGCTGTGGCGGGGCGAGGCGCTGGCAGATGTGCCCGGCGAACGGGTGCGGCGGGCGCTGGGTGCCGGGCTGACCCAGGCGAGGGTGGCGGCGCTCCAGGAGCTCGGCGCCAGGCTGCTGTTGCTCGGCCGGTACGGGGAGCTGATCACGGAGTTGATGGCCTGGCTCGCGGAGCACCCCCTGCACGAGGAGCTGACCGCGCTGCTGATGCGCGCGCTTCAGGCGAGCGGCAGACAGGCCGAGGCCCTCGACCACTTTCACCGCACCCGACGGCACCTGAAGGACCAGTTGGGCATCGATCCCGGCCCGGCCCTCCGTGAGACCTATCTGGCGGTGCTGGACGGGAAGCCCGCGGGCGCCCCGCCGTTCGCCGGTCGCACATCGGCCGGCCACGGCCCCGGTTCCGGCCCTCGTCCGGGATCCGGCCCCGGCCCGGGCTCCGCCCCCCGTCCGCGCTCCGGCCCCGGCCCGGCTTCCGGCACCGCCGCCCCGTACGGCCCCACCGACCCGTACGGCTCCGGCCACCCGCCGGCTCCGCCCCCGGCCGTGGCCCAACTCCCGCCCCGTATAGCCGACTTCTGCGGCCGGGTGCGGGAGACCGTCGCGCTGGACCAGCAGCTGGACCGGCTGCCGCGGCCGGACTGTGTGGTGCTCACGGGCGCCGGCGGGACCGGCAAGACCACGCTGGCGGTGCACTGGGCGCACTCCCACAAGGACGAGTTCCCCGACGGGCAGCTCTTCGCCGACCTGCGGGGCTTCGAGCGTCCCCCGATGCGGCCGGCCACCGTACTGGCCATGTTCCTGCGGGCGTTGGGGGTGCCGGAGGCGCGGATCCCCGAACCCCTGGCGGAGCGCTCGGCGCTGTACCGCGCACTGCTCGCCGGCCGGCGGATGCTCGTCGTGCTGGACAACGCCGGCACGGCCGAGCAGGCGCGCCCGCTGCTGCCCGCGACGCCGGGCTGTCTGGCGGTGGTGACCAGCCGGCGGCGGCTGAGCGGGCTGGTGGTCCGCGACGGGGCGGCCCTGCTCACGGTGGGGCCGTTCACCGCGGAGGACGCCCTGGAGCTGCTGGGCAACGCGCTGGGCCGGTCCCGGGTCGCGGCGGACCGGGACGCCGCGCGGGCGCTCGTCGAGCGGTGCGACAGGCTGCCGCTGGCGCTGCGGATCGCCGCCGCCCGGCTGATGGCGCACCCCGACTGGTCGCTGGGCCACTGGACGGCGAAGCTGGCCGATGAGCGGCGCCGGCTCCGGGAACTGTCCGCGCACGACGCCGATCTGGCGGTGGAGGCCAGCCTCTATCTCAGCTATCGCGCGCTGTCGAGCGGGGCCGCCCGGCTGTTCCGCCTGCTCGGGCTGCACCCCGGCCCGGACGTGGACGTGCCCACCGCCGTGGCACTGGCCGGCCGCGATCCGGAACGCACCCACCGCCACCTCGCCGAACTGGGGGACGCGCACCTGGTCGAGGAGCAGGCGCAGGGGTCCTACGTACGGACCGACCTGGTGCGCATCTATGCCGAGCAGCGCGTCGCGGTCGAGGAGACACCGACCGAGCGGGACCTGGCCCGGCAGCGGCTGCGCGACCACACGGCACGGTACGGGCCGGGGCGCTGCTGAGCCGCGGCCGCCCGGCGGCCCGCGGTCACTTCTCCTCCGCTCCCGCCTCGCGCCGCCACTGCGCCAGCTCCGCCCGGACGCGGCGGTCCATGGCCATGGAGAGCTCGGCCTCGACCACGCCCTTGGAGAGCGGGCGGAGCTTTTCGATGGTCTCGCCGATGTGGTCGACCTCCTGGGGGCTGACGTCCTCGCACGCCGCGATGCGGCCGAGGACGTCGGAGAGGAGGTGGGTGCGGATGAGGTCGGTGAAGACATCGGCGAGGGCGTCGGCGTGCGCGCGTACCCGGCGGCCGGCTTCCAGGACGGCGGCCAACGGGATGCCCTGGTGGACGAGTTCGGTGGAGGCGTCCAGGAGGCGGCGGCTGATGTGGACGAACTCGTCGCCGTCGACGGCGAGATAGCCGAGGTCCAGGGATGTGCTGAGGTTCTCGGCGGTGATGTCCTCGCTGAAGTGGTCGGCGAGTTCCTCGGGGGTGAGGCGGACCGGGGTCTCCTCGGACCAGGGCGGGACCAGGGGGTTCTCCAGGCCGAGGAGTTCGCCCACATCGCGGCCGGTGTCGAAGGCCGAGAGGAGCTCGGCGATGCCGCCGAGGGTGTGGCCGCGCTCCAGGAGGGCGCCGATGGTGCGCAGCCGGGCGAGGTGGTGCTCATTGTACCAGGCGATCCGGCCCTCGCGGCGCGGCGGCGGGATGAGCTTGCGCTCGCGGTAGAAGCGCAGCGTACGGACCGTGATGCCGGCTTCCCCGGCCAGGTCGGCCATGCGGAATTCGCGTGCGGGGTGGTGGCCGGCGGGCTCCGGCCGCTCGTCGTGGGTGTTCTCGTTCGCTGCCACGCACTCAGCCTATGCCGGGGGTGTGACGCGGGTCCGGCGTACGACCGGCGTGCGACCGGCGGTAACTTCCTGCCGTCCGCCCCCTACCGCTCGGTACGCGGCTGCCCTACTCTCCCATTGCGCCAGTGATTGCTGGCGTGGTTGGCCGGGCGGCTGTGACGCCCGAAGGTCATGGCACCGAAGATGGCAGGGAAGAACGTCGAACTCGGGAGGCGGCGGGATGGACGGGCGCGAGCGCGGGCATGTGCGGGTTGCGGTGATTGGATCGGGTTTCGGTGGTCTGGGGGCGGCGGTCCGGCTGCGGCGCCAGGGAATCACCGACTTCGTGGTCCTGGAACGGGCCGGTGCGGTGGGCGGCACCTGGCGGGACAACAGCTATCCGGGATGTGCGTGCGATGTGCCCTCGCACCTGTACTCCTTCTCCTTCGCGCCCAACCCGGAGTGGCCGCGCAACTTCTCCGGGCAGCCGCATATCCGCGCGTACCTGGAGCGGGTCACCGACACCTTCGGGCTGCGCCCGCACCTCCGCTTCCACTCGGAGGTGCGCGCCCTGCGGTGGAACGGGGACGCGCTGCACTGGGAGCTGGAGACCGCGAGCGGACCGCTGACCGCCGATGTGGTGGTGTCGGCGACCGGACCGCTGTCGGACCCCAAGGTGCCCGGCATTCCGGGGCTGGACACCTTCCCCGGCAAGGTCTCGCACTCCGCCCGCTGGGACCACGACTACGACCTGCGCGGCAAACGCGTCGCCATGATCGGTACGGGCGCCTCGGCGATCCAGATCGTGCCCGCCATCCAGCCGGACGTGCAGCGCCTCACGCTCTTCCAGCGCACCCCGCCCTGGGTGCTGCCGCGCGCCGACCGCAAGATCAGCGCGGCCGAGAAATGGCTGCACACCAAGGTCCCGGCGACCCGGGCCGCGCGCCGCGGGCTGCTGTGGGGCCTGCGGGAAATGCAGGTCAGCGCCTTCACCAAGCGGCCCGATGAGCTGGGCCTGATCGAGTTCCTGGCCCGGAACCATATGAAGAAGGCCATCAAGGACCCGGCGCTGCGGGCCGCGCTGACCCCTGACTACCGCATCGGCTGCAAGCGCATCCTGCTCTCCAACACCTACTACCCGGCCCTGGCGCAGCCGAATGTGGACCTGGTCGCCGCGGGGCTGGCGGAGGTCCGCGGCAGCACCCTCGTCGGCTCCGACGGGAGCGAGGCCGAGGCCGACGCGATCGTCTTCGGCACCGGCTTCCATGTGACCGATATGCCGATAGCGCACCGCGTCACGGGTGCCCACGGGACGACGCTGGCCGAGGAGTGGAAGGACGGCATGGAGGCGCTGCGCGGCGCCAGCGCGGCCGGCTTCCCCAACTTCCTCACCATCATCGGGCCCAACACCGGCCTCGGGAACAGCTCGATGATCCTGATGATCGAGGCGCAGCTGAACTACCTGGCCGACTTCATGCGCCAGCTGGACGTCCTCGGCGGGAAGATCGCGCTCGATGCCCGGCCGTCCGCCGTCCAGGACTGGAACCGCAAGGTCCAGCAGCGGATGACCCGCACGGTGTGGAACACCGGTGGCTGCGACAGCTGGTACCTGGACGCCGACGGCCGCAACACCACCGTCTGGCCGGGCACGACCGGGGAGTTCAAGAAGGTCACCCGGCAGGTCGACCTCGCGGAGTACGAGGTGCTGCGGCCACCGAAGCCCGCGGGCCGCAGCACCGGCGAGCGTGCGGAGGTGGCCGCATGAGCCGCCGCCCCGCCCATGTCACCAGCGGGCCGTACGCCCCGCCGGTGCCGCGTACGGCCCGGACCGTCACCTCGGCCGACGGCGCCCGGCTGTACGCCGAGATCCATGGCCCCGAGTCCGCCCCCGCCGTCGTCCTCGCGCACGGCTGGACCTGCTCGACCGCCTTCTGGGCCCCGGTCGTCCGCGAGCTGGCCACCGACCACAAGGTCGTCGTCTACGACCAGCGCGGCCACGGCCGCAGCCCCGCCGCCGGCCCGGCGGGCCACAGCACCCATGCCCTCGCCGACGACCTGATCGCCGTACTGGAGGCGACCCTGGCGGCGGGCGAACGCGCCGTGCTGGGCGGCCACTCCATGGGCGGCATGACGATCATGGCCGCCGCCGAGCGGCCCCAGCTGCGCGAGCGGGCCGCGGCCGCGCTGCTGTGCAGCACCGGCAGCGCCGATCTGCCCGCCGAATCACGGGTGTTCCCGCTGCGCAGCCCGCAGGGCCGGCGGCGCGCGCACCGGCTGATGCTGCGCTCACGGGCCCCGCTCGGCCCCGTATCGCCGCTCACCCGGCGCGCCCTGAAGTACGCCACGATGGGGCCGGGCGCCACCGCCGAGCAGATCGAGGCATGCGCCCGCATCGTGCACGGCTGCCCGGCCGCCGTACGGGCCCGCTGGGGCACGGTGCTGGACGGCCTCGAACTGACCGGTGGCGCCGCCCGGCTGGAGCTGCCGACCGCGGTCCTCGCGGGCACCGCCGACCGGCTCACCCCGCCGGTGCAGGCCCGCCGGCTGGCCTCCGTCCTGCCCGACTTCCGCGGGCTGACCGAGCTGCCGGGCCTGGGCCACATGACGCCGGTCGAGGACCCCGGCGCGGTCGCCGGGCGGCTGCGCGCCCTCGTACAGGACCATCTGCGGAGCCCCGGCAGCACGGCGGCCGCGACCGCCGAAGTCCCCCCTGGCACGCGGCAGAAGAAGGAGAAGACGGTATGAGGGCGAGCAGGAGTCTGGCCGGGCAGGTCGTGGTGGTGACCGGCGCGGCGCGCGGTGTCGGTGCGCTGCTGGCCCGCAAGCTGTCGGCGCGCGGTGCGACGCCGGCGCTGGTCGGCCTGGAGCCGGACGAGCTGCGCGCCGTGGCGGCCGCGCTGCACGGCCCGGCGCACCACTGGCACGCCGATGTCACCGACCACGAGGCGATGGCCCGGGTGGCGGGCGAGGTCAAGGACCGCTTCGGGAAGGTCGATGTGGTCGTCGCCAATGCCGGGGTGGCGACCGGCGGCCCGTTCGCCGACTCCGACCCGGTCGCCTGGAAGCGGGTCATCGAGGTCAACCTCATCGGGGGCGCGGTCACCGGCCGGGCCTTCCTGCCCCTTCTCACGGCGTCCCGCGGCTACTTCCTCCAGATCGCCTCGCTGGCCGCGATCACCCCGGCGCCGATGATGACCGCGTACTGCGCGTCCAAGTCGGGCGTCGAGGCGTTCGCGCACAGCCTGCGCGCCGAGGTCGGCCACCGGGGCGTACGGGTCGGCGTCGGCTATCTGAGCTGGACGGACACCGACATGGTGCGGGGCGCCGACCAGGACGACGTGATGCGCGAGCTGCGCTCCCGGCTGCCCTGGCCGTCGAACAAGACCTATCCGCTGGGCCCCGCCGTCGACCGGATCGTCGCGGGCATCGAGCGCCGCTCGGCGCATGTCTACGGGCAGTGGTGGCTGCGCGGGATGCAGTCGGTCCGGGGATATCTGCCCGCGCTCATCGGGACGGTGGGCCAGCGGGAGGTGCGGCGCTTCGGGGACCGGCTGGACGGGCGGCGGATCGGTCTGCTGGGCGCCGGCGGCGAGGCCGACGAGAAGGCGCGGGCGGACCGGTGAGCGGCCGCCGATGACCGGCGATCCTCACGGAACGTAGTCAACCGTGATCGAAATGCGACGAATGTCCGGGCGTGTCACGCTGAATCGGGGCCAAACCCCCCTTACACCCCACTAGGAGTGAACAGCATGGGCATCAAGGACCAGTTCCAGGACAAGGCCAATGAGCTGAAGGACCAGGCGCAGAAGGCCAGGAGCGACTCTCGCGAGCAGGGTCACGAGCGCGGTCAGCGCCAGGACCAGGAGCGTGGCGGTCAGCGCCCCGAGCGGGAGAGCGACCGGCGCCAGGGCGGCCAGGACCGTGGCCAGCAGCCCCGTGACCGCCAGCAGGGCCGCCGCCCGGCCCAGGATGCGATGGACGCCGCCGAGGGCCGCTTCCAGAGCTGACATGGCTCGTCC
>NZ_JBYISA010000078.1:0-12750 GCF_057708345.1 Streptomyces sp. bgisy130
TCCCGCGCGCGCGAGGCGGCGGCTCGCGACGAATGACGTAGTCCCCGGCGCGACGGAAGCGGCTGCGGATGCCGTCATCGGCCGGATCCGCGACGGTGATCGCTCTTCTAGCGTCGAGCACATCGCGTGGTGTGGACGCCCCGGTCGCCGGCTGCGTGGGGGACGCCGCGTAGGAGATGCCGACGGCGCCCGTCGGGGCGCGCGAGGAGGACACATGCTTGACGGCAGGGTTGCTGTGGTGACCGGATCGGGCCGCGGCCTGGGCCGGTCCTATGCCCGGGCGCTGGCCGCCGCGGGTGCGTCGGTCGTGGTCAACGACCTTGACGGAGACGTTGCCGAGGAGACGGTGCGGTCGATCGTCGACACCGGCGGGTCCGCGGTCGCCGAAATCGGCGCGGTGGGCAGCTCGGAAATGGCTGCGGCACTGGTCGCCCGTGCCGTGCACGAGTTCGGCCGGCTGGACGTGATGGTGACCAACGCGGGTGCGCTGCGGGACAAGACGCTGCGCAACACCACGGATGAGGACTTCGACCTGGTCGTCCGCAGCCATCTGCGGGGGACCTTCACCTGCGGCCGTGCCGCGGTGGCCCGTTTCCGCGAGCAGGGCGACGGCGGTCGACTGATCCTGGTCGGGTCGCCGGCCGGGCAGCGCGCGAGCTTCGGTCAGACCGCCTACTCGGCGTCCAAGGGCGCGATCGTGGCGATGATGCGGACCTGGGCGGTCGAGAACGCCAAGATCGGCGTGACCGTCAACACGATCGTGCCGACGGCCCTGACCCGGATGGTGGCCACGGTCCCGGGGCTCGGGGAGCTGGTCGAGAAGGCGGACCGTGGCGAACCCGTTCCGGCGCAGGTACGCCGGCGCGGTCTCGGTACGCCGGACGACGTCGCCCCGGTGATCGTCTACCTGGCCTCGGCCGGCTCGGCCCACGTCACCGGCCAGGCCATCGCGACCGGTGGCGATCGGATCGCCCTGTGGACCCACCCGGGAGAGGTGGCTGAGCAGCTGCACGGTGGTGGCTGGACACCCGAGGGCGTCGCAGCGGCCTTCGCCGGCCCGCTCAAGGGCGAGCTACAGGACTACCTGCCCACCCCGCTCGACTTCGGAGGTAACTGACGTGCCCATCGTCGCGAACGGCATCGAGGGCGTGCGCGCCCTCCCCATCGGTGAGGTGCTCGGACAGAGCGACCGCTACGAGATCACGCAGGCCGCCGTCGACAAGTTCGCCGACGCCACCGGCGATTACCAGTGGATCCACGTCGACGCGGAGCGGGCGAAGGACGGGCCGTTCGGCGGGACGATCGCCCACGGCTACCTCACCCTCTCCCTCGTGCCGCGGCTCCTGCCGGAGATCCTTCAGATCACCGGCTTCACCTTGGTCGTGAACTACGGCTGCGAGAAGGTGCGTTTCCCGGCCCCCGTACCCGTGGGCGCCACGGTGCGCGCCACCGCTGTTCTCGACGAGGTCAGCGAGGTCAAGGGCGGCCTTCAGCTCACCCTCACCATGACGATCACGGTCGAGGGCGCTGCCAAGCCTGCCTGCGTCGTCACCTTCCTCACCCGTCAGTTGGTCTGAGACCTGTCAGGACCGTGCCGGGCCCCGTCGGGGCCCGGCATCGTGGCGTCAACGGCGGCCGTGCGCACGCCGCAGGGAAGAGCTGGTCCGCAGGGACGAGCGGTGCCGGCCTCCCGGCGGGGGAGACCGGCACCGTGGCCGCTGAGGTGGCTCAGACGGAGACGGAGGTGCGCCATCCCGGCTGGTAGGTCTCGCGGGCCATCGCCGCGTAGGGGGCCGGGCTCACGATGGCGCGGACCGGGAACTGCTGGTGCGGCTGAACGGTGGTCTTCTTCGAGCCGCCGTCCGGCTCGCCCCAGACGACCGTGACTTCGGCGCCCAGGGGGACATCGGGGCTGACCGTGGCCAGCGACAGGGCCGTGCGTTCGTTGGGGCTGTAGCCGGTGAACACGGACAGACCGACGTTGTTGCCGTCGGCGTCCTGCACCGCGTCGAAGTTGGACGAACCGTAGTTGGCGTTGGGCAGGTCGAAGAACTGGTAGCCGGGGCCTTCGGGATCAACCGGAGAGGCCAGGAGCTTGGCGACGTCCTCGGCGTTCCAGGCGAGGGTGACCTTGCGGCGCTGGGTGCTCGGGTCGATGGCCTCCAGCGCGCTGCGGCCCACGAAGTCGTGGTCGAACTTGACGAACCCGCCGTAGCCGAGTTCCCACGGGTTGAGGTAGTAGTCCTCGATGTTGTCGGAGACGAAGCTGCCGGCGAGTGCGTTGAGCGCCTCGTAGCTGTCGGCACCGAGCCACTGGCGATACGGACGCAGCTCCTCCGAGGTGTAGATCGCGGGCAGCGGCGAGGGGATCCAGCCCGACTCGAACGTATTGCAGGAGTACGCCCGGCATCCGGCCGGCTCCAGGCCGAACTCCCGGCCGGCCTCCAGGATCGCGTCGCGGACCTTGTCGTATGTCCCATACGGTCCCCAGATCTCCAGTCCGGGCGCTCCGGCCATGCCGTGGCGCAGCGTGCGGACGCGCTCACCGGCGATGTTCAGGTAGCCCATCTTGAAGAACTTGACCTGCTCGACGGGGCCGCCGTGGACCTTCTCGATCACGTCCCAGGCGCGCGGACCCTGAATCTGGAAACGCCAGACATCACGGGTGACCTGCTTGCCGTAGGGACGCGACGGGGAGCGGTCGTCGTATCGGACGTCGACGTTGTAGCCCCGTTCTGCGGTGAACGTCAGCCAGTTGGCGACGGGAGCCCGTCCGACGAAGACGAACTCCTCCTCGGCGAGCCGGAACAGGATGCCATCGCCGATCACGCCGCCCTCGGGGGAGACCGGGACGAACTGCTTGGCCGAGTCGACCGGGAACTTCGCGGTGCTGTTGATGCCGGTGTCGGTGAACAACTTGAGCGCGTCGGGGCCGGACACCCACAGGTTGACCATGTGGTGCGACTGGTCGAACAGCACCGCGGTCTTCTGCCAGGCGGTCGCCTCCCGGCGGAAGTTGCTGAACTCGGCCGGCACGACGGGGTAGATGTAGGCCCCGAGCCGAGAGTTCCGGAGCAGTTCTACGGTGCTGCCTGCCTGATCCAACACATCCTGAAGGTTTTTGGCACTCATGGGGCTACCCGTTCTGAAGTCGCGGTTCTTCCGTCGTTCGACGCTAGGGAGTGCGCTGCTGCATCGGCAGCGAGAAATGGCGCGAGTGGAATAGCCAGGACGGCCAGTGCCTGCGGGTCATTTGACGTACGGGGCCGCGGTACGTCATTTGTCCCGCACCGCCTTCGCCGGCTCGCCACCCGGAAGTCGCGACAACTGTGCAATGGACGGTGGGGGCGAGCGCTCTACCGTCGGAGTAGACCGCCGACGGCGTGTCGCGCGGCCCGAGCCAGGGAGCACACCACATGACGAGCCGGAGCAGGCTGGACCCGCCGGGGACCTATGTCTTCGACGGTCCGACCAGCCGCCGAGGGCACCACATGAACAAGCTGTTCATGTCCCTTCGAGGAGGGAACGCCCGTCGGGAATTCTGCGCGAACGAAGCCGCGTACTGCCGCAAGTTCGGTCTCTCCGCAGAGCAGACCACTGCGATTCTCGGTCGTGACTGGCAGGCCATGCTCGACCTCGGCGGGAGCATCTTCTACATCTACAAGCTCGCCTGCATGGACGGGCTGACCTTGCAGTACCTCGGCGGTGTGTTCACCGGGATGTCCGAGGCGGAGTTCAAGGCCGCGATGCTGGCGGGAGGGCGGACCGATGTCTGAGGTGATCTGGGGACTGGCGACCTCGCATGTGCCGTCCATCGGGGCGGCGATGGACCGGGGGATGACCGCGGACCCGGTGTGGAGTCCGCTGTTCGAGGGGTACCAGCCGGCGAGGGAGTGGCTCGCGGAGCACACACCGGACGTCGCGATCCTGGTCTACAACGACCACGCCAACGGAGTCGACCTCGACATCGTCCCGACGTTCGCCATCGGCACAGCCGAGAAGTACCGGGTGGCGGACGAGGGCTTCGGCCGTCGTCCGGTGCCGGACGTCGTCGGGGATCCCGAGTTCTCCTTTCACCTTCTCCAGGAGCTGATGGACGAGGGCTTCGACCTCACGGTCTTCTCCGAGCTCGATGTCGACCACGGCTTCACGGTGCCCCTGTCGGTCTGGACGCCGGAGCCCGGCGACGCCTGGCCCTGCCCCGTCATCCCGGTCATGGTGAACGTCATCAACTACCCGCAGCCGACCGCGGCGCGCTGCTACGCGCTCGGCAAGGCCCTCGGCCGCGCGATCGCCGGCTACGGCGGCGCGCGGACGGTAGGCATCCTCGGCACAGGTGGGATGTCGCACCAACTCGCGGGCGCACGGGCCGGGTTCATCAACCCCACCTTCGACCACATGTTCTTCGAGGCGATCGAGAAGGATCCCGAGAAGCTGGCCGCGCTGAGCCGGGAGGACTACATCCGCCAGGCCGGCTCGGAGGGTATCGAGCTGATCATGTGGCTGGTCATGCGCGGAGCGCTGAACGCCGAGGTCCGCAAGGTCCATTCGGCCTACCACGTGCCCGCATCCAACACCGCGGCCGGCCTCGCACTCTTCGACAACCGGAGCGCACAGCCGACCTGATCGGCCACCTGTCCACCTCGCCCCGATGCATGAAGGAAGCCGGCCGATGTCCATGGAAAGTCTTGAGCGGTTGCGGGGCACCGCCGAAGAAGGGGACGTCCCCACCGAACGGTGCCGAGTGATGGGGGTCGTCAATGTCACCCCGGACTCGTTCTCCGACGGTGGCTTGTACGCCACGACGGATGCGGCGGTGACGCACGGGCTTGCGCTCCGGGACGCCGGCGCCGACTACGTTGACGTCGGCGGGGAGTCCACTCGACCGGGAGCCGGCCGCGTGGATGCCGCGGACGAACTGCGCCGGGTCATTCCCGTGGTGCGGGAACTGGCGGCCGCCGGGGTGCCGGTCAGCATCGACACCACCCGGGCCGCGGTCGCCGAGGCAGCCGTGACCGCGGGTGCGGTACTGGTCAACGACGTCAGCGGCGGCCTGGCCGACCCCGCCATGGCCCGGGTCGTGGCGGCCGCCGAGGTGCCGTGGGTGCTCAACCACTCACGGGGACCGAGCCGGGACATGTACGCGACGGCCGGGTACGGCGACATCGTGCGCGAGGTCGCGGCCGAGCTGCTCCTGCGGGTGGACGATGCCATCGAGGCCGGAGTTCCCCCGGACCGGCTGATTCTCGATCCGGGGCTCGGTTTCGCAAAGCGGGGCGCGCAGAACTGGGTCCTGCTCGCCCACCTCGACGAACTGCTCCGTCTGGGCTTCCCCGTGCTCGTCGGTGCGTCCAGGAAACGGTTTCTGAGCGATGCCCTGTACGGCGACGGACCCCGCCGGCCTGTGCTGGGCCGGGACGCCGCGACGCTTGCCACGAGCGTGGTCGCTGCACGGGCCGGCGCATGGGGGGTCCGCGTGCACGATGTGGCAGCCTCCGCCGACGCGGTCCGTGTGGTCTCCGTCCTGCGTCAGGCCCGGTCGGCCGGCAGCGAACGTGCCTGACCGGCTGTGGTGACCAGCACGGCGGTCCGGTCGTACGTCATGCGAGTCCCCGGTGCTCGGGTGGATCGGCGAGCAGGACGCCGCCGGACAGGACCGTCGCGGGCCGCCACCCGCGCAGCGAGCTGACCAGGGCCACCCCCTCGGCTCGGAACAAGTCGGACGGATGGAGGGTCCGTTCGCGCAGGAAGCCCGTCTCGACCAGCCGTCCGCGTTCGACTCCAGGGAGACAGCCGCCGCCGAGCGGGGGAGTCCACCAGGCGTTGTCGAGCCGGACCACGAGGTTGCCCGTGCACGCCTCGGTGAGCTCACCCCGTTCATTGACCAGCAGCACATCGTCGGCCTGCGGATGACGCGCGAGCCGGGAGGTGTAGGGCTGTCGCCGGCTCGTCTTGTGGTGTGGCCAGCACTGCGTCGAGTCCACGGGCTCCGCATCGAGGGCGAGCCGGACCGGGTGGCGGTCCGCGGCGGGCAGATCCGCGACATCGACGACCACACCGCCGTCGCGGAACAGCAGCAGCCGTACCCGCGCGTCCCCTTCTCCGGCCAGGCGTCCGGCCACCGCTTCGCGCACCGCCGCCGCATCGAAGGCGAAGCCGAAGTAGGCAGCCGAGTCCGCCGCGCGGGCGAGGTGCCGGTCGAACGACCGTGGACCGCTGCCGGCCCGGTGGCGGAGTGTCTCGATCAGCTGGAACTCCTCCGGGCGGGCGTCGAGTACGCGGGCCTTCGCCAGCAGTTCGCGGTACTCCGCGGCGGGCTCGGAGCCCCACGTGATGCCGCCACCTGTTCCGTAACCGGTGACGCCGGTCCGACGGTCGAGCAGCAAGGTGCGGATCGCCACGGAGAAGCGGGCCGAGAAGCGCGCACCGGGCTGGTCCGGGGGCGCGACGACACCGATCGCCCCGCAGTAGACCCCGCGCGGGCCGTCCTCGACCTCGGCGATGAGGTCCATGGTCCGCGCCTTCGGTGCCCCGGTGACCGAGCCGCACGGGAACAGGGCACGGAAGACGTCGCTCAGCCCGACATCGGCGCCCAGTTCAGCGGTGACGTCAGAAGTGAGCTGGTGGACGGTCTCATAGCGCTCGGCGCGCACCAGAGAGGGAACCGTCACCGAGCCCGGTACGGCGATGCGGGCGAGGTCGTTCCGGATGAGGTCGACGATCATGACGTTCTCGGCCCGTTCCTTGGGGCTCGACAGCAGCCGTTCCACGGCGTCGGTGTCCTCACCGGTGGTCCGTCCCCGGGCGGCCGTTCCCTTCATCGGGCGCATCAGGATCCGGGTGCCTCGGGTCTCGAAGAACAGCTCGGGACTCGCGCTGGCCACCACGAAGCGGCCGGTGTCCAGATAGGCGTTGTACGCGCCACGCTGCCCGAGCGCGAGGTTCCGGTACAACTGCTCCGGCTCGCCCCGTACCGATCCGGTCAGTCGCGTCGTCAGGTTGCACTGGTAGGTCTCGCCCGCCGCGATGTGCGCCTTGACCCACCGGACGGCCCGCGCGTGCGTGGGCTCGTCCCACGCCGGCTGCCACGGCCCGGCCTTGGCAGCCGGCCCGGAATCGAGGTCCACGACGGGCACTTGCCGTGGGGCATCGGTGATGCCGAACCAGGCGAGCGGCAGGTCCTCGACGGGTTCGCGCACGACAAGCCCCGCATCCAGGCCCGGCGCGGCCTCGTAGCTGACGAATCCGAAGGCCCACCGGCCTGTTGCCGCCAGGTGCCCGACGGCGTCGAGCACCTCGATGACTTCTTCGGGGCGCTCCGCGACCAGTTCCCTTTCGACCGGTCCGAAGAGCTGGGCGCTACCCGAGACCAGGTCGTCGAACCGGGCCCACGATCCGGGGACGTGTCGCATCGGGCCGCCTTCCACCGTCGGGAATCCGCCTGCTCACCAGGCCGGATACGGCATCGCCGCGCCTTCGATGCTGCCTGTCGCCCAGGCACCTCCGGATCGGCGTATCGCGCAAGGGCACCCCGTCTTCCGTCGGC
The DNA here is from genome assembly GCF_057708345.1 of Streptomyces sp. bgisy130. Taxonomy (NCBI): domain Bacteria; kingdom Bacillati; phylum Actinomycetota; class Actinomycetes; order Kitasatosporales; family Streptomycetaceae; genus Streptomyces; species Streptomyces sp. bgisy130. The sequence goes on from NZ_JBYISA010000078.1 coordinate 7,547, forward strand.
GTCGGACAGAGTCATCTGTCGTGGTCCGGCCTCCCGGGTGCGCGACTACGTCACTTGTCCTGTTGGGGGCGCGACGCTCGCCGAGCACAAGTCCGGTCATCCGGGTGTTCTCTGATCAAGGCCGTCTTCCTAGCGTCGTAGGAGGCCCGGAGCCAAGCCCGGCGACGCTGCTACAGCGGCCTCGCAGGAGGTGCGCCCCGACCCACACCACTCCGAGGAAAGGTTCTTCTGCATCATGACTGTTGAGAGTCTGGCCGCGGCCATCGCCCGCGTCGGGAATCCGGTCGAGCTGCTGCGCCACTCCGCCGCGCGCGCCCACACCTTCCCCGTCACACCGGAGTTCACCAACTGGCGCTCCGAGCAGCGCGCCTGGGCGGAGTCCTGCGCGCTCCTTGACCAGTCGCACCACATGACCGACCTGTTCCTCAAGGGCCCCGATGCGCTGAAGCTGCTCAGCGACCTGGGGGTGAACGGCTTCGCCGGCTTCGGGGTGAACAAGGCAAAGCAGTTCGTGGCAGTGAACCCGGAGGGTCAGTTGATCGGTGATGCGATCCTGTTCCACCTGGAGGAGGAGCTGTTCGACCTCGTCGGGCACCCGATGGTGATCGACTGGGTACTGTTCCACGTCGAGCGCGGGGACTACGAGGTCACCACCGAGCGCGACGAGAACTCCGCCGTCCGGCCTTCCGGCCCGCCGACGTTCTACCGCTACGAACTCCAGGGGCCGACCGCTGCGGCGGTCCTCGAACAGGCCACCGGACGGCCACTGCCGCAGACCAAGTTCTTCCACATGGCTGACTTCTCCCTCGCCGGCCGCACCGTCCGCGGTCTGCGCCACGGCATGGCCGGCCAACCGGGCTTCGAGCTGTTCGGGCCCTGGGAGGAGGGAGAGGCCGTCCTCGATGCCCTCCTGGAGGCCGGGAAGGACCACGGACTCGTCCGCGTGGGAGCGAAGGCGTACTCGAACGCCAATCTTGAGTCGGGCTGGGTGCCGGCGCCGATCCCCGCGATCTTCGGCGACGACCCGCTGCTCAAGGAGTACCGGGAGTGGCTGCCGGCCGGCGCCGTCGGCGCCATCGGCGGCAGCATGGACTCGGACGACATCGCCGACTACTACCTCACCCCCTACGACATCGGTTACGACCGCAACGTCAAGTTCGACCACGACTTCATCGGCCGCGCGGCACTTGAGGAGCTCGCCGGGAATCCGCCGCGTACCAAGGTCACCCTCGTCTGGAACAACGACGACGTCACCGCCGCGATGGGGTCGCTGCTCGGCGAGGGCCCGGGAGCCAAGTACATCGAGTTTCCCAAGGCTCGCTACGCGCTGCATCAGGAGGACAAGGTTCTGCTGAACGGCGAGCAGATCGGCATCTCACTGGACTGCGGATACCTCGCCAACGAGCGGGCCATGCTCTCCCTGGCCACCCTGGCCAAGGAGCACGCCACGCCCGGGACCGAGGTCACCGTCGTCTGGGGCGAGCAGCCGAACTCGACGAAGCCACAGGTCGAAGAACACCGGCCCTGGGAGATCCGGGCCACCGTCGCCCCCGTCCCCTACGTCCAGTTCGCTCGCACCAGCTACCGGGACAAGTGACATGACGCTGGCAACGGAGAAGGGCGCTCTCCCACGGAACGCCCACGCGGCCCTGGCTCACGCGCTGCGCACCGCCACCTACGAGGTCCTGCCCTTCAAGAGCGCTGAGGAGAAGGTTCTCGCCCACGTACCCACGGACGTGGCGCTCACGGTGACGACCACCGAGGCGAAGGGACTGGGCCCGACCATCGCCCTGGCCGCCTCGCTGACCCAGCAGGGGTACCGGGTCGCGCCCCATATCGCCGCGCGGCTGGTGCGCGACCAGGCGCACCTGGTGGACATCGTGCAGCAGTTGAGCGACAGCGGTATCGACCGTCTCTTCTGCATCGGCGGCGACGCCGCCGAACCGGCCGGGGACTTCCCGGATGCGCTGAGTCTGCTCCAGGGACTGCGGGCCGCCGGCCATTCCTTCTCGTGGGTCGGTATCGGTGGCTACCCCGAGGGGCACGGCCTCATCGGTGACGAACTGATCGAGCAGGCCCTGAAGGACAAGGCGCCGTACGCCACGCAGGCCATCACCCAACTCTGCTTCGACGCCGACACCACCGTCCAGTGGGCCCGCTCGATGCACTCGCGCGGCATCACGCTGCCGATCCGGGTCGGCATCCCCGGGGCCATCAGCCGGCAGAAGCTGATCCGGGTGTCGGCGAGTCTCGGGCTCGGACAGTCCGCACGGTTCCTGAAGAAGCAACAGAACATGTTCTGGCGCTTCTTCCTGCCCGGCGGCTACAGCCCCAACAAGCTGATCGAGAAGCTGATACCGGCGTTCGCCCAGGGCGACAACAACCTTCAGGGCTTCCACGTGTTCACCTTCAACGACCTGGACAGCACCGAAGCCTGGCGCCAGGCCTGGCTCGCCCGCCTGTCCTGACGGATCCCGCCGGTGCCGGCGTTCCCTTCGTCCCACGGGCCGGTCGTGTCACCGCAGCGCCGCACCGGCCTGCCCGTGGGCTTCCACCCCGAGGAGTTGCACCACCCATGAGTGCCCAGGTGATCGACGGGCGTGCCTGCGCCCGCGAGCTCAAGGAGAACCTGTTGGCGGACGTGTCCTGCCTGCGGCAGGACGGACTCACCATCGGTTTGGCCACGATCCTCGTCGGCGACGAGTACGGCTCAGCAGCCTACGAACGCCGACTGCGTCGTCTCGCCGAAGAACTCGGCGTGCCCTATCAGCCGCATCCACTGCCCGCCAACACCTCCCAGAACGACCTGATCGCCCTGGTCGAGCGGCTGAACGGGGACCCCGCGGTGTCCGGCATCCTCGTCCTGCGCCCCCTGCCGGCACATATCGAGGAGGCCGCGGTGTTCCGGGCGATCGACCCCCGCAAGGACATTGAGGCCGTACACCCGGAGAACGCGGGGCTGCTCGCCCTCGGCGTGCCTCGTTTCGTCCCCTCCACCGCGGCCTCGGTGTTCCATCTGCTCGACACCTGGCTGGACTCGGTGGGCGAAGACCGCGCCGACTTCTACCACCGCGCGCTGATCGTCGTCGTCGGACGCTCCAACAATGTGGGCAAGCCGGCGATTTCACTGGGCTACGAGCGACAGGCCACCGTCGAGTCCCTCGACGAGTGGGCCGACCGGACCACCGGCATCGGGCGTCACACACGCGCGGCCGACGTCCTGATCGTTGCCGCGGGCAAGGCCGGGCTGATCAAGGCCGAGCACGTCAGCGAGCAGGCGGTGGTGATCGATGTCGGGATCAACCCCCGGACCGGCGCCGACGGACGGGTGCACATGGTCGGCGATGTCGACCACGCCTCCGTCGCACCGCGGGTGCGAGCGCTCACTCCGGTCCCTGGAGGTGTGGGCCCCGTGACCGACGTGTGGCTGCTGCGCAACACCGCGCACGCCGCCCGGCTCCTCGCCGGCCGCCCGGCCATCGGCGACGCGCTTGCCCTGCCCGAACCGACCGACTCGCTCCTGGAGGCGTCATGAATCCGCCCACCGGCGCCCAGCACGGCGTCCTGCTGCTTTCCTGCCCGGATGCCCCGGGCCTCGTCCACGCGGTCACCGAGCTGCTGGTGCAGGAGAAGTGCACCATCGTGCAGAGCCAGCAGTTCGGCAGTACCACCAGCGAAACCTTCTTCATGCGGGTGGAGTTCGCGCACATCGACGGCTCGCCGCTGGACTTCGACGCGCTCAGACTCGGGGTCCGGGTCCTCGCTGACAGGTTCGGCATGACCTGGCAACTGGCCGACACCGCACGGCGTCTGCGCACGGTCATCATGGTGAGCAAGTTCGCCCACTGCCTCAACGACCTGCTCTTCCGCAACTCCATCGGTGAGCTGAACCTCGACATCGTCGCGGTGGTGTCCAACCACCCCGACCTCGGCCGGATCGCCGACGGCTACGGCGTGCGGTTCCGGCACATCCCCCTGTCGAAGGACACCAAACCGCAGGCCGAGGCCGCCCTACTGGACCTGATCCGGGAGGAGCGGGTCGACCTCGTCGTCCTGGCCCGCTATATGCAGATCCTCTCCGACGACCTGTGCCGGCAGCTGGCAGGCCGGGCCATCAACATCCACCACTCGATACTGCCGAGCTTCAAGGGCGCCAAGCCCTACCACCAGGCCCACGCGCGCGGCGTCAAGTTCATCGGGGCGACCGCGCACTACGTCACCGCCGACCTGGACGAGGGGCCGATCATCGAGCAGGAACACCTCCGCGTCGACCACTCGCTCAGCCCAGACCAGCTCGCGGCCCGCGGCCGCGAGGCGGAGAGCCGAGCACTGGCACGCGCCGTCCGCTGGCACAGCGAGAACCGGATCGCGGTCATCGGCAACCGGGCCGTCGTCTTCCCATGACCGCCCACGACACCAAGACCGGCGACCTCGCAAGGCAGCCGGTCGGACAATTCCTCGACGACCTCGCCTCCCGGACCCCCGCGCCGGGAGGCGGGGCCACTGCTGCGCTGCACGCAGCACAGGCCGCGGCGCTGCTCACCATGGTCGCCCGGTACACCACGGGCGAGAAGTACGCCGATTCAGCAGAACTCGTCGCCCGCATCATCGAAGGAGCGGGGGCGAAACGCGCCGCCGCGCTGCGGCTCGCAGCCGAAGACGCAGCGGCGTTCACCGCGGTGACCCAGGCGTACGGACTGCCGCGTGCCACGCCGCAGGACAAGGAACGACGGTCCGCGGCGATCGCCGCCGCGCTCGCGGCAGCCGCGGGCCCGCCGGCCGAGGTGATCCGGGTCGCGCGCTCGCTGATGACGCTCGCCGAGGCCCTCCTGCCGGTGGCGAACCGTAACGTCATCACCGACGTCGCCGCGGCCGGCGAGGCGGCACGGGCCGCCGCCACCACGGCCCGGCTCAACGTCGAGATCAACCTCGGCGGCATCCGCGACGAGGCGGCCCGATCCGACCTCCTTGGCGTGCTTGAGCAGGTCGACCCGCTCATCCGCCGTGCCGCCGCGGTGGAGCGCTCGGTGCGCACGGCCCTGGCAGCGAAGCCCACGCCTGCACCTCCGAGGTCCCGGACAAAGCCATGACGGTTGGCCCGGGCCGGGGCGGCCGGCCCGGGCCAACGGACCACTGAGCGGATGATCGAGCAGAGGGCAAGCAGGAGCCGGGGGGGGGGGGGGGGGGGTTTTCCCTTCTTTCCT
>NZ_JBYISA010000079.1:0-10855 GCF_057708345.1 Streptomyces sp. bgisy130
ACGCCCCGGCGCGGGCCCAGGCGCCGCTGTCCCGCCGGACAGGCCCCCGGAGCCCGTGCCGAGCGGTCCGGGTCCCGGGGTGGCAGCCGGGCCCCCGAGCGGCCCGCACACCGCGCCCGATCGCCCCGCCGCGCCTACATTGGGACTACGTCCCCGTACGAGGCCCGGAGCAAGCGATGCCTGCCACCACCGCGTCACCCCGTAGCGAGACCCCGGACACCCGTTCGCCGGCCACCGCGCCCGCCGCCGGCGCCGGTCCCGCCGAGACTGTCGAGGACCGGGCGCGGGCCGCCCGTGAGGCCGGGACCCGGCCGGCCGGCTCCCCGGACTTCGCCGCCCTGCTGCGCCAGGACCCGGAGATCGCCGGCGTACTGCTCGGGGAGAGCGCCCGGCAGAGCGAGGGACTTCAGCTGATCGCCGCGGAGAACTTCACCTCGCCGGCCGTCCTCGCCGCCCTCGGGTCCCCACTGGGCAACAAATACGCCGAGGGCTATCCAGGGGCCCGGCACCACGGCGGCTGCGAGATCGTCGACCTCGCGGAGCGGATCGCGGTGGAGCGCGCCAAGGCCCTGTTCGGCGCCGAACACGCCAACGTCCAGGCCCACTCCGGGTCTTCGGCCGTGCTGGCCGCCTACGCCGCCCTGTTGCGCCCCGGAGACACCGTCCTGGCCATGTCCCTCCCGCACGGCGGACACCTCACCCACGGATCACCGGCCAACTTCTCCGGCCGCTGGTTCGACTTCGCCGGCTACGGCGTCGACGAGGAGACCGGCCTGCTCGACTACGACGCGATCCGCGAGCTGGCCCGCGCCCGCCGGCCCAAGGCCATCGTCTGCGGCTCGATCTCCTACCCCCGGCACCTCGACTACGCCGCCTTCCGTGACATCGCCGACGAGACCGGCGCCTACCTGATCGCGGATGTCGCGCACCCCCTGGGGCTGATCGCCGGGGGAGTGGCACCCAGCCCCGTCCCGTATGCCCATGTGGTGTGCGGAACCACACACAAGGTGCTGCGCGGGCCGCGCGGCGGGCTGATCCTGTGCGGCGCGAAGCTGGCCGAACGGATCGACCGCGCGGTGTTCCCCTTCACCCAAGGGGGCGCGCAGATGAACGCCGTCGCCGCCAAGGCCGTGGCCTTCGCGGAAGCCGCCACCCCCGCCTTCGGCGCGTATGCCCATCAGGTCACGGCCAATGCCCGCGCGCTCGCCGAGGCGCTCGCCGGACACGGCCTGACGATCACCACCGGCGGTACCGACACCCATCTGATCACCGCGGACACCGCCCCGCTGGGCCTGGACGCGCGCACCGCCCGGGGCCGGCTGGCGGCGGCCGGTATCGTGCTGGACACCTGCGCGCTGCCGTGCGCCGAGTCCCCCGACGTTCTCGCGGCGCGCCGGACGGGCATCCGGCTGGGCACCGCCGCGGTGACGACCCAGGGCATGGGCGAGGCCGAGATGACGGCGGTCGCCGAGCTGATCGTGGCGGCGCTGGAGGAGGACGGCGCGGTCCGCTCCCGTACCGTCGCTTTGGTCCGCGGCTTTCCGCCTTATCCCGATCGCGGATGACGGCGGGAACCACCCGCTGACGCCCGGCGTCTATTCCTGTATTCACGGCCAGGGGGCGGACACGCATAGGGTGTGTGGCTGTGATGGCCAGCTATACCAATGGGGCAGCCCGTGCGTGAATACCTGCTGACGCTGTGCGTCACGGCCGCGGTGACCTACCTGCTGACCGGCCCGGTGCGGAAGTTCGCCATCGCGGCCGGTGCGATGCCGGAGATCCGCGCGCGTGATGTGCACCGCGAGCCGACGCCACGACTCGGCGGCATCGCGATGTTCGGCGGGCTCTGCGCCGGTCTGCTGGTCGCCTCGCATCTGACCAACCTCAAGACCGTCTTCGAGAACTCCAACGAGCCCCGGGCGCTGCTCTCCGGCGCCGCGCTGATCTGGATCCTCGGCGTCCTGGACGACAAGTGGGGCGTGGACGCGCTGGTCAAGCTCGGCGGCCAGATGATCGCCGCGGGCGTGATGGTCCTCCAGGGCCTGACGATCCTCTGGATCCCGATCCCCGGTGTCGGCACGGTCTCCCTCACCCCGATGCAGGGCACCCTGCTGACCGTCGCCCTCGTCGTGATCACCATCAACGCGGTGAACTTCGTGGACGGCCTGGACGGTCTCGCCTCCGGCATGGTGTGCATCGCCGCCGCGGCGTTCTTCATGTACGCGTACCGGATGTGGTTCGGCTACGGCATCGAGGCGGCCGCGCCCGCAACGCTGTTCTCGGTCGTTCTCATGGGCATGTGCCTCGGCTTCCTGCCGCACAACATGCATCCGGCGCGGATCTTCATGGGCGACTCGGGATCGATGCTGATCGGCCTGGTGATGGCCGCGGGCGCGGTCTCGGTGACCGGCCAGGTCGACCCGGACCTGCTCAACGTCAAGGCGGGCGGTCTGCGTGAGGCGACCCACGCGATGGTGCCGGTCTACATCCCGCTGCTGCTGCCGCTGACGATCATCGCGGTGCCGGTGGCCGACCTGATCCTGGCGATCGTGCGGCGTACGTGGAAGGGCCAGTCGCCGTTCGCCGCCGACCGCGGCCATCTGCACCACCGGCTGCTGGAGATCGGGCACTCGCACAGCCGGGCCGTGCTGATCATGTACTTCTGGTCGGCGCTGATCGCCTTCGGCGCGGTCGCCTACTCCGCGAACAACGCCAGCATGTGGATCGTGCTGGGCATCGTGCTGCTGAGCGCGGTGGGCCTGGTGCTGCTTCTGCTGCCGCGCTTCACCCCGCGGGCGCCGCTCTGGGCGGAGTGGATGGTGCCGCCGCGCTACCGCCGGCTCGCCCCCGCGACGGCGCCGGCCGCGGCGGCGGACGCGACGCCGGCCGCGGCCGGTGTGGCGGCGGACGACGGCAGCGCCGCCGAGCCGGAGGAGGAGCGGGAGCCGGTCCCGGCGGGCCTCCACGGCGCCACCGCGATCGGGGACCGCTCACGCTTCGTGGGCCGCCGGAAGGCGGACAGTCACCACTGATCCAGAGGTTCGATCGCCCGAACGTGCCTCAGGAATCGGGACGGTTGACTCCATACCAGACATAAGGCGGCCCGTCAGTGCACCAACGCGCAGGTTCACGCTCAGGTGTGACAGGGTCCACACGAACCAGGTAAAGACCTCATCAAATAGTTTGTGATACCGTTCACGAAACCCGGCGACAGAGCCGAAGGGCCGCAGTGCGACTGCCCTTGGGCCGCAGGTTCCGCCTCAGGCCGGGTCTACGCTCGTCCATGACGACACACCCCACATCTTTTGCCGGAGCGCCGCCATGCAGTCGAATGACGCCCGACTACTCCTTCACGCCGTTGTGCCCACCCTCGCCATCGGCGCTGTCGCCGTTGCTGTGAGCGGCGCGGTCGCAGGCGTGGCGGGAGCGCTCGGCGCCGTCATCGGCACCGTGCTGGTGCTGCTCGTGATGGGGGCCGGCCTCGTCGTCCTGCAAAAGACCGCGAAGAACCACCCGCAGCTGTTCCAGATGATGGGCCTGCTGCTGTACACCGTGCAGATCCTGTTCGTGGCGGTCTTCCTGATCGCGTTCAAGGACACCACGCTCTTCGACACCAAGGCTTTTGCGTTCACCTTGCTCGGCGCCACCCTCGTGTGGATCGCGGCACAGACCCGCGGTCATATGAAGGCGAAGATTCTGTACGTGGAACCCGACTCCGCCGGGACGAAGAAGGCGGAGACGGCGGGGTCGCCGACGTGACACGTAGGGCCGAGATAAATGCCCTCTTGCGGGCCTGCTATCGTCCGGTTCCAACTGCGGCACAGTTGGCGCAGGCGGCTGAGCTCCCGGGTTCCACTCTATGGAACGGGCAGTTCTCGCGGCCGATGCCTGTGATGTGGCCGGGCCCAGCGCCCGCCAGCCGCCCCCAAATCCGTAAGACCAGTCCAGTGCCGCTCCGTGGCTCAACGCCGCGCCGACACAACGAGGTTGCCGTACCCATGCGCCACGCTGAAGGAGCTCGCGGTGAGTGCTGAAACGATGCTCGCCTTCGAGACCGACTGCCACATCTTTTCCGGGTGCGGCTTCCCTGCTCCCGGGCTTCATTCGTTCGTCTTCCAGCCGCTGTTCACCATCAACGGCTTCGAGTTCAACAAGGTCATGCTGCTGGCACTGCTCAGCACCGTCGTGGTCGTGTGGTTCTTCTGGGCGGCGTTCGGCAAAGCCAAGGTGGTCCCGGGCAAGCTGCAGATGATCGGCGAAGCGGGCTATGACTTCGTCCGCCGCGGGATCGTCTATGACGCCCTCGGGAAGAAGGAGGGCGAGAAGTACGTCCCCTTCATGGTCTCGCTGTTCTTCTTCGTCTGGATCATGAACCTCTGGTCGATCGTCCCGATCGCCCAGTTCCCGGTGACGTCGATCATCGCCTTCCCGGCCGGTCTCGCCGCGATCGTCTACATCACGTGGGTCACCCTGACCTTCAAGAGGCACGGGTTCGTCGGTGCACTGAAGAACTTCAGCGGCTACGACAAGTCGCTCGGTGCGGTGCTGCCGATGCTGATCGTCATCGAGCTCCTCTCGAACCTGATCATCCGGCCCTTCACGCACGCGGTCCGGCTCTTCGCGAACATGTTCGCCGGTCACCTCCTGCTGCTGATGTTCACGATCGCCACCTGGTACCTGCTGAACGGCTTCGGTGTGGTCTACGCCGGCGCCTCGTTCATCATGACCATCCTGCTGACCGCGTTCGAGCTGTTCATCCAGGCCGTGCAGGCGTACGTCTTCGTGCTCCTGACCGCGAACTACCTCCAGGGCGCGCTCGCCGAGCACCACTGAGCCCCCGCTTTCCCAGCCCCTATAGACGCCCGGTGGCCAACCCCCACCGGTCCGTGAAAGAGAAGGAAGTAACGGCATGTCCGCTGCTCTCGAGAGTGTCAACCTCGCCGCCGGCGTCACCGGCAACCTCGGCTCGATCGGTTACGGCCTCGCCGCGATCGGCCCCGGCGTCGGCGTCGGCATCATCTTCGGTAACGGCACCCAGGCCCTGGCCCGCCAGCCCGAGGCTGCCGGCCTCATCCGCACCAACCAGATCATGGGTTTCGCCTTCTGTGAGGCGCTCGCCCTGATCGGCATCGTCATGGGCTTCCTCTTCAGGGCCTGACGGACCGCTGCAAACCCCTGACAGACGGAAGGCACTGATGTGAACGCCCTGGTGAACATGGCGGCGGAGGTTCCTGAGAACCCCCTGATCCCGCCGATTCCAGAGCTGGTCATCGGCCTGGTCGCATTCTTCATCGTCTTCGGCTTCCTGGCCAAGAAGCTCCTCCCGAACATCAACAAGGTTCTGGAAGAGCGTCGGTCGCTCATCGAAGGCCGCATGGACGACGCCGAGGCGACTCAGGCCGAGGCCCAGCAGGTGCTCGCGGACTACCGGGCACAGCTCGCCGACGCCCGCCACGAGGCCGCGCGTCTGCGCCAGGAGGCGCAGGAGCAGGGCGCGACGCTCATCGCTGAGATGCGCGCCGAGGGCCAGCGGCAGCGTGAGGAGATCATCGCTGCCGGTCACGCCCAGATCGAGGCGGACCGGAAGCAGGCCGCGCAGGCGCTGCGCCAGGACGTGGGCAAGCTCGCCGTCGACCTGGCCGGCAAGCTCGTCGGGGAGTCCCTCGAGGACCACGCCCGGCAGAGCCGGACCATCGACCGCTTCCTCGACGACGTCGAGGCCAAGGCGGCGTCGGACGCGACGAAGGCTGAGGCCGGACGATGAACGGAGCGAGCCGCGAGGCACTCGCCTCCGCACGTGAGCAGTTCAACGCGCTGGCGGACAACACCTCCGTCGACGCCGCGAAGCTCGCCGAGGAGCTGGCTGCCGTCACCGCTCTGCTCGACCGCGAGGTGTCGCTGCGTCGGGTCCTGACCGACCCGGCGCAGGCCGCCGAGGCGCGCGCCGAACTGGCCGGACGACTGCTGGGCACCCAGGTGGGCGGCCCGACCGTCGACCTGGTGTCCGGCATGGTCCGCGCCCGCTGGTCGGGTTCGCGTGACCTGACCGACGCGCTCGAGGAGCTGTCCTACAGCGCCGACCTGGTCGCCGCCCAGCGGGCCGGCCAGCTCGACGACGTCGAGGACGAGCTCTTCCGGTTCGGCCGGATCGTCAGCTCCAACGGCGAGCTGCGCGGTGCGCTGACCGACCGGAACGCGACGGTCGCGGCCAAGACGGAGCTGCTGAATGCGCTGCTGGGCGGCCGGGCCAACCCGGTCACCGAGCGCATCGTGATCCGTCTTGTCGTACAGCCGCGGGGCCGTAGCCTGGAAGCGGGGCTCGACGCCCTCTCCAAGCTGGCGGCGAGCCGCCGGGACCGGATGGTCGCGGTGGTCACCTCCGCGGTGCCCCTCAGTGAAGGGCAGCGGCAGCGCCTGGGCGCCTCCCTGGCGCAGCTGTACGGACGGCAGGTCCACCTGAACCTCGACGTGGACCCCGAGGTCCTCGGCGGAGTCCAGGTCCGGATCGGCGACGAGGTCATCAACGGGACCATCGCGGAGCGCCTCGACGAGGCGGCCCGGCGGATGGCCGGCTGACCCAGCCACCAACTCAAGAGCTGCACAACCGGCGGTCGGACGCCGGACCAGCCGGCCGGACCACGAGGTCCGGCTGCGGTCCGGGAGAAAGCCCCGGGGACCAGCACAAGCATGACGGCGGCCCGAGTTGGGCCGTAAGCGGAAACCCCCTGGGGGACAGCCCCCCAGACACCCGCAAGTAACTTCGGGCCCAACAAGGAGAGCAGGGAACCCAGATGGCGGAGCTCACGATCCGGCCGGAGGAGATCCGGGACGCGCTGGAGAACTTCGTCCAGGCGTACAAGCCGGACGCGGCCTCGCGCGAGGAGGTCGGCACGGTAAGCGAGGCCGGAGACGGCATCGCGAAGGTCGAGGGCCTTCCCTCGGCGATGGCGAACGAGCTGCTGAAGTTCGAGGACGGCACGCTCGGTCTTGCGCTGAACCTGGAAGAGCGCGAGATCGGTGCGGTGGTCCTCGGTGAGTTCAGCGGCATCGAGGAGGGCCAGCCGGTGCAGCGCACCGGTGAGGTGCTCTCGGTCGCCGTGGGCGAGGGCTACCTCGGCCGCGTCGTCGACCCGCTGGGCAACCCGATCGACGGCCTCGGCGAGATCGAGTCCGAGGGCCGCCGCGCCCTGGAGCTTCAGGCCCCGGGCGTCATGGTCCGTAAGTCGGTCCACGAGCCCATGGAGACCGGCTACAAGGCCGTCGACTCCATGGTGCCGATCGGCCGTGGCCAGCGTCAGCTGATCATTGGTGACCGCCAGACCGGCAAGACCGCCCTGGCCGTCGACACGATCATCAACCAGCGCGACAACTGGCGCTCGGGCGACCCGAAGAAGCAGGTCCGCTGCATCTACGTCGCCATCGGCCAGAAGGGCTCCACCATCGCGTCCGTGCGCGGTGCGCTGGAGGAGGCCGGCGCCCTGGAGTACACCACCATCGTCGCCGCCCCGGCGTCCGACCCGGCGGGCTTCAAGTACCTCGCGCCCTACACCGGCTCGGCCATCGGCCAGCACTGGATGTACCAGGGCAAGCACGTCCTGATCATCTTCGACGACCTCTCGAAGCAGGCCGACGCCTACCGCGCCGTGTCCCTGCTGCTGCGCCGTCCGCCGGGCCGTGAGGCCTACCCGGGCGACGTCTTCTACCTGCACTCGCGTCTGCTGGAGCGCTGCGCCAAGCTCTCCGACGAGATGGGCGCCGGCTCGATGACCGGCCTCCCGATCGTCGAGACCAAGGCGAACGACGTGTCGGCCTTCATTCCGACCAACGTCATCTCCATCACCGACGGCCAGTGCTTCCTGGAGTCGGACCTCTTCAACGCCAACCAGCGTCCGGCGCTGAACGTGGGTATCTCCGTCTCCCGAGTCGGTGGCTCCGCCCAGCACAAGGCCATGCGCCAGGTGTCCGGCCGGCTCCGCGTGGACCTCGCCCAGTACCGCGAGCTGGAGGCGTTCGCCGCCTTCGGTTCCGACCTGGACGCGGCCTCCAAGCAGCAGCTGGAGCGCGGTAAGCGGATGACCGAGCTGCTCAAGCAGCCGCAGTACTCCCCGTACGCGACCGAGGACCAGGTCGTCTCCATCTGGGCCGGCACCAACGGCAAGATGGACGACGTGCCGGTGGCGGACATCCGCCGCTTCGAGCGGGAGCTCCTGGACCACCTGCACCGGGAGAAGAAGGACCTGCTGACCAGCATCCGCGAGGGCGCCAAGATGTCCGACGACACCATCGGCGCGATCGCCGAGGCCGTCGAGGGCTTCAAGCGGCAGTTCGAGACCTCGGACGGCAAGCTGCTCGGCGAGGACGCCCCGGCCGGCACCAGCAAGTGACGACGGAAGGGACCTGATCCATGGGAGCCAAGCTCCGGGTCTACAAGCGTCGCATCCGCTCCGTCACCGCGACCAAGAAGATCACCAAGGCGATGGAGATGATCGCCGCCTCGCGCGTCGTCAAGGCGCAGCGCCAGGTGGCGGCGTCGACGCCGTACGCGAGTGAACTGACCCGCGCGGTGACAGCGGTTGCCACGGGCTCGAACACCCAGCACCCGCTGACGACGGAGGCGGAGCAGCCCTCGCGGGCCGCCCTGCTGCTCATCACGAGCGACCGCGGTCTGGCCGGCGGCTACTCCTCCAACGTCCTCAAGGCCGGCGAGCAGCTCACCGAGCGGCTCAAGGCCGAGGGCAAGGAGGTCGACGCCTACATCGTCGGGCGCAAGGGTGTGTCGTACTACAGCTTCCGCGAGCGCAAGGTCGTGGAGTCGTGGACCGGTTTCACCGACAGCCCGACGTACGCGGACGCCAAGGCGATCGCTGCGCCGCTGATCGAAGCCGTTCAGCGGGACACGGCCGAGGGCGGCGTGGACGAACTCCACATCGTCTTCACCGAGTTCATCTCGATGATGACGCAGACGGCGCTCGACGACCGGCTGCTGCCGCTGAGCCTCGACAAGGCGGTGGAGTCGGACGAGACGGCGAAGGCCGGCGAGATCCTTCCGCTGTTCGAGTTCGAGCCGTCGGCCGAGGACGTCCTCGACGCCCTGCTTCCGCGCTATGTCGAGTCGCGGATCTACAACGCCCTCCTGCAGGCCGCCGCCTCCAAGCACGCCGCCACGCGTCGTGCGATGAAGTCGGCGACCGACAACGCAGAAGAGCTCATCAAGTCGCTCTCGCGGCTTGCCAACGCGGCCCGACAGGCCGAAATCACCCAGGAAATCAGCGAGATCGTCGGTGGCGCCAGTGCTCTGGCCGACGCGACCGCGGGGAGTGACTGACCACTATGACCACCACTGTTGAAACGGCCACGGCTACGGGCCGCGTCGCGCGGGTCATCGGCCCGGTCGTCGACGTGGAGTTCCCCGTCGACGCGATGCCGGAGATCTACAACGCGCTGACTGTCGAGATCGCGGACCCGGCCGAGGCCGGTGCCAAGAAGATCCTGACCCTCGAGGTTGCCCAGCACCTGGGCGAGGGCCTGGTCCGTGCGATCTCGATGCAGCCCACCGACGGCCTGGTCCGCCAGGCCGCGGTGACCAACACCGGCGCCGGGATCACCGTCCCGGTCGGCGATGTCACCAAGGGCAAGGTGTTCAACACCCTCGGCGAGATCCTGAACGTGGACCCGTCCACGGTCGAGGTCACCGAGCGCTGGCCCATCCACCGCAAGGCTCCGACCTTCGACCAGCTCGAGTCCAAGACCGAGATGTTCGAGACCGGCGTCAAGGTCATCGACCTGCTGACCCCGTACGTCAAGGGCGGCAAGATCGGTCTGTTCGGTGGTGCCGGTGTCGGCAAGACCGTTCTGATCCAGGAAATGATCTACCGCGTGGCGAACAACCACGACGGTGTGTCGGTGTTCGCCGGTGTCGGCGAGCGCACCCGTGAGGGCAACGACCTCATCGAGGAAATGACGGACTCCGGCGTCATCGACAAGACCGCGCTGGTCTTCGGTCAGATGGACGAGCCCCCGGGCACCCGTCTCCGCGTCGCCCTGGCCGGTCTGACCATGGCGGAGTACTTCCGCGATGTGCAGAAGCAGGACGTGCTGTTCTTCATCGACAACATCTTCCGGTACACCCAGGCGGGTTCCGAGGTGTCGACCCTGCTCGGCCGTATGCCCTCCGCGGTGGGTTACCAGCCGAACCTGGCCGACGAGATGGGTCTCCTCCAGGAGCGCATCACCTCGACCCGTGGTCACTCGATCACCTCGATGCAGGCGATCTACGTCCCCGCGGACGACCTGACCGACCCGGCGCCGGCCACCACCTTCGCCCACCTGGACGCGACGACCGTTCTGTCGCGTCCGATCTCGGAGAAGGGCATCTACCCGGCGGTCGACCCGCTGGACTCGACGTCCCGGATCCTGGACCCCCGCTACATCACGCAGGAGCACTACGACTGCGCGTCGCGGGTCAAGACGATCCTCCAGAAGTACAAGGATCTCCAGGACATCATCGCGATTCTGGGTATCGACGAGCTCGGCGAGGAGGACAAGCTCACCGTCCACCGCGCCCGTCGTATCGAGCGGTTCCTGTCGCAGAACACCCACGTGGCGAAGCAGTTCACCGGTGTCGACGGCTCGGACGTCTCGCTCGACGAGTCGATCACCGCGTTCAACGCGATCGCGGACGGCGACTACGACCACTTCCCCGAGCAGGCGTTCTTCATGTGCGGTGGCATCGAGGACCTGAAGGCCAATGCCAAGGAGCTGGGCGTCTCCTGACCCCGGCACCGGTCCCGGGGGGGGGGGGGGGGGGGGGGGGGGGGGGGGGGGGGAAGGGGGGGGGGGGAGGGAGGGGGGGGGG
>NZ_JBYISA010000080.1:0-10609 GCF_057708345.1 Streptomyces sp. bgisy130
GGGGGGGGGGGGGGGGGGGGAGGGGGGGGGGGGGGGGGGGGGGGGGGGGGGGGGGGTGTGGGGGGGGGTTGCCCCCCCTGGTGGTTGCCCCCCCCCCCCCCCGCCCCTCACCCCACCCCCGCCTCGCGCTCCGCTCCCGTCTCCGTGATCACCCCATCGCTCAACTCCAGGACGCGGTCGGCCAGGTCCAGGAGGTTTGCGTCGTGGGTGGCCACCAGCGCCGTGACACCCTCGCTGCGGACGACGGCGCGCAGCAGGTCCATCACCTCCATGCCGGTCTCGGCGTCCAGTTGGCCGGTCGGCTCGTCGGCTATGAGCAGCGCGGGGCGGTTGGCGAGTGCACGGGCGACGGCCACACGCTGCTGCTGACCACCGGAGAGTTCGCCGGGCCGCTGCTCGGCGTGCTCGGCCAGGCCCACCAGCGACAGCAGAAGCGCGACGCGGTCCTCACGCTCGCGCGGTGGGACCTTCCGCAGCCGCAGCGGCACCCCGACGTTCTCGGCGGCGCTGAGTATCGGTATCAGCCCGAACGACTGGAAGACGAAACCTATGCGGTCCCGCCGCATCTCCAGCAACTCGCTCTCGCCGAGGTCGGCCAGCGGTGTGCCGTCGACGGTGATCCGCCCGGAGTCGGGGGTGTCCAGACCGCCGATGAGGTTGAGGAGAGTCGTCTTGCCCGATCCGGAACGGCCGCGCAGGGCGACCACTTCGCCCCGCGGAACGCTGCACGACACCCCACGCAGGGCGTGTACGGTACCGGCGCCGACGCCGTAGCTGCGGTGCAGGTCCTCGACGACGACCATGGCACCGCCCGCCGGCGGATCAGCGACGGCCACTCCTGCCCGCGTCTCCGCCTCCAGCGCCTTGTGCCTCTTCTTCCGCACCCAGCCCCTGCGCCCGCTCTCACCCGACACGCTTCCCCCGCCACTCATGAGCTGCTCCCCCACTCCCTCTCGTACCGCTCCTCCGCACCGGCCCCCAGCCGCTGCCGCAGGACCGGACCGTAACGCCAACTACCCCTGCTTGACAGTGACTTAGCCGCCTCATCGAGGGGCCTAGATCGCCTGCCGATGACGTCAGTATGCGTACCGCGCGCTTCGGCAGGCAACGCCTGTGGATAACTCTCGGACCGGCTCCGCCGCACGCTCCGGACCGGCCCGGATCAACGCCGCATCAGCTAGATACCGACCCGGTTCATTCCTCGGGCCCAGCCCAGCCGCCGACCACAACCACAACCACAACCACAACCAGTCTCCCCACCCTCAACCAGCGACCGTTCAGCATCACCTTGCGCAAAACCGACCGAGCGGCCCCGGGGAGATCTCCCCAAGGCCGCCCGTCCTGTCCCCCAGCGGCAACGCACCCTCGATACGCCAACCGCCGCACCCACCAGCCGACTCAGCCACACCGCCCCGTTCAGCCACCCGACCGGCTCAGCCAAACGGCCTGTTCAGTCAGGCCCCAGGGTCACCCGCGCTAGCCCCTCCCCGCCCTCGACACCAGCTCCTTCAGCCCGACGTTCAGCTCCAGAACATTCACCCGCGGCTCCCCCAGAAATCCGAGGTCGCGCCCGTCGGTGTGTTCCTCGACCAGCTTCTCCACCGCGTCGGCGGGGAGGTGGTTCCGCTGGGCGACCGTGGCGGTCTGTAGTTGGGCGTAGGCCGGGGAGATGTGCGGGTCGAGGCCGGAGCCGGAGGAGGTGACGGCGTCCGCCGGGACCTTCGACTCGGGGACGTTGTAGGTGGTGGAGACCCAGTGCCGGCGTTCCTTCACTGCCTTGATGAGGTCGGTGTTGGTGGCGCCCAGGTTGGAGGCACCGGAGACCTGGAGGTCGTACTGGGGGTTGACGCCGTTTGCCTTGTTGCTGCCCAGCCCCGCCGAGGGGCGCGGCTGGAAGTACTTCAGGTCGGGGAGGGGCTCGCCGTGCTTGTCCTGGCCCTTGTCGTAGCGCTGGCCGATCAGCGAGGAGCCGACGACCTTGCCCTGGGAGCGCACCTCGGACCCGTTGGCCTGATCGGGGAACGCCGCCTGCGCCACCCCGGTGACCGCCAGCGGGTAGAGGACGCCGCAGACCACGGTCAGTACGAGCAGGGCGCGCAGGCCCGCCCCGATCAACCGGGCGGTGTTGCGTACGGAGTTGTTCACGGCGGTCACCCGATTCCGGGAATCAGAGAGATGAGCAGGTCGATGAGTTTGATGCCGATGAAGGGCGCAATGAGGCCACCGAGTCCGTAGACCGCCAGGTTGCGTCGCAGCATCTTGTCGGCGCTTACGGGGCGGTACTGCACGCCCTTGAGGGCGAGCGGCACCAGCGCGACGATGATCAGGGCGTTGAAGATGATCGCCGAGAGGATCGCGGAGTTGGGGCCGGCCAGCCGCATGATGTTGAGGGTGTCCAGGCCGGGATAGGCCACCGCGAACATCGCCGGGATGATCGCGAAGTACTTCGCAACGTCGTTGGCGATGGAGAAGGTCGTCAGTGCGCCCCGGGTGATCAGCAGTTGCTTGCCGATCTCGACGATCTCGATGAGCTTGGTGGGGTTGGAGTCCAGGTCCACCATGTTCCCGGCTTCCTTGGCGGCCGAGGTGCCGGTGTTCATGGCCACCCCGACATCAGCCTGGGCGAGCGCCGGGGCGTCATTCGTACCGTCACCGGTCATCGCGACCAGCTTGCCGCCGGCCTGTTCGCGCTTGATGAGCGCCATCTTGTCCTCGGGCGTGGCCTCCGCGAGGAAGTCGTCCACGCCCGCCTCGTCGGCGATGGCCTTGGCCGTCAGCGGGTTGTCGCCCGTGATCATGACGGTCTTGATGCCCATCTTGCGCAGCTCGACGAAGCGTTCGCGCATGCCGTCCTTGACGACGTCCTTGAGGTGGATGACTCCCAGGACGCGGGGGCCGTTCTCGTCCTCCAGGGCGACCAGCAGCGGGGTGCCGCCGGCCTGCGAGATGGCGTCGGTGAGCTGCTGGGCGTCGTCGGCGACCGTGCCGCCGCGCTCCTTGACCCAGGCAATGACCGAACCGGACGCGCCCTTGCGGACCTTGCGTCCGTCGACGTCCACACCCGACATCCGGGTCTGGGCGGTGAAGGCGATCCACTCGGCGTGCTCCAGCTCGCCCGGATGAAGGGCGCGAAGCGCTTCCCCTGAAGGGTGGTGGTGGGCGACGGGTGGGAGCTCGCGCAGCCCGTACTTCTCCTTGGCGAGGACGACAATGGAGCGGCCCTCAGGGGTCTCGTCGGACAGTGAGGACAACTGAGCGGCGTCCGCGACCTCGGCCTCGGTGGTGCCGCGTACGGGCACGAACTCGGCGGCCTGGCGGTTGCCGAGGGTGATGGTGCCGGTCTTGTCGAGCAACAATGTCGATACATCGCCTGCGGCTTCGACGGCGCGGCCGGACATGGCAAGGACGTTGCGCTGCACCAGTCGGTCCATGCCGGCGATGCCGATGGCCGAGAGCAGTGCGCCGATCGTCGTCGGGATCAGACAGACCAGCAGGGCGAGCAGCACGATCATGGGCTGTTCGGCGCCCGCGTAGATCGCGAACGGCTGGAGGGTGACCACCGCCAGCAGGAAGACGATGGTGAGCGACGCGAGCAGGATGTTCAGCGCGATCTCGTTGGGCGTCTTCTGCCGGGCGGCGCCCTCGACGAGGTTGATCATCCGGTCGATGAAGGTCTCGCCGGGCCTCGTCGTGATCTTGATGACGATGCGGTCGGAGAGCACCTTCGTCCCGCCGGTGACGGCCGAGCGGTCGCCGCCGGACTCGCGGATGACCGGGGCCGACTCGCCGGTGATCGCGGACTCGTCGACGGAGGCGACGCCTTCGACGACATCGCCGTCACCGGGGATGACGTCACCGGCCTCGCACACGACCAGGTCGCCGATGCGCAGCTCGGTGCCGGGCACCTGCTCCTCCACCACGCCGTTCAGCCGGCGGGCCACGGTGTCGGTCTTGGCCTTGCGCAGGGTGTCGGCCTGCGCCTTGCCGCGGCCCTCGGCGACCGCCTCCGCCAGGTTGGCGAAGATGACGGTCAGCCACAGCCAGACGGCGATCGCCCAGCCGAACCAGTCCGACGGGGACATGCAGGCGAAGACCGTGGTCAGCACGGAGCCGACCTCGACCACGAACATCACGGGGGACTTGGCCATCACCCGCGGGTCGAGCTTGCGGAGGGCGTCCGGGAAGGACTTGAGCAGCAGCTTGGGGTCGAAGAGGCCGCCGCCCACCCGGCCGTCGCCGGGCTTGTGCCCGCTGGGGACGTCCTGGTGCGGAGCGCGCGTCGGTGTGGCGGTGGACATGGAGCCGGGCTCCTCCGGTTTCACGGGGGCGGTCATGACAGACCCTCCGCCAGGGGCCCGAGGGCCAGCGCCGGGAAGTAGGTCAGACCGGTGATGATCAGGATCGTGCCGACCAGCAGCCCGGCGAAGAGCGGCTTCTCGGTACGGAGGGTGCCCGCGGTCTCCGGGACCGGCTGCTGCTCGGCGAGCGAGCCGGCCAGGGCGAGCACGAACACCATCGGCAGGAAGCGGCCGAGCAGCATCGCCAGACCGATCGTGGTGTTGTACCAGGGGGTGTTGGCGTTGAGGCCGCCGAACGCGGAGCCGTTGTTGTTGGCGCCGGAGGTGAAGGCGTACAACACCTCGGAGAAGCCGTGCGAACCGGCGCCCAGCGCCTTGGTGTTGAGCATCGAGCCCACTGCGTCCGGCAGCACCATCGAGGCCGCGGTGAAGCCGAGCACCAGCGTCGGGGTGATGAGGATGTAGCAGGCGGCCAGCTTGATCTCGCGGGTGCCGATCTTCTTGCCGAGGTACTCGGGTGTCCGGCCCACCATCAGACCGGCGATGAACACGGCGATGATCGCCATCACCAGCATGCCGTAGAGACCGGAGCCGACGCCGCCGGGGGCGATCTCGCCCAGCATCATGCCGAGCAACTGGATGCCGCCGCCGAAGGCCGTGAACGAGGAGTGGAAGGAGTCGACCGCGCCGGTGGAGGTGAGCGTGGTGGCCACCGAGAAGATCGCGGAGGAGCCGACGCCGAAGCGGGTCTCCTTGCCCTCCATGGCGGCGCCCGCGGCCTCCAGGGCCGGCCCGCCGTGCGCGAACTCGGTCCACATCATCAGCGCCGTGAAGCCGAGCCAGATGACGCCCATCGTGGCGAGCACGGCGTAGCCCTGCTTCACGTTCCCGACGAGCTTGCCGAAGGTGCGGGTCAGCGCGAAGGGGATGACGAGGATCAGGAAGATCTCGAAGAGGTTGGTGAAGGCGGTGGGGTTCTCGAAGGGGTGGGCGGAGTTGGCGTTGAAGTAGCCGCCCCCGTTGGTGCCCAGTTCCTTGATGACCTCCTGGGAGGCGACCGCACCACCGTTGGTCTGCTGGGAGCCGCCCATGAACTGGCCGACCTCGTGGATGCCGGAGAAGTTCTGGAGGGTGCCGCAGGCGACCAGGACGAGCGCGCCGATGACGGCGATCGGGACGAGCACCCGTACGGTGCCGCGGACCAGGTCGGTCCAGAAGTTGCCGAGCTCCCCGGTGCGCGAGCGGGCGAAGCCGCGTACCAGGGCGATGGCGACGGCCATGCCGGTGGCGGCGGAGACAAAGTTCTGCACCGCGAGGCCGGCGGTCTGCACGGCGTGGCCCATGGCCTGCTCGCCGCTGTAGGACTGCCAGTTGGTGTTGGCGACGAAGGAGGCCGCGGTGTTGAACGCCTGGTCGGGGCTGATCGACGCGAAGCCGAGGGACAGCGGCATCCCGCCCTGGAGGCGCTGGAGCAGGTAGAGGAAGAGCACGCCCGCCGCAGAGAACGCCAGGACGCTGCGCAGGTAGGCCGGCCAGCGCATCTGGACGTCCGCATTGGCGCCGATGCAGCGGTAGATGACCTTCTCGGCACGGAGGTGCCGAGGAGAGCTGTAGACGGCGGCCATGTAGTCGCCGAGGGGACGGTACGCCAGGGCCAGCGCCGCGACGAGCGCGGTCAGCTGGAGCACACTCGCGAGGACAGGGCTCATCTGGCCCGCCGCGGCAGCAGCAGTCGACACCTCAGAACCTCTCCGGGAAGACGAGGGCGAGGACGAGATAGCCGAGCAGGGCGACGGCCACGATCAGGCCGACGATGTTTTCGGCGGTCACAGCTTCGCCACCCCCTTGGCGACGAGGGCCACCAGCGTGAAGACCGCGATCGTGACGACGACGAAGGCCACGTCGGCCATCGTGTGCTCCTAGATGGATGGGGCGGACAGGACCCCTAGAGCAAAGCGCCCTTCCCGGCTCGCGTGACCGCTGTTGACGCCTCCCTTACGGCCATTAGCGCTCCGTTGACGGCTTTCTTACGCACCACGACCTGACCTGCACAAACGGAAGGGCCCGCACCCCCCATCGGGGAGTACGGGCCCTTGTGACCGTCATGTTCCGGCCGTCACCGGGCGCCTTGTGCGCCGCCCGGCCGCCGGTGGGTGTCAGCGGATCTCGGTGATCTCCGGTCCGCGCTCCAGCCGCTCCACACCGCCGCCGAAGCGCGACTGCTCGACCGGCTCCTGCTGCACCCCGTCCGGCACCATCTGGGCGTCGTCCGGCAGCTTCAGGACGATCGGGTCGCGGGGCGCCATCGGGGCATCGCCGCGGATGATCACGGTGTCCCGGAAGATGTGCTCCAGCACGCCCGCGGCCTGCGGCTGCACCGCGCCCTGGCCGGAGATCACACCCCGCAGGAACCACCGGGGGCCGTCGACACCGATGAAGCGCACGACCTGCACCCCGTTGGTGCCGTCCGGCAGCTGTACGGGTACCTGGGCACGCAGCTCCCAGCCCAGCGGGCCCTCGACCTCGTCGATGACCCCGCCCTGCTGGGTGATGCCGGAGGCGATCTCCTCGCGGACCTCGCCCCAGATCCCCTCGTTCTTGGGGGCGGCGAAGGCCTGGAGCTGTACGGCACTGTCCTGAAGCACCACGGTCGCGGCGACGATGGCGTCACCGGCGACCTCCACCCGGAGTTCCATGCCCTCGACACCGGGCACGAACAGCCCGCCGAGGTCCACCCGGCCCTCGCCGGGCTCGGAGACCTCCGACGCGTCCCAGGGACCGTCGGGACGCGGCGCGGGCGGAAGGCTGAGCCGCTGCTGCTCCGCGTCGTCCTCGTCGGCGTCGCTCACCGCTCGCTCGTCGGCGAGCGTGGTGTCCTTGGCCGACTCTTCAGGAGCCTCGTTCTTCTTGCGACGTCCGAACACGTCACTGTCCTTCCCGGTCGGCACCGACCGATGCGTATTCATTCCCGCCCGTGGAGCCGCCCACCGCCGCATGACCGCCGGTGGAACCGAATCCCCCCTCGGCCCGCGCCGAGCCGGGAAGTTCCGCCACCTCGTGGAAGCGCACCTTCTCGACCTGCTGGACGACCAGTTGGGCGATCCGGTCGAATCGTTCGAACCGCACGCGCTCGCGCGGGTCCAGATTGACCACGATCACCTTGATCTCTCCACGGTACCCGGCATCCACCGTCCCGGGGGCATTCACCAGCGCCAATCCGCAGCGCGCGGCCAGCCCCGACCGCGGGTGCACAAAGGCCGCGTAGCCGTCGGGCAGCGCGATCGACACCCCGGTGGGCAGCACGGTGCGCTCCCCCGGCGCCAGCTCGGCCGCCTCCGTGGTCACCAGATCCACGCCCGCGTCGCCGGGATGCCCGTACGACGGAACGGGCACATCCGGGTCCAGCCGGCGCAGCAGCACATCCACCGGATTCCGTACCTGACTCACGGGTTCACCTCGAAGGCACGCGCTCGTTTGACCTGGTCCGGGTCGGACATCGCCGCCTGGATCTCCTCGGTCCTGCCGTTGTCGATGAAGTGGTCGACCTTCACCTCGATGAAGACGGCTTCGGCGCGCACCGCGACCGGGCCGTCCGGGCCGCCTATGCGCCCCACGGCCGTCGAATAGATCTTTCTGCGGTGCACGGCGGTGACCCGCGCGTCCAGGTGCAGCACAGTGCCCAGGGGGACCGGCCGTACGAAGTCGGTCTCCAGGCGGCCGGTCACCGCGATCACCCGCAGCAGCCAGTTCAGCGAGCCGAGCGTCTCGTCCAGCGCGGTGGCCAGCACTCCGCCGTGCGCCAGACCCGGCGCGCCCTGGTGGGCCTCCTTGACGGTGAACTCGGCGGTCACGCTCACGCCGTCGCCGGCCCGCGCCTCCAGGTGCAGACCGTGGGGCTGGCCGGTGCCGCAGCCGAAGCACCGGTCGTAGTGCGCGCCGAGGAGTTCGCCGGGTGCCGGCGCCTCGGCATGCCGGACCGGAGCGACGGCGTCCCTCGGTGGCGTCAGCCGCGACGGCTCCGTCCGCGTTCTGTCAGTTCCACTCACGAGTGCAGACCCTACCCGCGCGCGTAGCGGGCCCGCGCCGCCGTGCCAAGCTGGAGCCATGCAGTCGTACGAAGAACGTCTCACCGCGCCCCGGTCCTGGTGGGTGATCGCCGCGCTGATCGGCGTCGCCTGTGCCCTGATGCTGCTGCCCCTGGGGACGCTCCCGATGCTCGGCGGGCTGATCGGCGGCGCGGCGCTGGCCGCGGTGGGCGTGAGCGGGTACGGCTCGGCGCGGATCCGGGTGGTGGGCGGCGCGCTGATCGCCGGCGACGCGAAGATCCCGGCGACGGCACTGGGCGAGGCGCGGGCGCTGGACGCGGACGAGGCGCTGGCGTGGCGTACGCACAAGGCCGACGCCCGGGCGTTCATGCTGCTGCGCGGCTATATCCGCACCGCGGTGCGGGTGGAGATCACCGACCCCGAGGACCCGACGCCGTACGCCTATCTCTCGACCCGGGAGCCGGAGCGTCTGGTGGCGGCACTGACGGCCGTACGCAGCTGACCTGCGGTTTCCGGCCCGGATCAGTCAACCGGCGGGAGCGGGGGCCGGCCGGTGCCCTCGCCGTCCGTGCGGGCGGCCGGCGCGGAGTCGGGGAGGGCTTCCCAGGAGACCTGCTTCGTGCGCAGGTCCTTGCGGACCTTGTCCGCGAGCTTCCGGGTGTCCCTGCGGTTCATGAACGCGCCGACAGAGGCGCCGATCATGAACGGGATGAGGTTGGGGAGATTGCGCAGCGTGCGCTTCATGATCTGCTGGCGCAGTTCGCGCCGCATCTGCATGCCGAGGGCGATGTTCAGCGAGGTCGGTTTCGCGATGTCGATGCCCCGCTCCTCGGTCCAGGACATCAGGTAGGCCATTCCCCGCTGCCGGAAATTGCCCGGCGGCCGCAGGCCGTAGACCTCGTGCAGCTCGGCGATCAGCTTGATCTCGACCGAGGCGACGCCGGTGACCTCGGCGGCCAGCTCGGCCGGCATGGCGGGCGGTACGGGCAGCATCGCTGCCGCGCCGACGCCCGCTCCGACGGTGGCGGTGCCCTTGCAGGCACCCGCGACGAGCGTGTCGGCCAGGTCCTCGGGGGTCAGTCCGGGGAACTGGGCGCGCAGGGTGGCGAGGTCGCGGACCGGGATCCGCGGGGCGAGCTCGATGATCCGGTCGGCGACCACGGCGAGCCCTGCCCGCACCCTGCCGCCGGCACCGCGACCGAGCACGGCCGCGAGCGAGGCCGTGCGGCCTCGCTCCTTCGATGCACCGGTCGTCCGCTCCGCGGGGAGGGCGGTCGGGTCGGCGGGCACGGGCGCGGTTTCCTCGCGTGATCGTGCGCCGGCCGCCGGTCCTTCGGCGCCCTTGGGTCCCTTACGGAACGGGTTCACGCCTGCCACGGCGCAGACCGTTCTCAGGCCGCGCAGTCGCGGCAGATCGGGTTGCCGTTCTTGTCCTCCGCGGCCAGCTGGCTGCGGTGGTGGACCAGGAAGCAGCTCATGCACGTGAACTCGTCCTGCTGCTTGGGCAGCACGCGCACTGCGAGCTCTTCGTTGGAAAGGTCCGCGCCCGGCAGCTCCAAGCCCTCGGCCTGCTCGAACTCGTCGACGTCGACGGCCGAGGCGGACTTGTCGTTCCGCCGCGACTTCAGCTCTTCAATGCTGTCCTCGTTGAGGTCGTCGTCGGTCTTGCGTGGGGTGTCGTAATCCGTAGCCATTTTCGCTCTCCCCCTCTGGGTGTCTGCGGTGTCTCAGCGCTCGTAACGCGTGAGAGGCCGGACTTGTGCCCGACCTGAGGCGGAGATTTTGCCTCACATCAAGGTCTGTTACTCAATCGACACCCAACCGCACCCCTGAAGAGGTGATCGGTTTGGATGGCGATCAGGACCGTACACGGTCCGAAAGTCGCACCTCGCGCAGCCCACCACCTGTACTTCCCGTGATCCGACCCCCCGGAAACCCGGACTTCCCCGGCATTCCGACGGGCATTTTGATCACAGAGCGTAGATGGCTGGAATTTCGCGCCTGTGAGGGATCACACACGCAAAGACCGGCAGGCGGACCGGTTCAATTCCGCGCAAAGCGAACTCGGGGCGAAGGATCCATGCCGACCCCCCTTCTCGTCAAACCGGGAGGCGAGGCGGTGTACGGCCGCGAGACGAGCGATCGTACGCACAGATGTCCGATGCCTGCCCACGGGGGCGTACAGGCGCTCCAGCGGGCGTACAACCGCGCTCCGGCCTGCGTCAGAGCGGCAGGACGACCCGCATGATCAGCCCGCCGCCCTCC
>NZ_JBYISA010000081.1:0-10292 GCF_057708345.1 Streptomyces sp. bgisy130
GCACATCAAGTGCTTCTGGGTGATGCACGGTCTCCAGACCACCCAGCTCGCCCTCCAGCACGGCGCGGACGACATGGACGGCTCGGTCGTCGAATACAAGATCACGCACGACGCGGACAACTACGGCACGCCGAACAAGCTGACCCGTGAGGACCTGCTGGAGCTGATCCGCGACGCCGGCTTCCGCCCCGTCGAGCGCAACACCCGCTACGAGGCGATCCGCGAGTACCCGGGCCCGGACCCGGACCGCCGCGAATCCCCGCAGCCGATGCGCGTCTGACCTGCTCGGAAGCGCCGTCGGCGGGGAGCGTTAGGGTCCGGGTCATGAACGTGCGTTTCGACCTGGACCCTTCCGTCACCCCCGAACTCCATGACGGAATATGCGCGTTGTGGGCCGATGTCTCCAACGCCGGGGGCGCGGTCGGGTTCGTGCCGCCGGTGACCCGCGAGGACGTCCGCCCGGAGCTGCGCAAGCATCTGACGGCCATGGCCGAGGGCCGCCAGCACCTGGTGGCAGGGCGGGACGCGGACGGCCGGGTGCTGGCCACGGCGTTCCTCACCACCAACACCCACCGTCTGATGAAGCACTGGCTGTGGGTCTACACCGTCATGGTCCACCCCACCGTCCAGGGCCGGGGCGCCGGCCGCCGGCTGATGGCGGCGGTCGCTGACGCAGCCCGCTCCGTCGAGGGGATCACCGCGCTCCGCCTCACCTGCCGCGGCGGCTCCGGCGCCCGCCCGTTCTATGAGGCCTGCGGCTACCAGGAGGTCGGGCGGGTGCCCGGCGCGATCCGGGTGGCGGACGACGACTACCGCGACGACATCACCATGTGGCTGGATCTGGGCTGACGGCCGGGCCGGGGGCTGTGCCGGGCGGGCCGCGCCATGACCGGGCTGCGGCGGGCGGGGGCCGCGAAGATCGCCCGAAGCGCTGTGCTTGACTGGATGCAGACCCTTTAGGTTGCCGTTGAGGAGAAGGTCCCATCCGTGAGTAGCCACAACTTCGCCACGCTCCGCTACACCGCCCTTCGCATCGGCCTCTTCGTTGCCTCGTTCGCCGTGGTGTGGGTGCTGGCGTACGTCCACGTGATTCCGCTCGGGCTCGGCGCCTCCAACATCTTCTGGCTGCTGCTGCTCGCCGTGGTGATCTCCGCGCCGCTCAGCTTCGTGCTGCTGCGCAAGCAGCGGGACGCGATGGCCCAGCAGATCGCCCCCAGGGTCGACCGCCGGCGTGCCCGCTTCGCGGCCAGCGTCGGCCAGGAGGACGGCCTGAAGTAAGGCCGCCCCCGGGGCCACCGGCCCCGTGATGTAACACGCCTCACAGCCGCTTCGTCGCGACAGGCGCCCGTCGCCGTGGACTTCGCTCCACGGGCGGGCGCCTGTCGCGTTTCTGACGGCGGGTCCGGTGCGCGGGCCACCCCCGGAACTCAAAGATTTTCTTTGGGTTCCTCAAAGTTCAAGTGTTAACGTTCCTCTCATGAAGTCAGCAGCCGCGCCCCCGTCCCCCATGAGCACTCCGCTCGTGGCGCGCCTGCATGTCGATCTCTGCCGCTGTGTGTCCGCGGCCTGTTGCCGCCGCTGACCTCTCTCCTCAGCGGCCGGAGATCCTTCTCCCCACCCCTCCGGGCGGGAGAGGCCCGCATCGCTGCTGCTCCGCAGCCGCTCGAGTTCCTGGCGCTTCTTTTCGCCGTCCCTGACGCCTGACCTGTCCCCGGAGTGTGTCCCTTGTCCCCGTCCGCCGAGACTTCCGAGTCCGCACCGGCGCCGCAGCGCCCCACGTCCTCCCGCATACCCACGATCCCGTTCTGGGTGCAGATCCTGACCGGCCTCGCCCTGGGCGTGCTGCTCGGCTGGGTCGCCAAGAGCGGTGACGTCGGCTGGCTCACCACCACGCTTGCGCACATCGGCGACCTCTTCGTCCAGCTGCTGAAGCTGGCCGTGGCGCCGCTGGTCTTCTTCGCGATCCTGGTGTCGATCACCAATCTGCGGCAGGTCAACAACGCCGCCCGGCTCGCCTCCCGCACCCTGCTGTGGTTCATGGTCACCTCGCTGATCGCCGTCGCGATCGGCCTGGCGATCGGCCTGCTCAGCAACCCCGGCGCGGGCACCGGCCTGACCCCCAAGGACGGCAAGGCCCCCGACGAGGCCGGCTCCTGGATCGACTTCCTGACCGGCATCGTCCCCACCGACATCATCACGCCGTTCACCGAGCTGAACGTGCTCCAGATCGTCTTCATGGCCGCCGTCGCCGGTATCGCGGCCCTCCAGCTCGGCGAGAAGGCCGAGCCGGTCCTCGCGATCAGCCGCTCGGTCCTCGAACTGCTCCAGAAGGCCCTGTGGTGGGTCATCCGCCTCGCCCCGATCGGCACCGTCGGCCTCATCGGCAACGCCATCGCCACGTACGGCTGGAACCTGATCGGCAAGTACGCGACCTTCACCGTCGACATCTACGTCGGCTGCGCGCTCGTCCTCTTCGGCGTCTATCCGCTGCTGCTGTCGACCGTCGCCAAGGTCAACCCGCTCCAGTTCTTCCGCGGCGCCTGGCCCGCCATCCAGCTGGCCTTCGTCTCCCGCTCCTCGGTCGGCACCATGCCGGTCACCCAGCAGGTCACCCAGCGCCTCGGCGTGCCGCGGGAGTACGCCTCCTTCGCGGTGCCGTTCGGCTCGACGACCAAGATGGACGGCTGCGCCTCGATCTACCCGGCGATCGCCGCGATCTTCATCGCCCAGATCTTCGGCGTCGACCTGGGCATCGGCGACTACCTCCTGATCGCCTTCGTCTCCGTCATCGGCTCCGCCGCGACCGCCGGCCTGACCGGCGCCACGGTCATGCTGACGCTGACCCTCTCCACCCTGGGCCTCCCCCTGGAGGGCGTCGGCCTCCTGATGGCCATCGACCCGATCCTGGACATGATGCGCACGGCCACCAACGTGGCCGGTCAGGCGGTCATCCCGATCCTGGTCTCCGCCCGCGAGAAGATCCTCGACCGCGAGGCGTACAACGGGGCGCGGAGCATCAGCCTGGACACGGCCGCCACCGACGAAGCGGACGCGAACGTCTCCGTACCGGCACCGGCTGCCGCCTAGCGTTCCCGAGCCGTCCCCACGACTGCGCCCCGGCCTTTCCCCAAAGGCCGGGGCGCAGTCGTGGGGTGTCCTCCTCACCGTCTGCGGACCGAAGGGACCGATTTCAGGCCACCGTTACCGCGCCCGTGTGCGCCAGGATCGCCGTCGCCAGCGGTGCGTGGACGGCGGGCGGCAGCGCGTGCCCCATGCCGGGGATCTCGACGAGCTGCGCACCCTGGACGCACTGGGCCAGATGCTGGGAGTGCGGCGGCGGGATGACCGGGTCGGCGGTGGCGCTGACCACCAGGGTGGGGACCTCGTTGCGGGCGAGCCGGTCCGTGCGGAGCATGCCGTCGTGCTCCGCACGGTCGTGTGCGGTGCTCACCCGGTGGTGTCCCGTGTGGGCGATGACGTGGTGCTCGAAGGCGCGGAAGTAGTCGTCATCGAAGGGGAGCTGGTCACCGGCGAGTACGCGCCAGTGTTCGATCCGGCGCTCTACTTCGGCCGCCGGGCCGTGATCCTCGACGGGATGGGACCACAGCTCCAGGACCTCGGGCGAGATGCCCGGCAGTGCGTCGGCGGGGACCGTGCTGCCGTCGGGGCGGGTGCAGTGGGTGGTGCTGAGGGCCATGGTGCTGATGAGAGTGGCGCTGAGCAGTCGGTCGGGGTGGTCGGCGAGCACCATCTGGGCGAGCATGCCGCCCAATGACATGCCGACGATATGGGCCCGGTCGATGCCCAGCCCGTCCAGGACCGCGATCACGTCATCGGCGAGATCGGCGATCCGGTAGGGCCGTTCCTCGAAGGACCAGGTGGAGCGGCCGGTGTCGCGGTGGTCGTAGCGGACGACCCGGTGGTGCGCGGCCAGTGCGTCGACCAGCGGCTCCGGCCAGCCGAGGCCGCTCGCCTGGGCACCCATGACCAGCAGCAGCGGGGCCGCGTCGGCGGCACCGCGCTGCTCGGTCCACAGGCGGACTCCGGGGGCGGCGTCGATGAACTGCTGCATGGGGTGGTCCTCCAAGGTTGCGGACAAGGCCGTCGCTTGCTCGCAGTAGCGCGACGATACGTATCGTCTCGCCATGGCGGGAACGCGTCAAGAGGTGAGGGGTGGGAAGCGAAGATCGTAAACTTACTTTGCAGTAAAGGGGCGGGATGGAGGGACATTCGGGGTGGGAGCTGTGAAGAGCAAGCGGGTGCCGCGCGCCGTCCGGGAGCAGCAGATGCTGGACGCGGCGGTACTGACCTTCGCGCGGCGTGGGTACCGGGCGGCCTCGATGGACGAGATCGCCGAACTGGCCGGAGTCTCCAAGCCGTTGGTCTATCTCTACCTGAACTCGAAGGAAGACCTGTTCAACACGGTGATCCGGCGGGAGTCGGCGGCGCTGGTGGCGGCCGTGACATCGGCCGTCGAGCCGGGGGTGGCGCCCGACCGGCAGCTGTGCAGCGGCCTGAAGGGCTTCTTCGCGCACACCGCCGAGCATCCGTACGGCTGGGCCGTACTCCACCAGCAGGCGCGGACGCACGGTGAGCCGTTCGCGCGCGAAGTGGCCGCGCTGCGGGCGGAAATCGTCGCGTTCGTCACGGAGTTGCTCGGTGCAGCCGCAAAGGAGGCGGGTTGCGTCGGTGAGCTGGCCGAACGGGAGGTCGCCGGCCTCGCGCACGCGTTGGTCGGCGCGGCCGAGTCACTCGCCGAGTGGGCCAATGTCCGTACGGACGAGGGGGATTCGGGTGGCCCCGAGCATCCGCCGGCCAAGGACACCGCGGCCACGATGATGAACTTCGCCTGGATGGGACTCAACCAGCTCATGGGTGGAGAGCGTTGGGTGCCGGGCGGCCTCGTCGACCACGAGAGCCGCTCCTGCGCCGGGCGATGACACGGCCCCGCGCGTCGGCTGCCGCCCCGGTCCCGGTCTTCCGGGGTCGGGGCGGCTTCGTGATTGGCGGGGCGAAGGTGGTGCGGGGTATTGGCCAACTCCCGGTCCTGGCATAAATTTACCTCGAAGTAAGGTTACTGCTGGGTCAGGAGTGGTTGCTGCCCGGCGGGGGCCTTGGTGGGTCTCGATTTTGTCTGCGGGAGGGTTGTGGCTGGTCGCGCAGTTCCCCGCGCCCCTGTGTGGGCGCCGTATGTGGTTTGGTGCGGCGCCGTTGTGGCTGGCGCCGGGCGGCTTGTGTGGTTTGCCGCGGGGGTCGGAGGGGACGCACCGGGACCCGTCCTCGGCGCGGGCGACGCGGCTACGAGCAATTGACTACCCCGGTGCCCCGCCCGCAGGACCGGAGCAAATACCGGGGTGCCTTACCTCTGGGACCAGGGCCGCCCGCGCCGAGGACGGGGTACCGGGCGTCCCCTCCGACCCGCCACCCACCCGCCGTAGGCGAACGGCGAACAGCCCACGGCAACTTGCACAGGAATGACGAGGAGCCGCTCGTGTCCCACCAGGAAAGTGCAACCCCCGGATCACTCACCAGCCCCACCGCCACCCCCACCCTCACCGAGCCGCAGAAAACCCTGATCGACGGCACGGTCCGGGAGGTCTATGTGCCCCCGCTGGCCGGGCCCGTGCGGAGTGGCTCGCTCGGGGACCTTCCCTTCGTCAATGCCCGTGAGGCCCCTGGCGACGTCGTGCTCGCCCGTAAGCAGCCCAGCGGCATCTGGCGCGACATCAGCGCCGCGGAGTTCGCCGCCGAGGTACGCGCCGTCGCCAAGGGCCTGCTCGCGGCCGGTCTCCGTCCCGGGGACCGGCTCGCGATCATGGCTCGGACGACCTACGAGTGGACCCTCGTCGACTTCGCCGCGTGGGCGGCCGGCCTGGTCACCGTCCCCCTTTACCCCACGTCCTCCGCCCACCAGGCGCAGTGGATCCTGCACGACTCCGGCGCCCGCGCCTGCGTCGTGGAGGGCGTCGACGAGGCCCGTCTGATCAGCGGCCTGCGCGCCGAACTCCCCGTCCTGGACCACCTCTGGCAGTTCAACACCGGCGCCGTGTCCCAACTCGTCGCGGCGGGCCGCGAGATACCGGACGAGGCGGTCGACCAGTGCCGCGCCGCCACCGGCCCGTACGCCCTCGCCACCCTCATCTACACCTCGGGCACCACCGGCCGCCCCAAGGGCTGCGCCCTCACCCACGCCAACTTCTTCGCCGAGGTCGACAACGCCGTCGAGCTGCTGCACCCGGTCTTCAAGTCGGTCAGCGAGGAGCCCGCCGCCACCCTCCTCTTCCTGCCGCTCTCCCATGTCTTCGGCCGGATGGTCGCGGTCGGCTGTCTGCGCGCCCGCGTCCGCCTCGGGCACGCCCCCAGCATCCGGACCGACGATCTGCTGGCCGACCTGGCCGGTTTCCGGCCGACGTTCCTGCTGGCCATCCCGTATGTCCTGGAGAAGGTCTTCAACACCGGACGGGCCACCGCGGAGAAGATGGGCCGCGCCGCCTCCTTCGACCGCGCGGTCCGCGTCGCGCGCTCCTACGGCGAGGCCGTCGAGGCCAGGGAGCACGGGACGGGCCCGGGCCCCGGCGTGGCCCTCAAAGGCGCCCGCAAGCTCTACGATCCCCTCGTCTACCGCCGCATCCGCGCCGCCCTCGGCGGCAAGGTCCGCCACGTCCTCTGCGGCGGCTCACCCCTCGGCCGCCGCCTCGCCGCCTTCTACACCGGCGCCGGCATCGAGATCTTCGAGGGCTACGGCCTGACGGAGACCACGGCCGCCACCACTGTCACCCCGCCCCTCCGGCCCCGTATCGGCACCGTCGGCTGGCCGCTCCCGGGCACCGCCGTCCGCATCGCCGACGACGGCGAGATCCTGATCCACGGCGACCACGTCTTCTCCGGCTACTGGGACGCGGCCCTCGGCGCGGCCCGCCCGGTCACCGACCAGGGCTGGCTCGCGACCGGTGACCTGGGGGCTCTCGACCCGGACGGCTACCTCACGATCACCGGCCGCAAGAAGGAGATCATCGTGACGACGGGCGGCAAGAATGTCGCCCCGGCCCCCTTGGAGGACCGCCTCCGCTCGCATCCGCTTGTAGGCCAGTGCCTGGTCATCGGTGACAACCGCCCGTACATCACCGCGCTGATCACCCTGGAGCCGGACGGGCTCGCGCACTGGCGGCAGATGCACAAGAAGCAGGACCTGCCGCCCGAGCGCCTGGTCCGCGACGAGCGCCTGCTGGCCGACATCCAGCGTGCCGTCGATGACGCCAACGAGCTGGTCTCCCGGGCCGAGTCCATCCGCCGCTTCGCGGTCCTCCCGGTGGACTTCACCGAGGAGACCGGGCACCTCACCCCGTCCCTGAAACTCCGCCGGGCCGCCGTGGCCCGCGATTTCGCCAAAGACATAGCGGCCCTTTACGAAAGCAGATGACCCCCGGTCTGGAGCAAAAGCCCTCGGCGCGTCAAACTGGAACCCCGTGTCACCTCTGTGGGGGAGGTGGCACGGGGTCTGACGTGCATTGCCGCACCACGGCAGCCGGCTGACTTCCACCGGCCGGCCCGGCGGCCGCCGGTGCGCCGCACCCGCCAGGGGCCGGTCAAGGCCGGCTGCTGCGGGGGGAGTTGTCCGGGCCTGCTCAGCGCGGCGGCAGGGCCACGGCCGTCTGCATATCGCAGGTGTTGCACCAGAACGCCCAGCCGTTGGCGTCGACGGACCGCGACCCGCAGGCCAGACACGGGTCGCCCACGAAACTCGCGGCGACCCAGGAGCCGGCCGTCGCCGCCCGCCGCCCGGCGACCGCGCATTCGTCGGCGTAGCAGGGGATGCACAACCCGCCCTGCTGACCGGGCAGTTTCATCGACCGTATGCCGCAGGTCGAGCACGGGAGCCGGCCGACGTACTCCTCGTCCAGGCCGACCGGCTTACCGTTCCTACTGGAGGCCGCCATGTCGCCTCTGCCTCCTCTATGCCAGGACGGTTCCGGTGCCGCCACAACCGGAGCACTGTGTGGTGACGCGGTCGCCGGTCGGCGTCTCCCAGTCCACGGTGCCTCTGCCGGCGCAGTCGGGGCAGGGCTTCTGCGGGGGCAAGTGCTCGCTCATTCTGCCCACGGTAGGCCGGGTCATGTTCCGATGTGACCACTTTCCGTGATCGCTTCGGTACGGAGTTGTGCCGGTGCCGGGTGTGCGCCCCCGCGCGCGGCGGGCCGGGCCGGGCGGGGAGGGGTGCGGCGCGGCCCGGGGTGCGTGGGGCGGGCGACGCGCGTGACAGGGACGGCCCGGGAATTCCTTCCCCTGCGGTTCATCCGGCCGGGAGTCGAGGTCGCCTGCGAATCCGCGGTCATTGACGGAAGAATTCCCTATTGCGGTGGCATTCGGGTGTGTCATGCGTCGGACGACGGGAATTCAGGTGCCCGCCATTCGTGCGATGGGCGTGTCGGCGGGCGAAAAGGCAGGAGCCCCGCTCGCCACCGAAGTGGCGGAGCAGGGCTCCTTGGGTACTGCTTAGGGGCGACCTGGAAGAAATTCCGGGCCGGGCAACTTAGACCGGCGTGACGTTCTCCGCCTGCGGACCCTTCGGGCCCTGCGTGACGTCGAAGTTCACCTGCTGGTTCTCCTCCAGGGAGCGGAAGCCAGAGGCGTTGATCGCCGAGTAGTGGACGAAGACATCCGGGCCGCCGCCGTCCTGGGCGATGAAGCCGAAGCCCTTTTCAGCGTTGAACCACTTGACGGTTCCGGTAGCCATAAGCCCTCCTTGGGCCAAAGGGTTGCCCTGCTCCAGAACCTGCAAAGAAGTCTGAAACTACAAGAGCCTGCGGGGTCACATGCTCCGCAGGCTCTGTACTGCAAGGGAAACCAAACTGCAACTTGCGCT
The DNA here is from genome assembly GCF_057708345.1 of Streptomyces sp. bgisy130. Lineage (NCBI taxonomy): Bacteria > Bacillati > Actinomycetota > Actinomycetes > Kitasatosporales > Streptomycetaceae > Streptomyces > Streptomyces sp. bgisy130. The sequence goes on from NZ_JBYISA010000081.1 coordinate 8,864, forward strand.
GAGCGTAGCATGTGCTGCTCCTGAGGCGGAAGAGCCAAAGATCACGTTTAACCGATGGCACTAACGTCCATACGCTGCCCCGCCGCGCTGCCCCCGGGGACACAGGTCTAGCCTCCGCATGTGGACAATTCAACCTTCGGAGACGCACCCGCGGGAGGCGGCGCCGGCCGCCGTCGCAGCCGGCCGCGAGTGGGCCACATCCAGTTCCTGAACTGCCTGCCCCTTTACTGGGGCCTGGCCCGTACGGGCACCCTGCTCGATCTGGATCTCACCAAGGACACGCCGGAGAAGCTCAGCGAGCAGCTGGTGCGCGGGGATCTCGACATCGCGCCGATCACGCTCGTCGAATTCCTGCGGGCCGCCGACGACCTCGTCGCATTTCCCGACCTCGCCGTCGGCTGCGACGGCCCGGTGATGTCCTGCGTGATCGTCTCGCAGAAGCCGCTGGACCAGCTGGACGGTGCCCGGGTCGCGCTCGGCTCGACCTCGCGGACGTCCGTACGGCTGGCCCAGCTGCTGCTCGCCGAGAAGATCGGGGTGCGGCCCGACTACTACACGTGCCCGCCGGACCTCGGTCTGATGATGCAGGAGGCGGACGCGGCGGTGCTGATCGGCGATGCCGCGCTGCGCGCCAATCTGCACGACGGGCCCCGGCTGGGCCTGGAGGTCCACGACCTCGGCCGGATGTGGAAGGACTGGACGGGCCTGCCGTTCGTCTTCGCCGTCTGGGCGGCCCGGCGCGAGTATCTGGAGCGCGAACCGGCCGTGGTGCAGAAGGTGCACGAGGCGTTTCTCGCCTCGCGGGATCTGTCGCTGGAGGAGGTCGCCAAGGTCGCCGAGCAGGCCGCCCGCTGGGAGACCTTCGACGAACCGGTCCTGGAGCGCTACTTCACCACGCTGGACTTCCGCTTCGGGCCCGCGCAGCTCAAGGGCGTCGCGGAATTCGCCCGGCGGGTCGGGCCGACGACCGGGTTCCCGGCGGATGTGAAGGTGGAGCTGCTGGAGGCGGCGGCCGCCCGGTAGCGAGCGGCCTCGCGGCGCGGCACGTACTGCTGAGGCGAAGGGGCACGTCCGGTACTCCTGAGCCCGGCCGTCGCCGTCCCCCGGTGTGCCGCGGGTGGCCGCCCGGCCGGGCGGTGGGGCTGTCGTACCCCTGACGTACGCTGGTTCAGTTCGTGATGCCCGCCTGCGAAAGGGACGCCCCGGTGACCGAGAACGCCGACCTCCAGTCCGTACTCGACCGCGCCGCGCAGGGCGGCCGCATCACGCCGGAGGAAGCGCTCGACCTGTACCGCTCCGCTCCGCTGCACGCGCTGGGCAAGGCCGCCGACGCCGTCCGCCGCTGCCGCTACGCCGGCACCGAGCACATCGCGACGTACATCATCGAACGCAACATCAACTACACCAATGTGTGCGTGACGGCCTGCAA
>NZ_JBYISA010000082.1:0-10257 GCF_057708345.1 Streptomyces sp. bgisy130
CAAGATCACGTTCTGGACGCTGTTCGTGGGCTTCCACGGCACCTTCCTCGTCCAGCACTGGCTGGGTGCCGAGGGCATGCCGCGGCGTTACGCGGACTACCTCGCGGCCGACGGCTTCACGGCGCTGAACACCATCTCGACGATCAGCTCGTTCCTGCTGGGCCTGTCGATCCTGCCGTTCATGTACAACGTCTGGAAGACGGCGAAGTACGGCGAGAAGATCGAGGTCGACGACCCCTGGGGCTACGGCCGCTCGCTGGAGTGGGCGACGTCCTGCCCGCCGCCGCGGCACAACTTCCTCACCCTGCCGCGTATTCGCTCCGAATCCCCGGCGTTCGATCTGCACCACCCGGAGATCGCAGCTCTTGACGCGCTGCACAACGGCCGCGCCACCGAGGACGACAAGAGCCTCGCCGGCGGCAAGGAGGCGGGCAAGTGAAGATCCAGGGCAAGATGTTCATCTGGCTCTCCGTCTTCGTCCTCGCCATGGCGATCGTCTATGGCGTCTGGTCGAAGGAGCCCGCGGGTACCACCGCACTGTTCCTCGCCTTCGGCCTGTGCATCATGGTCGGCTACTACCTGGCCTTCACGGCCCGGCGGGTCGACGCGGGTGCGCAGGACAACGAGAACGCCGAGGTCTCGGACGACGCCGGTGAGCTGGGCTTCTTCAGCCCGCACAGCTGGCAGCCGCTGTCCCTGGCCGTCGGTGGCGCGCTCGCCTTCATGGGCGTCGTCTTCGGCTGGTGGCTGCTGTACTTCTCCCTGCCGGTGATCCTTGTGGGTCTCTTCGGCTGGGTCTTCGAGTACTACCGCGGCGAGAACCGCACGCAGTAACGGCACACAGCTGCCGTCGGGCGGGCCCGGACACCTCAACAGGTGTCCGGGCCCGCCGCTTTTGGTGGCGCGGGCCAGACCCGTTTGCAGTCCTCCAGCGCGCTGAGACAGGTGATTCTTCATATTTTTGGGGCATGAGTCACAGACCTCGAACCCGGACGGTGCTGAGCTGCGGCCTCCTGCTCGTGCCCCTTGCGGTGAGCGCCACCGCGTGCGGGGGCTCGGATTCGGAAGCGCTCTCCGCCAATCCCTACGACGCGGCCGACCAGATCTCGGCCAACACCCCCGACGGCAACAAGAAGGCGGACCCCGACAAGCCGCTTGAGGTGTCCGTCAACGGGGACGACGCGCGCATCACCGACGTCACGGCCACCGACTCCACCGGCCGCTTCGTCCACGGCGAGCTGAGCGCCGACGGCAGGCACTGGCGCACCACCGCGCCGCTGGCCGCCGGCTCCCGCTACACGGTGCGGGTGAGCACCGAGGAGGACGGTGAGCCCGGCCGCAAGACGCTCGTGGTCAACACCAAGGAGGCGAACGGCCAGTTGACCGCCGCCTTCGGCCCGAAGGCCGGCGAGTACGGCGTCGGCCAGCCGGTCACCGCGGAGCTGAGCCAGCCCGTCAAGGACCCGAAGGCCCGCGCCATCGTGGAGAGCGCCCTGAAGGTCGATTCCATGCCGCGGGTGCAGGGCGCCTGGCACTGGGTGGACGACAAGAAGCTGCACTTCCGCCCGAAGGAGTACTGGCCCGCCCACGCCTCGATCTCGGTGCACAGCAACCTGGCGGGCCTGAAGATCGCCAAGGGGCTCTACGGAGGCCCGTCCAAGCCCGTGAAGCTCACCACCGGCGACCGGGTGGAGGCGATCACCGACGCGGGCACGCACCAGCTCACGGTGTGGCGCAACGGCGAGTCGATCAAGACCATCCCGGTGACCACCGGCAAGCCCGGCTTCTCCACCCGTAACGGCATCAAGGTCGTCCTCGGCAAGGAGAGCTTCGTACGGATGCGCAGCTCGACGGTCGGCATCGCCGCAGGCTCGGAGTCCTACGATCTGCCGGTCTACTGGGCCACCCGGGTGACCTGGAGCGGCGAGTACGTCCATGCCGCACCCTGGTCCGTCGGATCACAGGGCGCGGCGAACGTCAGCCACGGCTGTACGGGCATGTCCACGGGCAACGCCCAGTGGTTCTTCAACACGGTGCGGGTCGGCGACATCGTCAAGGTGCTCAACAGCGGCGGCGACATGATGACGCCGTTCGGTAACGGCTTCGGTGACTGGAACATGCCCTGGAAGGAATGGCGGGACGGCAGCGCGCTGAACAACAAGGCCTCCAGCACCACAGGAGCCGCCGAGCGGGAGCAGAACCCGGTTGGCGAGGCCCGGCTGCGCCCGCGGATCTGAGCGCCGCCCAGCAGGCCGCTCAGGCCTGTACGAGGTTCCTGCGGCGCAGCAGCCCGGCCAGGGTGTCGGCGAAGGCCACCGGGTCCAGCGGATGGGTCACCGCGGCGTCCGCCCGGCTCCAGGTGGCCAGCCAGGCGTCCTGGGGGCGGCCGATCAGCAGCAGCACCGGCGGACACCGGAAGATCTCGTCCTTGATCTGCCGGCAGACGCCCATGCCGCCCGCGGGCGCGGTCTCGCCGTCCAGGACACAGACGTCGATGCCGCCCTGCTCCAGGGCCGTCAGGACGGCCGGTGCGGTGGCGCACTCCAGGATCTCGATCTGCGGGGCATCGGCGGCGGGGCGCCGTCCGGCCGCCAGCCGGACCTGCTCGCGGGTGTTGGCGTTGTCGCTGTAGACCAGCACCGTGGCAGTCGCCTGCATCGTTCCTCCACGCTTCGTAGCGGCACAGCATCGGGTGGGGCGGATGCTACTCCCGCAAGGGGCGCCGGCAGGAGGGGTTGACCGGATCCAAGATCTCCCCGACGGCCCGTCAGGACCGGCACCGGCGGGCCCGCGGCACGGCGGCCGGCCGGCTGCGTCCCTCCTTCGAGCGACCGCCGGAACGGTCCGTACGAGCAGGGCATACGCCCTTGACACACCGAACGGCACCCCCCGGAGTGAGGGCGGGATAAGCGACCGACATAATGTCGGTCGTGGCGACAGCAACGACAGTAGAAACCGGGCACGCGCACCCGTCGGTCAATCGGCCGAACCTCACCAGCGTCGGAACCATCATCTGGCTGAGTTCCGAGCTGATGTTCTTCGCGGCCCTCTTCGCGATGTACTTCACCCTTCGATCGGTGACCGGATCCGAGTATTGGAAGGAATCCGCCAGTGCGCTGAATCTTCCGTTCTCCGCGACCAACACCACGATCCTGGTGCTCAGCTCGCTGACCTGCCAGCTCGGCGTGTTCGCCGCCGAGCGCGGGGACGTCAAGAAGCTCCGGGCCTGGTTCGTGGTCACCTTCGTCATGGGTGCGATCTTCATCGGCGGTCAGGTCTTCGAGTACACGGAACTGGTCAAGCACGAGGGCCTGTCGCTCTCGTCCGGCCCGTACGGCTCGGTGTTCTACCTGACCACCGGCTTCCACGGACTGCATGTGACGGGCGGTCTGATCGCCTTCCTGCTGGTCCTGGGCAGGACGTACGCGGCCAAGAGGTTCACCCACACGCAGGCCACCGCGGCCATCGTCGTGTCCTACTACTGGCACTTCGTCGATGTCGTCTGGATCGGCCTCTTCGCCACGATCTACCTGATCAAGTAGTCCGGACCCATACCGGCTCGAATCAGACAGACATATCCAAAGCATCGACGCAGAAGATCCTGACACCGGGGTAATCCGTGAAAAAGCTCTCCGCACGACGGCGCCATCCGCTGGCGGCGCTCGTCGTCCTACTCTTCGCGCTGGCGGTCACTGGGGGGGCGTACGCCGCGTTCGCTCCGGCGGACAAGGCTCAGGCCGATGACACCGCCCAGTCTCTTGCCATCAAGGAGGGCAAGAAGCTCTTCGCCGTCGGCTGCGCCAGCTGCCACGGCACCGGCGGTCAGGGCACCTCCGACGGCCCCAGCCTGGTCGGCGTCGGCGCCGCAGCCGTGGACTTCCAGGTGGGCACCGGCCGCATGCCGGCCCAGCAGCCCGGCGCCCAGGTGCCGCGGAAGAAGAACATCTACACCAACGCCCAGATCGACCAGCTCGCGGCCTACGTCGCCTCGCTGGGCGCCGGTCCGACCGTGCCGGACAAGGAGCAGTACAGCCCCGACGGCGCCAACATCGGCAAGGGCGGCGAGCTGTTCCGCACCAACTGCGCGCAGTGCCACAACTTCACCGGTAAGGGCGGCGCCCTGACCGATGGCAAGTACGCACCGACGCTCGAGGGCGTGGACCCGAAGCACATCTACGAGGCCATGGAAACCGGCCCGCAGAACATGCCCTCCTTCGGTGACGGTTCGCTGTCGAAGCAGAACAAGAAGGACATCATCGCGTACCTCGGCGCCGTCAACGGCGATGAATCCGAGAGCCCCGGCGGCCTCGACCTCGGCGGTCTCGGTCCGGTCAGTGAGGGTCTCTTCGGTTACATCTTCGGCCTGGGCGCACTGATCGCGGTCGCCATCTGGGTCGCAGCCCGGACTACGAAGGCCAAGAAGTCATGAGTGAGACTGGACGACACGAAGACGTGCCAGAAGAAACCCTTCCCGGTGAGCGGGAGACGGCTCACGAAGGTGCGGTGACCACGGCGGAGAACCCGTTCGCCGACCCGGGTCTGCCGCCCCACGAGCACCGTGCCCAGGACATCGACGACCGGGCCGCCAGGCGCTCCGAGCGCACCGTGGCGCTTCTCTTCGTCGTGTCCATGATCGCCACGGTCGCCTTCATCGCCGCGTACGTGGCGATCCCGATCGAGCAGAACGTCTACATCTGGCCGCTCGGTCACATCAGCGCGCTGAACTTCGCGCTCGGTCTGACGCTGGGCGCGGCGCTCTTCTGCATCGGCGCCGGGGCGGTCCACTGGGCCCGCACGCTGATGTCGGACGAGGAGGTCGCCGACGAGCGCCACCCGATCGAGGCGGCGCCGGAGGTCAAGGCCAAGGTCATGGCGGACTTCGCCCAGGGGGCGAAGGAGTCGCAGGTCGGCCGCCGCAAGCTGATCCGCAACACGATGTTCGGCGCGCTGGCCCTGGTGCCGCTCTCCGGTGTGGTGCTGCTGCGTGACCTCGGGCCGCTGCCCGGGAACAAGCTGCGCACGACGAACTGGAAGAAGGGCGTCCGCCTGGTCAACCAGGCCACCAACCTCCCGCTGCGTCCCGAGGACATCGCGGTCGGCTCCCTCACGTTCGCCATGCCGGAGGGCCTGGAGGAGCACGACGAGGAGTTCGCGCAGAAGATCGCCAAGGACGCCCTGATGCTCGTGCGGATCCAGCCGCAGAACATCAAGGACAAGCACGAGCTGTCCTGGTCGCACGAGGGCATCGTGGCGTACTCGAAGATCTGCACCCACGTGGGTTGCCCGATCAGCCTGTACGAGCAGCAGACGCACCACGTGCTCTGCCCCTGCCACCAGTCGACGTTCGACCTCTCTGACGGCGGTCGGGTGATCTTCGGTCCGGCCGGACACGCCCTGCCGCAGCTGCACATCACGGAGAAGGACGGCTTCCTGGAGGCCGCAAGCGGCTTCGAGGAGCCCGTCGGCCCGAGCTTCTGGGAGCGCGGATGAGTAACGAGACGAGCGCGACCACCCCGCGCCGTGGCCAGGCGCCACGGGGCGAGCGGATCGCCGACTGGGCGGACGGCCGGCTGGGCATCTACAGCCTGGCCAAGTCCAACATGCGCAAGATCTTCCCGGACCACTGGTCCTTCATGCTGGGTGAGGTCGCGCTTTACAGCTTCATCATCATCATCCTGACCGGTGTCTATCTGACGCTGTTCTTCCACCCGAGCATGGCCGAGGTGACCTATCACGGTTCCTACGTGCCCATGCAGGGTGTCCGGATGACGCAGGCCTTCGAGTCGACGCTGGACATCAGCTTCGACGTGCGTGGTGGTCTGCTGATCCGCCAGATCCACCACTGGGCCGCGCTGGTGTTCCTGGCCGCGATGATGGTCCACATGATGCGGGTGTTCTTCACCGGCGCCTTCCGCAAGCCGCGCGAGGTCAACTGGCTGTTCGGCTTCCTGCTGCTGGTGCTGGGCATGTTCACCGGCTTCACCGGCTACTCGCTCCCCGACGACCTGCTCTCCGGTACCGGTGTGCGGTTCATCGAGGGCGTCATCCTGGCGATGCCGCTGGTCGGTTCGTACCTTCAGTTCTTCATCTTCGGCGGGGAGTTCCCGGGGCACGACATCATCCCGCGGTTCTTCACGGTGCACGTCCTGCTGCTGCCGGGCATCATGCTCGGCCTGCTGGTGGCGCACCTGATCCTGGTCTTCTACCACAAGCACACGCAGTTCCCGGGTGCCGGCAAGACCAACAACAACGTCGTGGGCATGCCGCTGCTGCCGGTCTACATGGCCAAGGCCGGAGGCTTCTTCTTCCTGGTCTTCGGTGTGATCTCGGTGATCGCCGCGATCGCCAGCATCAACCCGGTGTGGGCGATCGGCCCCTACCGGCCCGACCAGGTGTCCACCGGCGCCCAGCCCGACTGGTACATGGGCTTCGCCGAGGGTCTGGTGCGTGTCATGCCGGGCTGGGAGTGGAACTTCTGGGGCCACACCCTCAACTTCGGTGTGCTGATCCCGATCCTGGTCTTCCCGCTGGTCCTGGTCGCGATCGCGGTCTACCCGTTCATCGAGTCCTGGGTCAAGGGCGACAAGCGCGAGCACCACATCCTGGACCGCCCGCGCAACGTCCCGACCCGTACCGGCTTCGGTGTCGCCTGGCTCGTCGCGTACTTCGTGATGCTGATCGGTGGCGGTAACGACCTGTGGGCGACGCACTTCCACCTGTCGATCAACTCGATCACCTGGTTCGTGCGGATCGCGTTCTTCGTCGGACCGGTGCTGGCCTTCATCGCCACCAAGCGGATCTGCCTGGGCCTCCAGCGGCGCGACAAGGACAAGGTGCTGCACGGCCGCGAGTCCGGCATCATCAAGCGCCTGCCGCACGGTGAGTTCATCGAGGTCCACGAGCCGCTCGACCAGGAGCAGCTGCACCTGCTCACCCAGCACGAGCAGCCCGCGCCGCTCGAGCTGGGCCCGGAGGTCGACGAGAACGGTGTGGAGCGCAAGCTGAAGCGCTCGCAGAAGCTGCGCGCCAAGCTCTCCAAGGCCTACTACGGCGAGGACAACGTCATCCCGAAGGCCACGGTCGAGGAGTACAAGGAGATCAGCAGCGGCCACGGCCACCACTGATCACCGCAGCGCTACCTAGCGCACCGTAGCCAGTACGCCACCCAGAGGGCCCCGTCCGTTCCCCAAGCTCTTAAGGAGCAGGGGATACCCCAACCGGACGGGGCCCTCCGGCGTGCCCGGCGGCTCGATAGGGTGAACGGCATAAGCAGGAGACAATCCAGGAGAGTGGACCATGAACGTTGTGACCCCGGTTGGCGGCGACAGCGTGGCGGCCCACACCTGGCCGGAGCTCCTCAACGCCCTGCTCGCCGGCCGTGACCTCAGCGCGGACGACACCGCCTGGGCGATGGACAAGATCATGCGGGGCGAGGCCAGCGACGCCCAGATCGCCGGGTTCGCGGTGGCCCTGCGCGCCAAGGGCGAGACCGTCGCCGAGATCTCCGGCCTGGTGCGCACCATGTACGCGCACGCCCGGCTGATCGAGGTCCCCGGCCCCAGCGTCGACATCGTCGGCACCGGCGGCGACGGCGCCAAGACCGTCAACATCTCCACGATGTCCTCGATCGTGGTGGCCGGGACCGGCGCCAAGGTCGTCAAGCACGGCAACCGCGCCGCCTCCTCCGCCAGCGGCGCCTCCGACGTCCTGGAGAAGCTCGGCGTCAACCTCGACCTCACCCCGCAGCGCGTCACCGAGGTCGCCCGGGAAGCCGGCATCACCTTCTGCTTCGCGGTGAAGTTCCACCCCTCGCTGCGCCACGTCGCCAACGCGCGGGCCCAGCTCGGCATCCGCACCACCTTCAATGTGCTGGGCCCGCTGACCAACCCCGCGAAGGTCCGCGCCCAGGCGACCGGTGTCGCGGACGCCCGGATGGCGCCGATCCTGGCCGGGGTGCTCGCCGAGCGCGGCTCGTCGGCACTGGTGTTCCGCGGCGACGACGGCCTCGACGAGTTGACCACCACCGCGACCTCCCGGGTGTGGATCGTCCGGGACGGCACGGTGCGCGAGGAGTCCTTCGACCCCCGGGACGTAGGCATCCCCCTGGTGCCGGTGGAGGCGCTGCGCGGGGCGGACGCCTCGTACAACGCGGATGTGGCCCGCCGGGTGCTGGACGGGGAGACCGGCCCGGTGCGCGACGCGGTGCTGCTGAACTCCGCGGCCGCGCTGGTCGCCCTGGAGCCGGCGGACGCTCCGCTGGCCGAGCAGATCCGGGCCGGGATCGAGCGCGCCGCCGCCTCGGTCGACTCCGGCGCGGCCAAGCGGGCGCTGGAGCGCTGGGTGGCCGCCAGCAACACCTGAGCGCACGGTGACGCAGGGTGTGACGCAAGGCCCAGTCCGTCATATGGACCGGGCCTTGCGCCGCTTTGCCCGTGTGGCATGATTCTGCCCAGGTCACGAGTGACAGCGATGCAGGCCCCGGCCCGCTGTCCGGCAACCCTCCTTCCGTGGCGGGGTGCCCCGGGTGATGACCAGGCCGCAGGCAGCGAGGTCTGCGGCAAGCGCGGATCCCTCGCCAGGGATCCTGGTCCCCGAGGGAGAACTTCCGTGAATCAGCGAATGCGATAGGGCCCGACGGCCCCTTTTCCGCATCCCTTTTTCTTTTCCCGCCGCGGTGCCCCGGCGCGCCCTCCGCGCCCCCGCACGCGGCGAATTCGCTTACCTCTCACGGGAGTTCGCCATGTCTGTTTCCGCCGTTGCCGCCGACCGCTCCGTCTGTGCCCCGCTGCCGGTTCTCGGCCGGGATGTCCGCGTCCCGCTCGTGACCGGCGGCGAGGTCGACTACGCCGCGCTGGACTACGCCGCCAGCGCCCCCGCCCTCCAGCGGGTCTGGGACGACGTGGCGGCCTACGCCCCGTACTACGGCAGCGTGCACCGCGGCGCCGGATACCTCTCGCAGCTGTCCACCGACCTCTTCGAGAACAGCCGCCGCACCATCGCCGAGTTCCTCGGCTGCCGCATCGAAGGGGGCCCGGGCGAAGCCCGGTCCGGCAAGGGCGGTGGCGGGCGACGGGAGGGCGACCAGGTCGTCTTCACCCGGTCCACCACCGACTCGCTGAACCTGCTCGCCGCCGTACTCCCCGAGAACACCCGGGTGTTCGTCTTCGAGACCGAGCACCACGCCTCGCTGCTGCCCTGGGAGCAGCGCCCGGACGTCACGGTGACCTACCTCAACGCACCGCGCACCCCGCAGCAGGCCGTGGACACCCTGGAGAAGGCGCTGGCCGCACGCGAGCCCTACGGCCCGGCGCTGGTCTGCGTGACCGGTGCGTCGAATGTGACCGGTGAGCTGTGGCCGGTGCGGGAGCTGGCGGCCGCCGCGCACGCGCACGGCGCCCGGATCGTGCTGGACGCCGCGCAGCTCGTCCCGCACCACCCGGTGGACCTCGCCGAGCTGGACGTGGACTGGGTCGCCTTCTCCGGCCACAAGCTCTACGCGCCGTTCGGCGCCGGGGTACTGGCCGGCCGCGCGGACTGGCTGCGGGACGCCGCACCGTACCTGGCCGGCGGCGGCGCCAGCCGCAAGGTCTCCCGGCGCACGGACGGCGGGGTGGACGTCGAGTGGCACACCACCGCGGCCCGGCACGAGGCCGGCTCGCCCAACGTCATCGGCGCCTACGCCATCGCCTCGGCCTGCCAGGCCCTGACCGAGGCCGGCTTCGACGGCCTGGTCGCCCGCGAACAGGAACTGATCGCCCGCCTCCGCACCGGCCTGGCCGAGGTACCCGAGGTGAACGTCCTCTCCCTCTTCGGCGAGGACGCGGCACGCGTCGGCGTCCTCTCCTTCGTCGTCGAAGGCTGGAACAGCTCCCACTTCGCCGCCGCCCTCTCCGCCGAGTACGGCATCGGCGTCCGCGACGGCCTCTTCTGCGCCCACCCCCTCGTCCGCACCCTCCTCGGCAGCGAGCCCCAGGACCCCGGCGAGTGCGGCGCCCCCGACGCGGCCCCCGGCGAAAAGTCCCTCAACGCCATCCGCGTGAGCTTGGGCGTTGGCACGCCGGACGAGCACGTCGACCGCTTCATCCGTGCGGTCACGGAACTGGTGAGGCAGGGGGCCCGCTGGAACTACCAGACGGAGGACGGCCGTTGCGTGCCGGCGCGTAGCGCCTAGCCTTCCCACGTTTTCGGCTGTCCCGTCGTGGGGGACCTCGCCGTTGCGCCTGCGGCGGGCGGGGCCGCTGCGCGGGGCTGTTGGGG
>NZ_JBYISA010000083.1:0-9083 GCF_057708345.1 Streptomyces sp. bgisy130
GTTGGAGGGTGGGAAAAGCTAGGTAGGGGTCCCGTAGGTGGTCCGGTGCGACTTGTCGATCACACGCAACGGGCACAAGCCGCCGGCACTGGCATGGTCACGGGCATGGCGGCCAGCCCCCACCCATCGTCACTCACTCCCCAACGGGAGGGGACGGGCCGGAGGGGCCGGTGTGGGGGACGTAAAGCGAAGCAGTCCCCCACACCGGCCCCGGAGGTCCGTCACCGCACCCACAGCCCCGCGCAGCGGACCCGCCCGCCGCAGGCGCAACGGCGAGCAAGCCACAAACGTCGGCCGAGGCACAGCGCAGCGGGGAGCACCGCGCAAGCGGGCATCAAACGGCGAGCAACACCCACGGCGGAAAAGCCGAAAACGTGGGAAGAACCTAGGCCCCCTCGGGGCCGATTCGGCTTCGGACGGCCGTTTGGACCTCGTCCTCCTCGGCGGGGTCGGCGGCAAGGCGCCGGAGCTGTTCGACTACGCGGTCGTCGCCGGTGGCAGCGTGCCGAGCGGCTAGTTCCCGGGTCGTTTCCTCGCAGTCCCAGAGGCACTCGACGGCGAAGCCGGCCGCGAAGCCGGGGTCGGTGGCGGCGAGTGCGCCGGCGGCCCGGCCGCGGAGGTGGGAGGAGGAGGTTTCGCGGTAGATGTGCCGCAGAACGGGGGCGGCGCAGACGACGCCCAGCCGGCCGGTGCCGTCGACCAGCTCCCACAGGCCGTCCGCGTCCGGCCCCTCCTCGCGTACGGTCCGGCGCAGTGCGGCCAGCACCGGCTCGGCGTCGCGCCGACCGCCACGGCGGGCGAGCACCGCGGCGGCGGCCGCGCCCAGCCGGTCCGTGCGCGGCGCCCAGACACGGGCCCGCTCGACCGCGGCCACACTGCGCATCCGTGTGAAGGCGGCGAGCGCCGCGGAGGCCAGCTGCTCGGAGGAGAAGGGGTCGGCCACCGCGGCCTCGATCAGATCGAGGGTCTCGGGGTCGCCGCGCTCGGCAAGGTGGTGGAGCACGGCGGCGCGCGCCGCGTCCGGGGCGCTGCGCGCGGCACGCAGCAGCTCGGGACGGTCCTCGGGGCCGGCGACGGCGCCCAGGCAGCGGGCGGCGGCGTGCTGCCGGTGTTCCGTGGGCGCCGGGTCCAGGCCCTGCTCGGCCCACGCCAGGACCTCGGTCACGCTCCAGCCGGGGCGCGGCCCGCCGGGCTGAAGCTGCCGCTGCCAGCGGTCGAAGGAGCCCTGTTCCCCGGCGGCGGCCAGCCGCGGTCCGTAACGGGGGTCCTCCGCCCACAGCCGCCACGGCCGGGGCTCGAAGGCGTCCCGCACGGCGGCGGCCAGCTCGGCCTCGCCCTGCTCGGTCTCGGGGAAGCGGGCGAGGACGGCGGGGGCGAGGGTCATCAGCCCGGCGTCGTCGTCACGCAGCGCGAGCTCGTCCAGGGCCCAGCGCCAGTTGCTGCCGGCCGCGGCATAGCTGCGCAGCAGCAAACGGGCGGCGTCCCTGCCGTACGCGGCGAGGTGGCCGAGGACGGCGAGGGCCAGACCGGTGCGCTCCTCGCCGGTGTCGACCAGGTCGTCCGGGTGGAAGAGGTGGCGTTCGATCTGCTCGAGTCCGCCGTCGAGCTGCATGTAGAGGCGTGCGTAGTAGAGCGAGCGGTTCTCCACCTGCCAGTCACGCCGGGGGTCGCGCAGCACGCTGTCGTTGAGTGCCGCGAGCGCCTCGGCCCGCGGCGCCGCGAGGGCATGCAGGGTCCCGTCGCCGCGGCCTCGCTGAAGGAGGCCGAGCAGGGTGCCACTGGGCGCTATGTCTGGATCGAACATGAGGTCAGCATCCGGTGCGGGGGACTGGCTGGCAACGGGATTTCCGCTGACCGGCATTCTTGCCGGTGACCGCGGGCCGTATGCCTCGTTCCCACCATGGATCGGCGGAACCGCCTGCGTACGGCGGCCGAAGCCTAGCGTGGAAGCTGTTATTCCGCCGATTCGCCCCGGGGTTGCCCCAGCAAGGCCGGCGGCATATGCCGGGTGCACCACCGTATCGGGTAGTGCCAAATCCCTTACGGACCGTCGCCGCCTGTGCAACAGTCGTTACCGGCCCTTCAGCCCGGCGCCGCCTGATCACGGAGTACGTCATGCCGTCCCCTCTCTTCGCGGATCACTCAGCCGACCGGCCCCCCGAGCGCGAAACGGTCGAGGCACTCATCACGCAGGCCCGCCGCCTGCGCGGTGGCCTCGACGCCGTCCGGGAGTCCACGGTGGACACCAGCCTCGCCACGGACCCGCAGCTGCGCTGGCAGCGGGCCCTGTGCGATCTCGCGGTGCACCACCTCGACGACCTCGGGGGCCATCTCGACCAGCTGAGAGAGGGCCTGCCCACCGAGAGCGCGGACGACCCGGCAGTGGAGGCCGAGCCGCCGGCCGCCCCTCCGGAGCACGGGCCCCCTGAGCGCGGCTCACTGCTGCGCCGGGTGGGCAGCGCCGAGTGGAATCTGCTCACCGACGAGGTCAGCTGGTCCGACGAGCTGTTCGCGATGTTCGGCCGGGCGCCGTCCGACGGCCCGCTCACCCTCGACGAACTGCCGTCCCTGGTGCACCCCGAGGACCAGGACGGGCTGGCCACGATGGTCACCGACTGTCTGGTGGACGGCCGGCCGATCGACGGCGAATTCCGCATCGTGCGCCCGGACGAGACGCTGCGCACGGTGCACATGGTGGGCGAGCCGGTGCTCGACGCCGACGGCAGTACCGCATGCATGTGGGCCGTGCTGCGGGACGTCAGCGAGCTGCGCCGCAGCCAGCAGGCGGTACGCGAGACCCGTGACTCGCTGCACCGCGAGCGGCAGATCGCGCAGACCGAGCACCGGCTTGCGGTCGAGCTTCAGGAAGCCGTGCTGCCGCCCTGGCGCGGCTCCCTGAGGTTCCCGCACGGCGGCCCGGTGGCCCTCGACCTCGCCGGGCGGTATCTGCCGTCCGGCACCCGCGATCTGATCGGCGGGGGCTGGTACGACGCACTGCAACTCCCGGACGGCACCACCCTGATGAGCGTCGGCGATCTCACCGGCCACGGCGTCACCGCCACGTCCGGTATGGCGATGGTGCTCGGCGCCCTGCGCGGTATGGCGGTCGCCGGACACCGGCCGGGACCCCTGATGGGCTTCGTCAACCAACTGCTGGACACCAGCGCCCAGCCGGCGCTGGGCAGCGCGGTGTGCGGCCGGTTCGACCCCGCCGCGCGGACACTGGAGTGGGCCCAGGCGGGGCACCCCGCACCGCTGCTGTTCCGCGGCGGCACGGGGCGCGCGCTGGACCCGCCCGAGGGCGTACTCCTCGGCGCGACCTCGGGTGCGTCCTACACCCAGCACACCGAGCAACTGGCGCCCGGCGACCTCCTCGTCCTGCACACCGACGGCCTCGTCCCCCGCCGTGCGCAGGGCGCGGATGCCACCCATGAGGGTGCCGAGCGGCTTCGCGCCCTGGCGCCGCGGTTCGCCGGCACGCGCAGTGCCCAGGACGCCGTCCGCATCGTCGTCGAGGAGTTCGGCACCGCCGAGCGCGAGGACGACGCCTGTGTGCTGGTCGCCCGGGTCGGCGGCTGACACACCGCAGGGCCGGCCGAGGCCGGACCGGCGCCTCCGACGAGCAGTTGGGGACGTCGGCTGGTGGACCGCCGGTGGACGGGTGAGGCGGCAGGGCCGCGGAGGACGTGTCGTCACCCGGGACTACAGGTGACGCACCGCCACTCCCCGTGCCACCGCCCGCCTCAGACCGAGAAGTTCTTTCCCAGCCCCGCTCCGATACCGGGACCCAGGCCCGACCCCTTGGACTTGGGCTTCGCCTTCGGCAGGACATGCTGGATCTCCTCGCGCAGGTCCTGGATCTTGGCGTAGTTCGCGTACTGCCCCGTGAGCCGGAACATTTCGCGGAGCCGGTCCCAGGTCCGGTGCGAGGAGTTCTCCCCGATGGACACCAGCGCCAGCCTCGCGTAACGGTCGGCCTGTTCGGGGTCGTTGCCGAGGAAGCAGGCCGACGCCATCGAGATGTAGTCGAAGATCTGCGACCGCTGATGGCCGTTCTCCCGCAGCGTCAGCGCCCGCTTGGCGTGGTGCTGGGCGACCCTGGAGACCGAGGGATCGTGGTCGGCGAGGGTACGGAACGCCAGCGCCTGCATACCGTGCAGATCCGCCTCGTCGAACATCTGCATCCAGCTCGGCGGCGGCACATCGCCCTTGTCGGAGACGAACAACTCCTCGGCCTCGCCCAGGGTGCGGCGCATCGCCTGGCCGTGCCCCTTGGACGCCTGGGCCCAGGCCTCGATGGTGTGCAGCATGGCGCGGGTGCGCGGCAGGGTTTCCGCGCCGGAGCCGGACTTGGCCAGCTTCATCAGATCCAGCGCGTCGTCCGGACGGCCCAGATGGACCATCTGGCGGGCGGCACGGGAGAGCGCCTCACCGGCGCGGGGACGGTCGCCGCCCTCACGGGCCGCATGGGCGGCGATGATGAAGTACTTCTGGGCGGTGGGCTCCAGGCCCACGTCGTGGGACATCCAGCCGGCCAGCACCGCCAGGTTGGCGGCCACCCCCCACAGCCTGCGCTGGAGATGCTCGGGGTGGCGGTAGGCGAGCATGCCGCCGACCTCGTTGAGCTGGCCCACCACGGCCTTGCGCTGAAGCCCGCCGCCGCGGGCCGCGTCCCAGGCGCGGAAGACCTCGACCGAGCGCTCCAGCGCATCGATCTCCTGCGACCCCACGGGGGCCGCCTCGTAGCGGTCGAGGCCGATCTGGTCGAGTTCGTCGAAGGAGTCGGAAGCGAACGGGGCGTCGTGGCGTGGGGTGCCGGCCGGTGTCGGATCGGTGTGCAGCCAGTCGTGCATGGCGCCGGTGAGTGCGGAACCCGCGGCGAGCGCAGCGCCTGCACCCACCAAGCCGCGTCGGTTGAGCATGAGGTCCATTCCCGTGAATTCCGTGAGGACCGCGGCGGTCCGTTCGGGAGCCCACGGCAGACCGTCCATGGCCTGCCGCTTCCCCGAGCGACCGGTTCTTGCGAACCCGAGGTCCTCGATGGTTACGACACGGCCGAGGCGCTCGGTGAACAGGGAAGCCAGAACCTTGGGCACCGGATCGCGCGGGGTCTCCCCCATGTCGATCCAGCGCCGCACTCGTGAGGTGTCGGTCGCCAGCTGCGGATGGCCCATGGCCGCCGCCTGCCGGTTGACCAGTCTCGCCAGCTCTCCCTTGGACCAGCCGGCCAGGCCGAAAAGGTCCGCGAGACGGGTGTTCGGCTGCCTGTCCACGTCAAGCCCCCAGGTTCCTCGACTGAGTTGACAGTAACGGCCGGTGACATGCACTGGGTCCATTCGCCAGGGTTCGCCACCCTGCGCCAGATGGTCTGCCACCCGCAGCCACGTGTTCTGTAGACATGCCGCCCCCGGCCTGGTGGCGGGACCGCATTCCCCAGGGTGCGCGCCCTTCACAGGGACCCTGGATCGGCCTCCTGCACGGGGCCCGTTCACGGGTTCCCACCACCGGGCCGGGGAGCGCACGCAACTCGCCGGCGCACGAAGGGATCTGTCTCACCCATGTATGCAGCATCGTCCGCCGTGACCGTCCCCACCCGGCCGCACCGCCCGCACCCCACCGGAGGGGGGCCGTATCTCGACCCCTCCCCTTCCGCGGGGGCGGTTCCCGGTCTCCCCGGCGGCCGTACCCGGCGGGCGCAGGGGACGAGCGCCCAACCGCTCAGCGGGCGGCTCGACCTGTCCGGCCCGCAGGGCGCCCAGTTGCGCGCCGCGGTTGCCTCGGTGCACCGAATCTGCCCGGAGTTCAATCCGGTGCAGGTGCTGCGGCGCAGCGGCAGATCCGTCCTCCTCGTGGGGACGACGGGCCGGATGACCGCGGTCGCCAAGTGTTTACTTGACCATTCGCCGGCCTGGGCGGACAGGTTCCGGCAGGAAATAAGTGCATACCGCGCATTCGTCCGGCATCGTCCGCCGGTTCGGGTGCCGCGGCTGGTGGCGGCCGACCCCGACAACTGCACACTCATCATGGAGCGGATGCCCGGCCGGGTCGCTGCTCTGACCCGGCACCCGTCCGAGGCCCCGCCCCGCGCGGACGTCCGGTCCGCGCTCGGTGCGATCTGCCGGATCAATCTCTGGCGTCCGCCGGCCGGGCTGTTCGACACCCCGCTGGACTACGCGGGCCGGATCGGCCGCTACCACGACCTGGGGCTGCTCACCGACCGGGACCTGGGTGATCTTCAGAAGCTGATGCACGGCCTGTCGCACACCCAGGGCCAGTTCTGTCACGGCGATGCGCTGCTGAACAATGTGCTGCTGTCCCCCGCCGGCCCGGTGCTGCTGGACTGGGACAGCGCGGGCTGGTATCTGCCGGGCTATGACCTGGCGACGCTGTGGTCGGTGCTCGGTGACGCGCCGGTGGCCCGCCGCCACATCAGCCAGCTCGCCCAGAACGCCGGACCGGCCTCGCGGGACGCCTTCCTGGTGAATCTGATGCTGGTGCTCACCCGCGAGATCCGGCGCTATGAAACCGCGATCCAGCGGACCATGCGCGAGCCCACGCCGACGGGGGCACCGGGGCCGGGACACCCCGGCGTGCCCGCGGCGGGCGAGGAGCAGCGGCTGCTCCTGCGCCGACTGCACGACGACTGCCAGATGGCGCGGCGTGCGGTAAGGGCGGCGGTCGGCACCCGCTGACCGCCGAGGGGGGACTGTGAGCGGCGCACCCGGGCACGGGGTGCGCCGCTCACCCATGTGCGCCGGCCCCCACCGGCGCTTCTCTTCCGCCGCCCGCGGGGCCGGTTCATTGGTCCATTCCACTGACGCTCCGCAGGCCCGGCACCGGTCCGGGAAGGCTCCTCCGGAGAGGCCCTGACATGCGGAATCCCGAACCGGCAGGGTGATTGACGGACCGTCGGCAAACGTATAGCTCTAAGCCGACACGGGGCTCTAGTCTCGGGTCCCGCCCGTGCGGCCGTTTGCGCACCCACCGTCACACCGCCCCGGCTCGGGCCGGCTCGAGGAGGTTGCTTTGCAAGGATCCGCCCCGGAAGACGAGAAGAGAGTCCCCCGCCCCGCCCTGCGGAGATCCGCCACCGCCGTCGCGGCCGCGGTGCTGCTGCTGCCGCTCGCGGGAGCGCCGTCCGCAGAGGCCGGAGCGCCCCGGACGGACACGCTGCAACGGGCCTTCACCGAGGCCGCCGACCGCTTCCATGTGCCGCGCAGTGTGCTGCTCGGTGTCTCGTATCTGGAGTCCCGCTGGGACGGGCACGGCGGCGCGCCCAGTGTCTCCGGGGGCTATGGGCCGATGCATCTGACCGACGCCCGTACGGCCCTGACCCGCACGCCGGAGTTCAGCGAGGGTGACGAGGACGCGCGCGGCGACGGAGCGCGGGCCCGTAAGAGAGTGCCGGCCGGTGCGGCGCAGCGGGCGGCACTGCCCGCTGAACTCCCGCCCCGGCTGCGGACGTTGCCGGCCGCCGCCGAGCTGACCGGGATTCCCGCCGAGAAGCTGCGCACCGACCCCGCGGCGAATGTGCTCGGCGGTGCGGCGCTGCTCGCCGCGGAGCAGCGCAAGCTGGGCACGGCCGCGGGCGGCGACCCGGCGCGGTGGTATGCGGCGGTGGCGCGGTACGGCGGCCAGGACAGCGCGGACGGCGGAAGGGCCTTCGCGGACGAGGTGTACGCGGTGCTGCGCCAGGGGCAGACCCGCACCACCGACGCGGGACAGCGGGTCGCGCTGGCGGCCGCGCCGGGGCTGTCACCTGACGCCGGGCAGCAGAAACGTCTCAGCGCCTCGGCCACCAAGGCATCGACGACGCCCGCCGGCCGCCGGCCGGAGTGCCCAAGGAGTGTTGCCTGCGAGTCCGTGCCCGCGCCGTACGAGGAGTTCGGTGACAGTGACTACGGCAACCACGACAAGGCGGACCGCCCCGCGGACCAGCGGGTCAGCGCCATCGTCATCCATGACACCGAGGGGTCCTGGGAGACCACGCTCAAGCTGATCAAGGACCCGGCGTATGTGTCCTGGAACTACACGATCCGCTCCGCGGACGGTCTGATCGCCCAGCATGTGCCCACCAAGGACGTCGCCTGGCATGCGGGCAACTGGTACATCAACTCGCACTCCGTCGGCATCGAGCACGAGGGCTTCCTGGCCGCGCCGGACGCCTGGTACACGGAGGCGATGTACCGCGCCTCGGCCCGGCTGGTGAAGTATCTGAGCCGCAAGTACGACGTGCCGCTCGACCGGCAGCACATCCTGGGCCACGACAATGTGCCCGGCACGACGACGGCCACCATCCCGGGTATGCACACCGACCCCGGCCCGTACTGGGACTGGGCGCACTACTTCACCCTGCTGGGCAAGCCGTTCAAGGCCACCGCGGGCCCGCGGGGCGGACTGGTCACCATCCGCCCCGACTACGACGAGAACCAGCCGGGGTACACCGGCTGTGTGAAGGCCGGTGACACCTGCGCCCCGCACGGCTCCACGGCGGTCCGGCTCTACAGCGCGCCGGACGAGGACGCGCCGCTGGTCAAGGACATCGGACTGCACCCGGACGGCAAAGACTCGACGACCGGGGTGAATGACACAGGGGCCCGCGCCACGACGGGGCAGCGGTTCGCGGTGGCCGGGCGGTCCGGCGACTGGACGGCGATCTGGTACCTCGGGCAGAAGGCGTGGTTCCACAATCCGCTGGACGAGCCGGTGGCCGTGCACGCCAAGGGGCTGATCGCCACGCCGAAGGACGGGCGGCAGGAGATCCCGGTCTACGGCCGGGCGTACCCGGAGAAGGATGCCTACCCGGTCGGGATCCCCTACCAGGCGGTCTCCCCGCTGCCGTACAAGCTCGCCGCCGGCCAGAAGTACGCCGTCGGGGGCCGGATGCGGGGCGAGTACTTCTACTCCCCGACCTTCGATGTCACCAAGCATGCGGTCGTGCGCGGCGAGGACGTCTACTACGAGATCCAGCTCGGGCACCGAGTCGGCTATGTGCGGGCGGCCGACGTGGAGGTGGAGCGCTCGGGTTCGTAAAACCGTCGGGTGAGCGCATCGGGGGGGGGGGGGGGGGGGGGGAGGGGGGG
>NZ_JBYISA010000084.1:0-8324 GCF_057708345.1 Streptomyces sp. bgisy130
TGCCGTACCGGGGGCGGCCGCCCCCCGGCATGGCCACGCGATCAGGTCAGCGAGGCCATCGGGATCGGCGTCGGCCGCGAACCGGATGACAGGCCGGGTCTCGTAGGGGATGACACGCATGATGCGATATCGGATCGCCCCCACGTCGGTGGGAAGGACAGGGCGATGCCGACGGTGAACGGCAGTGTGCGCGGATCACCCCCGCGGGCGCGGGGAGCAGAGACCTCGTCCGGGAGGCGGCGAGGCGCGTGGGACTACCCCCGCTTCCGGGATGGGCTCTCCAAGAACGTGATGGCCAACCGACCACGGTGTTGCAACAAGCTCTGGAATCCGCCCTCCTCTTGGCGAGGCTTCGTCGCGTGCGGCACGGGGCAGCAGCCCTGAGATCCTGTTCGTCACCCACCCTGCTCTGCTGTACTGCCCTGCGGCTAATGTGCAGGAGAGGTACGCAGGACCGTGGTGGCAGAGGTGCACGGGGGACGGGAGGTCGGGAAGGGTGTCGCTGCGCGCAGGTGATCCAGCCGAGATCGGCGGTTATCCGCTTGAGGCGCGACTCGGCTCGGGTGGGATGGGCACGGTCTTTCTGGCCCGTACGAGTTCGGGGCGTCGTATCGCGATCAAACTGATCCACCCGCAGTTCGCGGCGGACGACGAGTTCCGCATCCGCTTTCGGCAGGAGGTGGCGGCGGCGCGGCAGGTGAGTGGCGCGTTCACCGCCGCCGTGGTCGACGCTGCCCCTGAGGCCGAGCAGCCGTGGATGGCGACGACCTATATCCAGGGGCACACGCTCGCCCGGCGCATCGCCACGAAGGGCCCGTTGAGCGGAGCGGAGCTGAGGAGGCTCGCCATCGGGCTGGCGGAGGCGCTGCGGGACATCCACCGGGTGGGGGTCGTCCACCGTGACCTGAAGCCCTCGAACGTCGTACTCTCGCCCGAGGGCCCACGCGTCATCGACTTCGGAATTTCGCGCGCCGTGGACCAGCAGACGCTGACGATTACAGGGCGGGTCATCGGTACGCCGCCCTTCATGTCGCCGGAGCAGTTGCAGGCGCCGCGCGATGTGGGGCCGCGGTCCGATGTCTTCTCGCTGGGGACGCTGCTGGCCTACTCAGCGACGGGCCACGGGCCCTTCGACGCGGAGAGCCCGTACATCGCTGCGTTTCAGGTGGTGCACAGGGAGCCGTCGCTGGAGGATGTGCCGGCGGCCTTGCGCACGGTCGTCGAGTCGTGCCTGGCCAAGGAGCCCAACGGGCGGCCCTCGGCGGACGAACTCCTCGTGCTGCTACGGGACCTGCCGGCCGACCTCGACCAGATCGACGCGAGGGGAGTTGGCGCGGGCCGCACCCGCGACATGGTCACCGAGCATCACTTCGCGGCGCCGGCCACCCCGGCGCCGGCCACCTCCACGCCGGCCACCCCGGCGCCGGCGCCCCCGACCATCACCCCGGCCGCTCCCGATACGGGGAGCGCCGACACCTCCATCGGCCGCCGACTGCGTCGCCGCTGGCATCCCGTGCTCGCGGCCGCGGTCGCGGTCACCGTGGCAGCAATTGGTGGAGGAGTCGCCGCACTGACGTCGGGCGCCTTTGGGGGGAACAGCGGCGGCGACAAGGGCAACAGCCTTGCAGTGCCAGGTGCCGCACTTCCGGACGGCTTCGAACCGTGGCACAAGGCCGTACCCGGCGGTCGCCCGGACATCCCCGACGAGCTGCGTTGCCTCGCGCACGGCGACGCGCTGTTCTGCGGGGGCGGCAGTGTCGTCGCGACCCGTATCAGGGCCAGGGACGGCTCGCGGGTGTGGACGGCGAAGAGCCCCGGCGTCCCCGTCAACGGCATGCACCTGGTGGGCGCCACCGACGACACGGTGCTCGGTTACCGCTTCGCCGCCCAGGACGCCCCGCAGGACCCTCGCAGCGAGGTGGTGGCCCTCGACGCGAGCAACGGCCGGGAGTTGTGGTCCGTGCCGTCCGGCGCCCAGTCGACGGCCGTCACGGGTCGGACTCAGGACGCCATTGTGGTCGGTTCCGACGTCGTGACGGTCGACGCTTCCAACTCCCGCTTCGAGGCCCGCAACGCGCACAGCGGTCAGGTCACCTGGACATCCTCATTCCCTGCGGGTACGCAGTGCGCGCCCGTCTCGGTGGGGCCGCAGCTCGTCGCGATGTGCGCGACGGATGCGGAGGTGAACGCCTTTGCAGTGCGCCACCCCACCCTGTACCCGGTCGACCGCGCCTCGGGGACACTGGGCAGGCCCATCGCGGTCAACGGCCCCGCCGTGCCGATGGGCGTCGCCAACGGCAGGCTCGTACTCCTGCAAGTACACAGGAAGGGAACGGAGCTGGCCGGCTACAACGGGGTGGCGCGGGTCGACCCGGCCTCGCGGAAGGTCACGTACTCCCGACTGGCCGAGACATACGCGGGGACGCCCGGCATGGCGGACGGCACCGTCTATGTGAGCGGGCAGACCGGTCTCGTCACAGCACTCGACTCGGCGACCGGCCGGAAGAAGTGGTCGCGGCAGACTGGCGTGGAGGGCGCGGCGGGTCCTGTTGCGGGAGCCGGCGCACTGTATTTCAGCTCGGCCACCGGCCGAGTGGTCGCGCTGTCGCCGGTCCATGGCAAACCCCTATGGACAACAGATCCGCAGGTCGATGGTTTGACGGGCGATCCGGGTGCGAGCCCGCGGGTGACCCTTGCAGGGCGTGCGGTGATCGTGGCCGCGGCCAAGAACACTCTCTTCGCTTTCGACGCGCAGAAGCCGCCGAAGTCGGGCTGACACGGGTGGCTGGACGGCGGCACCGATCAAACGGACACACCACCGGCGAACGAACCTGACCAAGCCCTACTACGTGCGCGGAGAGAACGCCCTCCCCGTGACCGCGGCACGGCCCGAAACAGGGCCGGGCACACCAAGGGCGCCCGCACGTCACCCACTTGGGCTCCGTAAAGTGTGGGTCATGTCGGAGGAATCCCCCCTTATACAGAGCATGCGCAGGGCCGTTGCGGCGGCGCCCGATGACGTGCCGCTGCGGCTTCACCTCGCCGAGTTGCTGCTGTCCGCGGGGCATGGTGACGCCGCGGTGGGGGAGGTCTCCGTGGCGTTGCAGCACGCGCCCGGTGACGCCCAGGCACGCGAGTTGATGGTCCGGGCCCTGGCAGGTACTCCGACAAACATCTCCGACGAAGCCGCGCTTCCCTCACCGCCGCAGTCCCCGGTGCCCGGCCGGCCTCCGACCTCGGTGGCCGAACCGTCGCAGGATCCCGCGGCCGGCCAGGCCCCGGCGTCCGCCCCCGCCTCGGGACCGGGCTTCAACTGGAAGGCCGCCGAGAACCAGGTCGGTGATGTCGTGCCGCCCCGCTTCGTGGAAGCGCCGCTGACCGTCGACGGCAGCGGCAATCCTGAGGATGCCGCCGCCTGGGATGTGGAGCGGCCCGGGGCCGTCCGCCTCGCCGATGTGGGCGGCATGCAAGAGGTCAAGGAGCGGCTGGAGGCGGCCTTTCTGGCGCCGTTGCGCAATCCGGAGCTGCGCCGCCTGTACGGCAAGAGTCTTCGCGGCGGTCTCCTGCTGTACGGGCCGCCGGGCTGCGGCAAGACCTTCATCGCCCGGGCGGTCGCCGGCGAGCTCGGGGCGAACTTCCTGTCCGTGTCGGTCAACGACGTGCTCGACATGTGGATGGGCAACTCCGAGCGCAATATGCACGAGCTCTTCCAGACCGCCCGCCGCCAAGCCCCGTGCGTGGTCTTCCTGGACGAACTGGACGCGCTCGGCGGAAAGCGCAGCCGCACCCAGAGCGCGGGGATGCGCAACACCGTCAACCAGTTGCTGACCGAGCTGGACGGCGTCGAGGCGGAGGCGAACGAGGGCGTGTTCGTGCTCGCCGCGACCAATGTGCCCTGGGACGTGGACATCGCACTGCGCCGCCCCGGCCGGCTGGACCGGACCTTGCTCGTGCTGCCACCCGACGGACCGGCCCGGGAGGCGATTCTCCGCTACCACCTGCGGGAACGGCCCATCGAAAACGTCGACCTCGGCAAGCTCGTCAAGGCCACCGACGGCTTGTCCGGCGCCGACCTGGCCCATGTGTGCGAGGCCGCGGCCGAGCATGCGCTGCTGGACTCGGCCCGGACCGGGACCGTACGTCTGATCGGGATGAAGGACCTGCTGGCCGCGGCGGGGCAGATCGGTCCCTCAACGGAGCCGTGGTTCGCGGCCGCCCGCAACGTGGCGATGTACGCGAACGACGGCGGGATGTACGACGACCTGGTGGCCTACCTGAAGAAGAAGCGGAAGCTGTGACCGAACTGAACTCAGCCGTCGAGCAGGCCCGGGCCCTCTACGATTTTGAACGCTACGAGCAGGCCCGGGCTGTGCTGGCGCAGCACCTCGCCGGAAACCCTGACGACCGGCGTGCCTGGATCGAGATCGGCCACTGCCACCTGAAAACGGAGCAGCCCGAACAAGCCCTTCACGCGGCTGACGAGGCACTCAAGCTGGCTCCCGAGAACTTCTTCGCACTCATCCTGCGCGCCAAGGCACTGACCTGCATACCCGACAGGGCATGGCGCGCGGCCGAGCCCGTACTGCGCGAAGCGGTCCGGGCCGACCCGCACCACTGGTACGGCTATGCGATGCTCGCGGACGCCGTATGCCGCATGTCGATGGTCCGTTACGTCCAGGAGAACGGCTCCACATTCCCCCCGCCCCACGAGCTCGCCCACGTCCTCCGCGAGGCGACCGACCTGGCAGCGGAGGCGCTGCGGCTGGGCCCCGAGGAGATCTACGCCCACGAAATCGCCCACCAGATCGCCACCTTCTCGCTCAACACCGCCCTCGCCGACCAGCTCGACCACGCCATCCTCCGGCTCGACCCCACCCACGCAGAGGCCCTGGCTCGCCAGACTCAGAAGGCCGCCCAGGCCCCGGGCGTCAAGGCCGCCCAGGCCGCCGACCTCTACGCCAGCGGGCTCTCCGCCGCACCGGACTCCGCCGAGATGCAGCGCGGCCTCGACCAAGCCACCTACCACATGCTGCGTGGGGTGCGGTGGCCGGCCCTGCTCTGTGTCGGCTTGGCCGGGTCGATGCTGGATCTGGACATGTTCGTCCGAGAGGGCGAGGTGGCGCGGGAATTGCCGCTGTCCCTCGGTCAGCGCCTGTGGTACCTCGTGCCGGTGACCGCCATCTGGATCGTCGGCACACTGCTGCGCTACCGCCGCCGGCGCGCCGGGGTCCAGCTCAATGTGCGGTCACTGATACGCCGCCGCCGGTGGCCCCGCATAGTGCTGGCCCAGGCGGCCTGGGCCATGCTGTGCGCACTGCTGATCGCCCAAATACCCTGGGAGGAAAGGATGTTGCCCCAGATGCTGTTCTGGGCAGGACTCGCGCCGACGTTTGCGACGTTCTGGTTCGACCGGAAGAAGACCCGGTGAGGAACGGCCCGACCCGAAGGGAGAGGAAAATTCCGGGCCGCTGGCTCCGATGCTGAACAGCCCGTGTACGCCTACCGCCGGGGGCTGGTGATCTGTTGCGATTCCGCACAGCGGCCGGCCGTGCGGAATCGAGGTGGTCGCGTGGACGTATGGGTGAAGCTGCCGGACGGCGCCGACTACGACGACGCTCCGCCCCTGGCCAGTGCGGTTCGCGCCAGCCCGCGCAGCCAGGCGTGGGCGTGGTCGGTGTCGTAGCGCTGATGCCACGACAGATATATCGGTGCCGACGGCAGTTCGAGCGGGAGGGGGAGCACGACCAGGCCGAGGTCGGCGACCGCTGACCGCGTGGTGGCTTCGGGGACGCTGATCAGGAGATCGGAGCCGCGCGCGAACTCCAGCGCGGCCGCTTCCGTGGGCGCGGTCGCCACCACGCGGCGGGTGAGGCCGAGCCGCGCGAGGGCGTCGTCGAGGGCATTGCTGAGGTTTCCACGTCGCGAGACGGTGACGTGCTCAGCGGCGGCGTACCGCTTTGCGGTGACGGTCCTGACGCGGGTGAGGGGGTGCCCCTGCCTCACGACGATGACGAGGCGGGTCTCGCCCACGTTCTCGGCACGGATGTCCGGTGCGCTCGGCCGGTTGGCGTTCGCCTCCAGGTCGACCTCGCCGCGCCGCAACTCGGGGGTGTCGATGCTCGATTCCGCGACGAAGCGCAAGCGCACGCCCGGCGCCTGTCCGCGCACGGCCGCGAGCAGTGCGGGGCCGCTCAAGGCGACCAGGGAATCATGCCAGCGGAGTGTGAAGGTGCGCTCCAACGTCGCCAGATCGAGTTCACGGCTCGGTGCCAGCACCCCCTGGACCTGGTGCAGCAGCTCGTGCACCTGTTCCCGGACGGCGATCGCATACGGCGTCGGGGTCATCGTGCGGCCGGTGCGCACCAGGATCTGATCCCCGGTCGTGCGCCGGATCCGGCCCAGACTCCGGCTCATCGCGGGGGCGGTGACGTGCAGGCGCGCGGCTGCCCCGGCCACACTTCCCTCCTCCAGCAGCGCGTCGAGCGCGGCGAGCAGGTTCAAATCCAATTGCATGTGAGTAATCCTAGCCGTGCTTGACATGCATTTGAAGTTAATCAAACGGCTCTATACCTTCGAAATGAGAGCGCAAGACGGAACGCACAGCCTGGCCCGAGCGGCCTCAACACCCCTCCTCACACGGGAGTACCGCCATGTCCGAAACGCTTCAGACCACTGACGTCGCCGCCTTTGACGCCGACCTGCTCGGCCGGACCGCGATCGCCGTGCGCGCGGCCGGTTCGGCGCTGCGCGAGCGCTTCGGCGAGGTGATCCGCTACCGGACCCGCGAAGAGCTGATGCGCGCTCTCGCCGCCAACGACGACACGGCCCTCGACATCCTGCGCCCCCGCCTCACGCGCCTGCGCCCGGACGCCGGCTGGGTGGAGGACGAGCTGGACGGCGGGGCGCTGCCGCCCGGCGAATGGTGGGTCGTGGATCCGGCCGAAGGCAACGTCAACCACCTTGCACGCCCTGCCGGAGTGGGCGGTGACCGCCACCCTCGTGCGTGAGAACCAGCCGGTGCTCACCGCGGTCCACCTGCCGTTGACCGGCGAGACCTACACCGCGCTCACCGGAGCGGGCGCCTACCTCGACGGCCGACCGCTGCACGTCTCCCCGACCGCGGACCTCGGCCTGAGCATCGTGGCCACCAGCCAGGCCCGGCCGGACGAGAGCGAGAAGGTCGTGCGGCGCGTCGGCTCCTCGATCACCGCGATGCTCTTCGACGCGCTCGTCGTCCGCACCGCCGTGCCCGCGACCCTGCACCTGCTGAACGTGGCCGCCGGCCGGATCGACGCCTTCTGGCAGTTCGCCGGCGCCCGCGCGGACCTGCTGCCCGGGGCGCTGCTCGTCACCGAGGCCGGCGGACAGATCTCCGACGCCGAGGGCCGCCCCTGGACCCCGCAGAGCGAGGGCTTCCTGGCCGCCGCGCCCGGCGTCCACGCCCAGGCCGTTGCCACACTCTCACCCTGACCGCACACCACAACCTGCACGCACGGAAGGACCAGATCATCATGACCACGATCGCAGTTCTCGGAAACGGCCGCGTCGGCGGCAACCTGGCCAGAGCCCTCACCCGGGCAGGGCACGAGGTGACCGTGGCGGACCGCGCGCCGGGCGCCGCCGCCGACGCTGCCCGGGCAGCCCAGATCGTCATCAACGCCACCCCGGGAGCCGGCTCGCTGGACCGGCTCGTCGCCCTGCGCGAGGAACTGCGCGACAAGATCCTCGTCGACGTCTCCAACGCCACCGTCGACGGACCGGACGGACTGCCCGCCGACCTGATCTACCCCGGCTCAAGCCTCGCCGAGCAACTCCAGGAAGCGCTCCCCGAAACGCGCGTCGTCAAGACACTCAACACCATGCTCTTCCCGGTGATGACCGCGCCGGCCACGCTCACCCAGGCGCCCGACGCCTTCCTCTCCGGCGACGACCCGCAGGCCAAGCAGACCATCCGTGAACTGCTCATCAACCTCGGCTGGCGCAAGGAGTGGGTCACTGACCTCGGCGGGATCCGAACCGCCCGCGCCACGGAGGCCGCGATACTGTTCGTACCGCACGTGATTCGGTCCAGCGGATTCGCGCCCTTCGCGATCTCGATCGCCCGCTGATCCGCACACAGCGCACCGCCGCCGGGGTGGTGTCCAGGACCACCATCAGCTGAGCCAGGCCCAGCACGGCCAGGATGTGTCCACGACGTGGCGCGGCCGCACCCTCGGGTTCGAGGGCCGCAGCGGATGCGGTGCTCATGACGAACTCCAAGTCGATGAAGAAGTATCAGTGAGTAGAGGGGCGGGGGGGGGGGGGGGGGGGGGGGGGGGGGGGGG
>NZ_JBYISA010000085.1:0-7685 GCF_057708345.1 Streptomyces sp. bgisy130
ACCCCAACAGCCCCGCGCAGCGGACCGGCCCGCCGCAGGCGCAACGGCGGGAGCACCGCGCAAGCGGGCTAAAAACGGCGATCAACCACCACGGCGGGAAAGCCAAAACGTGGGCTATCGCTCCGGTAGCTGAATAACCGGAAAGCTCCCCGTATTAGTAGGGGCATTCTCCGGAAGCCAGAGAACCGACACCGCCCCGGTCGAACCATCCGTGAGCTCATCCGCGTTGCGGAACGTGAGCCGCGCACCCAGCACCCGCGCCTGGCCCGCCGCGATCGTCAGCCCCAGCCCGTGGCCGCGGCCCGCCCGGTCGCTGCTGCCCGTACGGAAGCGGCTCGGGCCCTCCCGCAACAACGCCTCGGGGAAACCCGGACCGTGGTCACGTACCCGCAGCACCCGGCCCTCGACGGTGACCTCGATCGGCGGCCGCCCGTGCCGGGCCGCATTGGCGATGAGATTGCCGAGGATCCGCTCCAGCCGGCGCGGATCGGTAGTGACATCGGCGTCCCGCGCGACGTCGACGACGATGTCCGGGCCCAGGGCCCGCACCCGGCGGGTGACGAACTCCCCGAGCACCACGTCCTGGAGCTCGGCGCGCTCCGCATGGCCGTCGAGCCGCGCCACCTCCAGCACATCCTCGACCAGGGTGCGCAGCGCCTGCGCCCGGTCGCGCACCAGCTCGGACGGGCGGCCCGGCGGGAGCAGCTCGGCGGCCGTCAGCAGACCCGTGACCGGAGTGCGCAGCTCGTGCGCGATATCGGCGGTGACCCGCCGCTCGGCCTCGATCCGCTCCTGTAGGGCGTCCGACATGGCATCCACGGCCCACGCCAGATCATCGGTCTCGTCCCGCACCCGGCCGCTGCCGACCTCGTCGCGGATACGGACCGAGGTGTCGCCGTCGGCGAGCTTGCCGGCCGCCGCGGCCGCCTTGCGCAGCCGCTTGGAGAGCCGTCCGCCGACCAGCACCCCCAGCGCACAGCCGCCGACCACCACCGCGGTCGAGCCGATCACCAGCGCCTGGTCCAGATCGTCCAGGACGGCGAAGCGGTCCGGGAAACTGTCGTGGATGGACAGCACCCGGTTGTTGCTGAGCGGGGAGGCCGCCCACACCTCGGGGGCGGTCTGCCCGGTGTCCTGAAGATAGGTGGCGCGCTTGTTCTTGGCGACCTCGTCACGCAGCGGCTGCGGCAGCGACGGATCATTGATCTTCGCGCCGAACTGAAGCCGGTTGGTGGACTCGAAGATCTTCTGCGTGAAGTTGAGCCGCTCGATCTGCACATCCCGGCTGTTGTCGAGCATGGAATGCCGGGCGGCGTTGTGCACGACAAGGCTCAGCGCGATCGCGACCAGCGCTCCGACGAGCGCGATCGCGGCGCTGAGCTTCCATCTCAGCCCCGTCCGCAGGGCCAGCCTGACCACCGGAGGTGTCAGCCTCTCAGCTTGTATCCGAAGCCGCGGACCGTCTCGATCCGGTCCTGGCCGATCTTGCCGCGCAACCGCTGGACATGGACGTCCACCACCCGGGTGTCACCACCCCAGCCGTAGTCCCAGACCCGCTCCAGCAGCCGGTCCCGCGACAGGACCGTGCCCGGCGCGTTCGAGAACTCCAGCAGCAGCCGCATCTCGGTGGGCGTCAGCGCGACATTCCGGCCGCCCTTGCGCACCTCCATGCCCTCGGTGTCGACCTCCAGATCACCGAACCGCAGCACCGCCTCGGCGGGACCGTCCGCCTCCGCCGCCGCGGACCCGCCCCGCTCCGGCCCGCTGGCGTGACCGAAGCGGCGCAGCACGGCACGGATCCGGGCGACCAGCACCGCACCGTCGAACGGCTTGGTGACATAGTCGTCGGCGCCGGCCTCCAGGCCGAGCACCACATCGATGGAATCGGCACGCGCCGACAGCATGATCACCGGAACCGTCGACTCGTCGCGGATCCGCCGGCACAGGCTGACACCGTCGAGCCCCGGCACCATCACATCGAGCAGGGCGATGTCCGGACGGTTGGCACGGAACGCCTCCAGCCCCGCGAGCCCGTCGGGCATCGCGGTGACCGCGAAGCCGTCCCGCTCCAGAGCGAGCTGCGTGGCCTCGCGGATGACGTCATCGTCCTCGACGAAGAGCACATGGGTCTCGGCCATGCGGTTGTCTCAACCCTCCGATCCCGTGCCGTCGTCCGGCGTGGCGCCGTCGACGGTGGTCTTGCTGTAGTCGGTGTGATAGCCGTGGTACTCGACGAAGCGGCCACCCGACCAGCGGTAGGGCATCACATCCTCACCGGAAGGGCAGCACACCTTGTCGTCGGAGTCATAGGTCTGCTTGGAGACCTCCAGCTCGCCCTTGTTGACCCCGGCCGAGACCGACGGCTGTTCGTTCGTGTACACGTTGTCATACCCGAGCTTCGTGCCGCTGTGCTTGCGGTAGACGTACGAGCCGATCCCGACGGAATCCGCGCAGGTCATGACGTTGACGATGACATCGGGGGACTTGCCGCCGGTCAGCGACGCATAGGTCACCTCGACCGGGTACTCGTCGGCGGCGCACGGCTTGGCCAGGGACTTCTTCACGAACGCGCCGACCTTCGGGTCGTCCTTCAGCAGCTGGACCGCGTCGACCTTCTTGTAGTCCGCGGTCGAGGACGGGCTGGGAGTGCTGCGCACCGGGCCCTTGGGGGGCACCGGGGTGCTGGTCGCGGAGCCCTCGCTGCGCACACCCTCGCCCCCCGGATTGCATCCGGCCAGCAAAAGGCCGACGGCGGCCACTCCTGCCGTGACCGCGCCGCCTCTGGTCAACCCGTAGCTGGTCAACCTGTACCTGGACAATCCGCTCCCGCTCACCGTGCTGCTCGCACAGCCGCTGATCCCGCTGCTGTTCCTGAAGTGATTGTCGCGCGTCGAGCCCGGAGCCGTAAGGCGCCTGTCGTTCTGCCCGTTTTCACCGGTAAGAATAGTTTTCGTCTGGTAGCTGGTGTGATGCCGTACGCCGTGCCGTGTCCCGCGTGCCGTGCGCCGCCCCTCAGGCCGCGCACCGCTCCCGCTCCCGCTCGCCGCGCTCCAGCATCCGGGCGTCGATGTCGCGCATCTGAAGCTCCTGACGCAGCCGCGCCAGCGCACGGTGCAGCGTGCTCTTGACGGTACCTGTCGACATCCCCAGCGCCGCCGCGGTCTCCTCCGTGCTCATCTGCTCCCAGTGTCGCAGCACCACGACGCTGCGCTGCTTCGGAGCGAGCACCCCCAGGATGTCCATCAGCAGGGCACGGTCCGCGCGCTGCTCGGTGCCGTCGTCCACGCTCGCGTCCGGAAGCTGCTCGGTGGGCACCTCCTCCAGCTTGCGCGCCCGCCACCACTCGGTCCGGGTGTTGATCATGACGCGGCGGAGGTAGGCATCAGCCAGCGACTTGTCCGCGATGCCGTCCCAGCGGCCGTAGGTGCGGACCAGAGCGGTCTGCAACAGATCCTGAGCGTCGACCGGATCGGGCACCAGGCGCCGGGCGCTCCGCAGCAGGGCCTCCTGCCGCGTACGAACGTACTCTTCGAAGTCCAGTACCTTGCCGCCGCTGGTCGCCATCTCGACGCCTCCGATCCGCTTTCGTTCCCCACGTTGACCGTGCCGGCAGTCATCTCCAGCACGAGGAAGACGCTACGGAGGGGGTGTTGCGACGTAATGTGCGTCGGCCCCACAGCGAGTGCACGGAAAACCCTCGGTTGTGTAACAGCGCGCCAGGGGTCCTACTTCGGACGGACGGCAGACCTCTGCACGTCATACTCCGGGGGGAGAAGCACCCCCGCCACAAGACCTATCGGCCGCAACGCGACGGCAACCGTGCCCGCCGAGCGCCTTCTTCAGGCCGTATCGCAGCACCTTTCGGTCATGTTGCCCTAAAGGTGACACCGCATCAGACGGCCAACCGTCACGCGAGGAGGCGCGGCCGCTTGGGCGGCCGCGCCTTCTGTTTGGTGCGGGTGTGGGGGCTGGGGGTGGCGGGCGTGGTGCTGTGGGGGTCGCGGCTGGAGTCTTGGGTGTGTGACGGCCGCGGTCTTGTACGTGTGACGGTCGCGTTCCTACGCAGATGACGGCCGGGCCAGGTCAGCGGCAGCCGTGCTCCTGCGCAGGCGTCATCGACAGCTGTTGCTCCTGCGCAGGCGTCTTCGGTAGCCGTTGCTCCTGTGCAGATGACAGCCCGGCTACGTCAGCGGCAGCCGGTACCGGCCGCCGCCCAGCGGCTCGACCAGACCGTCCGAGACCAGCCCGTCCAACGCCCGCGCCCGTTGCACCGGCTCGTCCCACACCGCGTCCAGCACCTGCTGCGGCACCGGCGTGACAGCCTCGCGCAGCACGGCCAGCAGCTTGCCGCGCACCTGCCGGTCGGTACCGGCATAGGTCTGCGTACGCCGCGGCGGACCGTCGTGCGCCGGCGACCCGGCCTGCCGCCACGCGCACTGCGCCGCGATCGGACAACGGTGACACTCCGGCGTACGCGCTGTGCACAACAGCGCACCCAGCTCCATCGTGGCCGCCGCCCAGCGCGCCGCGAGCTGCTCGTCCTCGGGCAGCAGCGCACGGGCGAGCTTGCGCTCCGCCGCGGTGGTGGCGTTCGGCGGGTACTGGCGGCCGGCCACCGCGCGGGCGAACACCCGGCGCACATTGGTGTCCAGCACCGCGTGCCGCTGCCCGTACGCGAAGGACGCGACCGCGGCGGCCGTGTACTCACCGACGCCGGGCAGCGCCAGCAACTGGCCGTGCTCACGCGGTACGTCGCCGCCGTGCCGCTCCTGTATCGCGGACGCGGCGGCGTGCAGCCGCAGCGCGCGGCGCGGATAGCCGAGCCGGCCCCAGGCCCGGACCGCCTCGCCCGGCGCCTCGGCGGCCAGGTCGGCGGGGCGCGGCCAGCGGGCCAGCCACTGCTCGTACACCGGCAGCACTCTGCTGACCGGGGTCTGCTGCAACATGAACTCGCTCACCATCACGCCCCAGGCGCCCGCTTCGGGGCGGCGCCAGGGCAGATCGCGGGCGTGCTCGTCGAACCAGTCGGTGACCGGGCCGTGCAGCGCGGTCCCGTCGGCGGCTTCCGCGGCCGCGTCGGCGGCGGAAGCGGTCTCGGCGGCGGCGGTCGTGGCAGTGGTGGTGACAGGCGTCGAAGTCATGGCATGCCGATCCTGGCACGTCCGGCCGCGCCCAGGAAACGCACCGGGCCCGCCCCGCCGCACGCCCACCCACACGCAGGACGACCAACCGCTCCTGAGCGGGGGCTACTGGGGGGTAGGGAGGGGTGGGGCGGGGCATGGGGGAGGCGTGGTGGTTGGTGAGTGATCGGCTGGGGTCGGTGGCCCGGCGGTGGGGTGGGGGCGATCGGCTGGGGGTCGGTGGCCCGGCAACGGGTGATCGGCTGGCGTCCGGGGGTCGGCAGTGGGTGGGGAGGGGGCGTGCGATGTGGGGGGCCGGGCGCGGCGCCTCGGTGGCCACGCACCGCCAGGAACTAGCAACTCTCCGTAATCGTTGCTGGAATAGAAGGAGGCGGCAAGCGAGGCCAGGGAGACAACAAGCGAGGATGCGGGCATGGCGGAGATGAGCAGAGCGGGCGACGCGCACGACACGGACGACACGGGCGGGGCGGGCGGGGCGAAAGGTACGGGCCACGCGGGCGAGGTGGGCGACGCGGCGGGGGCGGGCGCCGCGGCGGCGGCCGGGCCGGTCTGCCCGGAGGCGATCCTGCGGGCGCTGGCCGCACATACGACGATGACGCTCGCCTACGTGGATGAGGACGGGCCGCAGGCCTGCGCGGTGCTGTACGCGACCGGGGCGCCGGTCACCGACTGGGCCGAGGGGTCCGCCACGGCCGGCGCGGCCAAGGCGCCCGGCGCAATCGACGAGGTCGACGAGGCCGGCGGGCTGGGTGCGCCCGGTGTGTCGGGTGTGGGGGCCGGCGGGGCTGTCGATGCGACGGGCGGTCTGGAGGCCGGTGCCGGGCCCGCGCTGTACTTCGTCACCGCGACCACGACGCGGCACGGCCGGGCCCTCGCGGAGCCCGGCGCGCGGGTCGCGTTCACGGCGCAGCGGGACGGTCAGGAATGGAGCGGCCTGACGGGGCTTCAGGGCCGGGGGAGCTGCCGCCCGCTGACCGGTGCGGAGCGGGCGGTCGGCTGGCAGGTCTATGTCGAGCGCTTTCCGTTCGTCGCGGCGAGCGACCGGCTGCGCGACGCCCTGGAGCGGACCACTCTCTGGGAGCTGCGTCCCGACTGGCTGCGGCTGATCGACAACGGCCAGGGCTTCGGCCACAAGGAGGAGTGGTCGCGGGGCTGAGTCCCGGGGGCGCTCAGCCCGGCGAGTGGTGAGGCCGGGGGACCTCGGGGTGATGGGCGGGGTCGGTGAGGGCGCGGTGGAGCGTGGTGCTGTTCATGATCAACGGCCGTATGGGGCGGTCCGGTTGTGCTGCTGCTGACGGTCGGCAGGGGGAGTGGCTGACGAAAGTAGGGCCGGAGTGGAGCAGAGCGAGAGTTAGCGGGGCGTCAGGCTCGTTGGGGCCGTAACGCGGCCGGGGGGCCGGCTTGCGGTTGGCTTCGGGCCGGATTTGGGGCCGCTCCGGGCCGATGATGGGAAAAGTTGCAGTCGGAAGCGGCGGGTACTGGCCGGTGCGGGGGGCGATCTCTCGTAGAGTTTCCGCGTGGGATCACTGCGCAATCCGATCGGGCCGCTTCCCTCCTCCATCTACTGGCGGCGGAGGGCCGTTGCGCTGGCCATCGTCGTCCTGCTCGCCCTCCTGGTGGTGTGGGCCGTCAACTGGGGCGGGGCTGGCGGTGAGGGCGGCGATGAGGGCAAGGGATCGCACGGCAAGGGTCCCGCGACGTCCATCACGCCTGGCCCCTCCGCCAGCGGGCCGGTGAACGACCAAAAGCCGGGCGGGCGCGATGAGTCGGGCGACGACGGGGGATCGGGTTCCGGTTCCGGTGGGTCGGGCGCCGCGGGTGGTGGCAGTGGAAGTTCCGGCGGCAGCGGAGGATCCGGTGGTTCCGGTTCAGGGAGCGGGCCGATCGGTCAGGGCTCCGGTAAGAACGCCGTCGTGGCCGGTTCCTCGCTCCCCAACTGTGTTTCCGGTGAGGCCGAGTTGGATCTTCGTAGTGTCAAGCACTCCTATGCGTCCGGTACCCGGCCGAAGTTCGAGCTGACGATCGAGAACGCGGCCGGGGTGGCCTGCAAAGTGGATCTCGGGCAGAAGGCCGCGGTGCTCACCATCAGCGATGCCGCGGGCGACGAACGGGTGTGGGCCTCGAACGACTGCCCGTCGGGCACCGCGCCCGCGCTGTTGAAGGTGCCGGCCAAGGGTTCCGTGCAGCGCATCATCGAGTGGGACCGCCGGGCCAGCGGCCCGCAGTGCGCCACGCCGAGTTCGGCCAAGGTGCCCGCCGGCAGGTATGAGATCGAGGCGAAGGTGCCGGGTCTGGAGGCGGCCCGTACGACGTTCGTCCTGGCTGAGGGCTGAGAGAGCAGCGGGTTGAGGGCTGAGGCTGAGGCCCGGAGCTGAGGCCGCGCATTGGGTCCGACCGGCACCGGTCGGAGCCGACCCCTTGCCGCCCGGCCCCGACCGGCCCCGCCCACAGCCGGACCCCCGGCCGCCTCAAGACGCGGAAGCACCCCCGCCCCAACGGCTCGGAAGCGCCCCCGCCCCAACGCTCGGAAGCGCCCCCTCCCCT
>NZ_JBYISA010000086.1:0-7677 GCF_057708345.1 Streptomyces sp. bgisy130
CGTGGATGTCGTGTTGGATTCCCTGGCGAGGGAGTTCGTGGACGCTTCGCTGCGGTTGCTGCCGCGGGGCGGCCGGTTCCTGGAGATGGGCAAGACCGATGTCCGGGACGCGCAGGACATCGCGGCCACGCATGCGGGTGTCCGGTACCGGGCGTTCGATCTGTGGGAGGCCGGCCCGGAGCGGATCGGGGAGATGCTGACCGCGCTCCTCGACCTCTTCGAGCGGGGTGCGCTGGAACCGTTGCCGGTGACGGCATGGGAGGTGCGGAGAGCCCCGGAGGCATTCCGCCACCTCAGCCAGGCCCGGCACATCGGCAAGGTCGTGCTGACCATGCCGGTTCCCCTCGACCCCCAGGGCACGGCCCTGGTGACCGGCGGCACGGGTGGCCTGGGCGCGCTGGTGGCCCGGCATCTGGTGGCCGAGCACGGGGTGCGCCACCTGCTCCTGGCCAGCCGCCGCGGGCCCCGGGCTCCGGGCGTCGATGCGCTGCGTGAAGAGCTCGCGGCCCTCGGTGCCCAGGTCACTGTCGCCGCCTGCGACAGTGCCGACCGCGAGGCGCTGCGCGGGCTGCTGGACTCCGTACCGAAGCAGCACCCGCTCACCGCGGTCGTGCACACGGCCGGTGTGCTCGATGACGGAGTGCTGTCCTCCCTGACGCCGCAGCGGCTGGACCGCGTGCTGGCGCCGAAGGTGGACGCGGTCACCCACCTGCACGAGCTGACCCGGGATGAGGATCTGGCGGCGTTCGTCGTCTTCTCCTCGGTCGCCGGGACGTTCGGCAGTGCGGGGCAGGCCAACTACGCGGCAGCGAACGCGTTCGTGGACGCCCTCGTATGCCGGCGCGGTGGAATGGGGCTTCCCGCACAGTCGCTGGCGTGGGGTGCCTGGGCTCCGGGCGTCGGCATGACGGGCGAGCTGAGCGAAGCCGATCGGCAGCGCATGGCACGCGGCGGCATGCTCCCGCTCACCCCGGAACAGGGGCTCGGCCTGCTCGACACCACACGGGACCTGGCCCGCCCCCTGCTGCTGCCGATGAACCTCGACACGGCGCCCCTGCGTGCGCACCCCGAGGCCGTACCACCGCTGCTCCGCGGCCTGGTCCGGGCCCCCATCCGCCGCGGGACCGCGACCTCCGCCGCGGCGAAGGGAACGGAAGCACCGCAGGATCTCGCCGAGCGCCTGGCCGCGTTGCCTCCGGCGGACCGCGAACAGTATCTGCTCGATCTGGTCTGCACACAGGTGGCTCTCGTCCTCGGACACGGATCCGCCGAGGACGTCGAACCCGACCAGGCCTTCAAGGAGCTGGGCTTCGATTCGCTGACGGCGGTGGAACTCCGTAACCACCTCAACGCGGCGACCCGGCTCAGGCTGCCCGCCACCCTCGTCTTCGACTACCCGACACCGCTCGTCCTGGTGCGCCATGTCCTGGACGAGATCGACCTGCCCGCGACCTCGGGGGCACAGCCGATCCTCGGCGAGCTCACCCGGCTGGAGGCAGCGCTGGCCGGTGCCACCGTCGGTGACGAGGAACGGGCCGAGATCACCGACCGGCTGCGGGCGCTGACGGCGCAATGGCAGCAAGACGGCAAGCAGGAGCAAGACGCGGATCCGGACACGGAAACCGATGAGGACGACGGCGAGCTGGCATCGGCATCGACCGCCGGCGAACTGTTCGACCTCATCGACAAGGAACTGGGAACGTCATGACCGGACGCGGGGAACCGCTCGGCTTTGTTCGAGGATGTGACATTGGTGGCTGCTGACGACGCCAAGTACATGGAGTACCTGAAGCGGGTGACGACCGAGCTCCGGCAGACCCGTCGCCAGCTTCGCGAAGCCGAGGGCAGAGACCAGGAGCCCATCGCCATCGTCGCGATGAGCTGCCGCTACCCCGGCAGCGTGCGTACCCCCGAAGACCTGTGGCAGCTGGTCGCCGAAGGCGGAGACGCGGTCTCCGACTTCCCGGTCGACCGGGGCTGGGACGTCGACGCGGCCTACGACCCGGACCCGGAGAAGCCGGGCTCGATCTATGCGCGCGAAGGCGGCTTCCTCCACGACGCGGGGTACTTCGACCCGGCGTTCTTCGGGATGAGCCCCCGGGAGGCGCTGGCCACCGATCCGCAGCAGCGGCTGCTGCTCGAAGTGGCCTGGGAGGCATTCGAACGCGCGGGCATCGACCCGACGTCGGTGCGCGGCTCCAACGGCGGAGTGTTCGTCGGCGCCGCCACCTCTGGGTACGGCATTGGCGTCGCCGACCTCCCGGAAGGTGTGCAGGGCCTGCTCCTCGCCGGAAACGCCACCTCGGTGGCCTCCGGCCGGATCGCCTACACCCTCGGTCTGGAAGGCCCCGCCGTCACGGTCGACACGGCGTGCTCATCGTCGCTGGTCGCACTGCATTGGGCCTGCCATGCGCTGCGCCGCGGCGAATGCGATCTGGCACTGGCCGGCGGAGTCGCCGTGATGTGCACCCCGGAGAT
This sequence comes from Streptomyces sp. bgisy130, assembly GCF_057708345.1. Classification (NCBI taxonomy): domain Bacteria; kingdom Bacillati; phylum Actinomycetota; class Actinomycetes; order Kitasatosporales; family Streptomycetaceae; genus Streptomyces; species Streptomyces sp. bgisy130. Next base: position 2,479 of record NZ_JBYISA010000086.1, read on the forward strand.
GTTCTTCGAGTTCAGCAGGCAGCGCGGCCTGGCTGCCGATGGCCGCTGCAAGCCGTTCTCCGACGACGCGGACGGCACCGGCTGGTCAGAGGGCGCCGGCATGCTGCTCGTCGAGCGGCTCTCCGACGCGCGGAAGAACGGCCATCCGGTGTTGGCCGTCGTCCGGGGCACGGCCATCAACTCCGACGGTGCGTCCAACGGCCTGACCGCCCCCAACGGCCCCTCGCAGCAGCGGGTGATCCGGTCCGCGCTGTCCCGGGCGGGGCTGTCGGCGAGCGATGTCGACGCCGTCGACGCCCACGGGACGGGTACCACGCTGGGTGACCCCATCGAGGCACAGGCGCTGATCGCCACCTATGGGAAGGACCGAGCGGACCACGGGCCGCTACGGCTCGGCTCGCTCAAGTCCAATATCGGCCACACCCAGTCGGCGGCCGGCGTCGGCAGCGTCATCAAGATGGTGATGGCCATGCACCACGGGATGCTCCCGAAGAGCCTGCACATCTCCGAGCCGTCCCGCCACATCGAGTGGACGGCCGGCGAGGTCGAGGTGCTGACCGAGGCGATGCCCTGGCAGCAGGACGGGCGCCCGCGCCGGGCCGGCGTCTCGTCGTTCGGTATCAGCGGCACCAATGCACATGCCATCCTGGAGGAAGCACCGGCGGACGAGGACGCCCCGGCACCGGAGGCCGCCGGTGAGCCCGCCCGAGCACTCCCCCTCGTTCCCTTGGCGGTGTCCGCCCGCAGCGCGCCCGCTCTTCGCGCACAAGCGGCGCAGCTGCTGGCGCGGGTCAAGCAGGACGAGCTGGACCTGACCGATGTCGGTCACTCCCTGACCACCACGCGGACCGCGTTCGAACACCGGGCTGTGGTGCTCGCGGAGGACCGGGCCGCGGCTCTGCGCGGCCTGGAGCAACTGGCCACCCAGGGCATCGAGGGAGCCGGCACCGGAGTGGTGGGCGGCCGCACGATGCGCGGTGCCACCGCCTTCCTCTTCCCCGGCCAAGGCGCCCAACGCGCCCAAATGGGACGGGAGTTGTACCAGGCATTCGCGGCGTTCGCCACGGCATTCGACGAAACGTGCACGCTCCTCGACACCCAGCTGGACCGACCGCTGCGAGACGTCCTCTTCGGCGAGGACCCCGACGCTCTCCACTGGACGGCGTACACCCAGCCCGCCCTGTTCGCAGTGGAAGTAGCGCTCTATCGGCTGATCGAGTCCTGGGGTATCAGGCCCAAGTACCTGGTCGGTCATTCCGTTGGCGAGTTGGCGGCTGCTCATGTGGCGGGGGTGCTGTCGCTGGAGGATGCGTGTCGTTTGGTGGCGGCGCGTGGTCGGCTGATGCAGGCGTTGCCGGCGGGTGGGGCGATGGTGTCGCTTCAGGCGTCGGAGGACGAGGTGTTGCCGCTGCTGGAGGGCCAGGAGCAGCGGGTGAGCGTCGCCGCGGTGAACGGTCCGCAGGCGGTCGTGGTCTCCGGTGAGGAGTCCGCGGTGGCGGAGATCGCCGGGCGTTTCGAGGAGCAGGGACGGAAGACGAAGCGGCTCCAGGTCAGTCATGCCTTCCATTCGCCGTTGATGGAGTCGATGCTGGACGATTTCCGGGCGGTTGCGGAGAGCGTGGCGTATGCGGAGCCCCGTATCCCCGTGGTCTCCAACGTCACCGGAGAGCTCGCCACGACGGAGCAGCTGACGTCCCCCGACTACTGGGTGCGGCACGTCCGTGACGCCGTCCGCTTCGCCGACGGTGTCCGTTGGCTCGCAGAGCATGGCGTGACACGGCTCCTTGAGCTGGGACCGGGGGGCACCCTGACCGCGATGGCACAGGCATGTCTCTCGGACACGGATGACGCCGACACCGAGCGGGTGTTCCTCGCCTCCCTGCGCACGGACCGGCCCGAGGTTACGTCGCTGATGTCGGCGGTGGCCGGCGCCTTTGTGTCGGGGGCACCGGTCGACTGGGCGGCGTACTTCGCGGGCACCGGGGCACGCCGGGTGGATCTGCCCACGTACGCGTTCCAGCGCGAGCGCTACTGGCTGGAATCGACGGGCGCCACCACCGAGCCGCGCGTGCACTCGGTGGTGGACGACTGGCGGTATCGGGTGGAGTGGAAGCCGCTCGTTGCTCGGTCCGGTGGGGTGTTGGCCGGTCGTTGGCTTGTGGTGGTGGCTGCGGGGGATGTGTGGTCCGAGGCCGTGGTGGAGGGGTTGGCGGCGTGTGGTGTGCGGGTTGAGCGGGTGGAGTGTGTCGCGGGGGAGGTGGATCGGGGCCTGCTGGCTGAGCGGGTGTGTGAGGTGGCTGGTGAGGAGCCGGTTGCTGGTGTGTTGGTGGTGGGCGTCGCGGATGTGGTGGGGACTGCGGTGGTGGTGCAGGCGTTGGGGGATGCGGGTGTGGGTGGGCGTTGGTGGGTGGTGACGCGGGGGGCTGTTGCGGTGGGTCGGTCGGATGGTGGGCCGGATCCGGTGCAGGCTGCGGTGTGGGGTTTGGGCCGGGTGGCGGCTTTGGAGTTGCCGGACCGTTGGGGTGGTCTGGTGGATCTTCCGGAGTCGGTGGATGGTAGGGCGCTTGACCGGTTCGTCGGTGTCCTGGCCGAGGGTGTTGAGGATCAGGTTGCGGTGCGGGCGTCTGGGGTGTTCCGGCGTCGGCTGGCTCATGCTCCCGCTCCTGTTCCTGTTCTGGCTGGGGAGTCTGCTGGTGGTTGGCGGCCGCGGGGGACGGTGTTGATCACGGGTGGTACGGGTGCTCTGGGTGCGCGTGTGGCGCGTTGGGTTGCCGAACGGGGTGCTGAGCACGTGATTCTGACGAGTCGTCGGGGTCTGGAGGCTCCGGGTGCGGTGGAGTTGGAGGCGGAGCTGTCCGCTCTTGGTGTCGGGGTGAGCGTGGTGGCGTGTGATGTGGCGGACGCGGAGGCGGTTGAGGCCCTGTTGTCTGAGCGTTCTGTGGATGCGGTGGTGCATGCGGCGGGTGTGGTGGATTCGGTGGTGTTGGGGGATGTGGATGCGGAGCATTTTGGTGGGGTGATGGGGGCGAAGGTTGGGGGTGCTGTGGTGCTGGATGAGGTGTTGGGTGATCGGGAGTTGGATGCGTTTGTGGTGTTTTCTTCGATTGCTGGTGTGTGGGGGAGTGGTGGTCAGGGGGCGTATGCGGCGGGGAATGCGTTTGTGGAGGGGTTGGTTGAGGCGCGTCGTGCGCGGGGTGTGGTGGGTTGTGTGGTGGCGTGGGGTCCGTGGGCTGGTGGGGGTATGGCTGGTGTGGGGGGTGCGGAGGAGCATTTGTGGCGTCGTGGGTTGAGGGCGTTGGATCCGGGGCTTGCGGTGTCGGCTTTGGAGGCTGTTGTTGGTGGGGGTGAGGGTTCGGTAGTGGTAGCGGATGTGGACTGGGAACGCTTCGCTCCGGCGTTCACCAGTGCTCGTCCGAGCCCGTTGCTGGAGGATCTGCCGGAGGTGCGGGCGGCGCTGGCCGTCGGTGAGGGTGTCGGTGGTGGGGGTTTTGGTGCTGGGGTGGTGCGGGAGCGGTTGGTGGGGTTGTCGGCTGCGGAGCGCGAGCGGGCGTTGCTGGAGCTGGTGCGTTCCCAGGCCGCCACGGTCCTCGGCTACCACAAACCGGCAGATCTCGAAAGCGGCATCACCTTCCGGGACTTGGGCTTCGACTCGCTCACCGCGGTCGAGCTGCGCAACGGACTGAACGCCGAGACCGGTCTGCGGCTCCCCGCCACCGCCGTCTTCGACTATCCGACGCCGGTCGACCTGGCGCGGTTCTTGGGCGCTGAGCTGTTCGGCACGGGGACGGGGACGGATGTGGCTTCCGGCCTGCCGATGCTGACGTCCAGCTCGGACGATCCGGTGGTCATCGTCGGGATGAGCTGTCGGCTTCCCGGTGGCGTGGCCAGTCCCGAGGACCTGTGGCGGCTGGTGGCCGCAGGCGAAGACGCCATCTCCGGCTTCCCGACGGACCGGGGCTGGGACCTCGACGCGCTCTATGACCCGACCCCGGGACAGCCTGGGAAGAGTTACTCGCGCCATGGCGGATTCGTCAGCGGGGTCGACCAGTTCGATCCGGCGTTCTTCGGGATCAGCCCACGTGAAGCGGTGGCGATCGATCCGCAGCAGCGCCTGCTGCTGGAGACCTCCTGGGAGGCGTTTGAGCGTTCCGGCATTGATCCGAAGACGTTGCGGGGGAGCCGGGCCGGAGTCTTCGTCGGTTCCAACGGCCAGGATTACCCCACCTTGCTGCTGAGCACCCCGGAAGGCCAGGAGGGCTACGTCGGAACCGGGAATGCGGCCGCTGTGGTGTCGGGTCGGGTGTCGTATGCGCTGGGTCTGGAGGGGCCGGCGGTCACGGTGGACACGGCGTGTTCCTCGTCGCTGGTCGCCCTGCACCTGGCCGTACAGTCCCTGCGCTCGGGTGAATGTGATCTGGCTCTTGCCGGTGGTGTGACGGTGATGTCGACGCCGGGTGCGTTCATCGAGTTCAGCAGGCAGCGCGGCCTTGCTGCTGATGGTCGGTGCAAGGCGTTTTCGGATGCTGCGGATGGCACTGGCTGGGCTGAGGGCGCTGGTGTGTTGGTGGTGGAGCGGTTGTCGGATGCGCGGGCCAATGGTCATCAGGTGTTGGCGGTGGTGGCGGGTTCTGCGGTGAATCAGGATGGTGCGTCGAATGGTTTGACGGCGCCGAATGGTCCGTCGCAGCAGCGGGTGATCCGGCAGGCGCTGGCGAGCGGGGGCCTGTCCGCCTCGGATGTGGATGTGGTGGAGGCGCACGGTACGGGGACGTCGTTGGGTGACCCGATCGAGGCGCAGGCGCTGCTTGCTACGTATGGTCAGGACCGTGATGAGGAGCGGCCGTTGTGGCTGGGTTCGGTGAAGTCGAACATCGGGCACACTCAAGCTGCCGCGGGTGTGGCCGGCGTCATCAAGATGGTGCTGGCGCTCCAGCATGGTGTCCTGCCGCAGACCCTGCACGTGGACGAGCCGTCGTCGCATGTGGACTGGTCGGCGGGCGATGCGCGTCTGCTGACCGAGGCCGTCGGGTGGCCTGAGGGGGAGCGGGTCCGTCGGGCTGGTGTGTCGGCGTTCGGTGTGAGCGGCACCAATGCGCATGTGGTGATTGAGCAGGCTCCGGTGCCCCCGGTGCCCCCGGTGGAGGAGGGTTCAAGGGCCCTGCCTGTTGGTGGTGTGGGTGTGGTGCCATGGGTGCTGTC
>NZ_JBYISA010000087.1:0-7633 GCF_057708345.1 Streptomyces sp. bgisy130
CCCCCCCCCTGCCCCGTGCGGTGCCGCCCTGCTGGGGCTAGTGCGTCAGCTCTGTGCGGTGTCGTCGCCCGCCTGCCCGGCGCCCTCAGCTGCGCCTGCCTTCTCGCGCATCTTGCGCACCAGCTCCGCCTTCTGGGCGGCTGCACCCTGGCGGTCGAGGTTGCGGTGCGGACCGTTGTTCTGCCGTTCGGCGCGGGACAGCCTCTTGCGCTGGCCGCCGCCCATGCCCACGGGGTTGTTGATGTTCTTGCTCACGGTCACGGGTTCTCCCGGTAGTGATGTGAAGTGATCTACGGATTCATCGGTGGGGGATGGGCGGCGACGTCGAAGGACGACAGCAGGGGCCCATCACGCTCTCACTCGTAAATCGGCGTCTGGAAGAACATGACAAAGACGTTACCCGGTTCCGCCGGCCCCGCGCACCAACCTTTTAGCCGCCCCGGCGTCGGCCGGGCCTTCGGTGGGCGTCCGGGGCAGCCGTTTCCTTCCGAGAATCTCAGCACAGCAAGCACCCGCCGGTGGTCGCCGAGGGGCGACTGCGGTCGGTGGGGTTGCTGTACTTCTCTGCTGTACAGCCCGGGCCGGCTCATAGGCCGAGCGCCTCATCAACACTGCGCGGCTCCGTGCGCGGCTGTTCGTTCAGTTTGTGGCGTTCGATGGAGGAGCGTCGGTAGACCTCCTTACGGGTCCGCATGATGTTGCCCAAGGGGGCGTGCTCGGCGGTCGCCCGCCATGGTGTGAAGGACAGCGCGTCCATCTTCGCCAGATGCTCGGGGCCGGAGATGTCCTGCTGCGGCATCCGCAGTGTGGCCACCGTGACGAAAGGTGAGAGCTTCTCGGGCCACTCCACCGTGGTGTCCTCCACCGGCATCAGCTCCAGGTCGGTGCAGAGCTGCACCTGGATGTGGAAGGTGTAGGGACGCTCCAGCAGCTCGGTTTCCAGGGCGGGCCGGTAGACCTCCGGTGCCGAGGCCGTGTCGAGGGAGCGCCGGACCACCGCGGCGGCGGAGTGCGGGTCGGGCGCGACGCGCACCTTGGCGATGTAGTCCCCGTGCCGGACCGCGCCCATGGTCCAGAAGGTGGAGAGCAGTACGTTGACCGGCGGGATCCGGGACAGGCTCAGGTAGGCCAGGAACTCGTCCCAGGCCCAGTCGTCCTGGGTCAACGTTCCCTTTCCCGTCACGAAGTCGGCATAGAAGCGATGCACGCCGGCTCGCCCTTGGGAGAAGTAGGCCGAGGTGTTCAGGAACAGTTCCTGGATGAACAGATAGTGCTCGACCGTGTTGCAGAAGAAGACGGGCGCGTTGATGAGGGCGTAGTCGAACGTGCCCGAGTCCGGCTCGTCCTCCAGCAGGGTGGGGCCTTGGACATCGAACATCTTCAGCGCCAACCCGGTGGCACTGCCCAGGCGCGCGTCGGCTCCTGCGTGGGGCGAGCCGTTGGAGAAGCGGACGAGCGCGTCGTGGGTCCCCGGAGTCGCGTAGATACCCTGGGCGTACTCCTCGGGAAGTCCGTCGAGGACCTCCACCTGCCCCCGGACCAACCCATAGCCCTTCGCATGGGCGTCACGGAGTGCCTGCCCGGTGCCGCCGGCCTTGACCGACTCGGTGACGTAGCTCTCGGTCTTCTCGATCACCGACTGAAGGTTCTTCTCGAAGTGGGGATCATCATCTTCGACGTCCGGCGTGTAGCGAACGAACTGTGATGCCATGACTTCGGCCTCTCCTCGGAGAGCGTGCGGCTGCCGCAGGCGCCAGAGTCGCTCTCAGTCCTCCAGCTCGGCGAGCCAGCGAAGAGCGCGCAAGCTCGGCAGGAAGCAGTACTCACCGCCGCGGGTGACCACGAAACTGGGCAGGTTCCGCAGACGGCGTCTGATCGGCTTCTCCGGGATCGTGACGCTGCCGGTTCCACCGTGGTGCCCTGCTACCGGGTCCTTCTCGCCGGGACTGCCGATGAAGTTGCCGTCGTTGACCCACTCGGACTTGATGAACTCGAACTGCCGCTCCAGATGGGCCCCGAGGAACGCGCCGATCAGTCCCCGCTCGGCGCCGTCGTCCTCCAGCACGCCGTCCGGCAGCGGCGGGCCGTAGGTGGTGCCGCGACGGATGAGGCGGTGCATCCGTGCGTCACCGATGATGGTGGCGTCGCGCGGGTTGATGCGCCGGATGTGCGCACCCGCGGGACAGCGGAACCCGCGGTCGTCGTTCTCCCGATACAGGAAATCGTTGTTGCGGCGCCAATCGGCCCCAAGCTCCGGATCATCCCGCTCCGGCGCCAGTTCCAGTGGCGCTCCGCTGGGCCAGCGCCCGACCATCTTTGCGGCCAGGAGAGCCTCTTCCTCGGCGCTGGAGGTGTTGGCCCGCAGGTACTGACGCCAGGCCGCCACATTGGTGTGGATCTTGCGGACAGCGACGTAGGTGCCGTTGCGCCCCAGCAGGTCCGGAGTGGGCATCGCCGGCACGTGCCCGGTCTCGTCGGGGTAGCCGAGGATGAACTCACCCGCCTTGATGGGGACTTCCCGAGGATTGGAGCCGGGCAGCTCCACCCCTTCGATGTTCGGTTGGCTGATGCCGTCGCGGAAGCCAAGGGTGGTGCGCCCGGTCGGGAGTTGGCGGACATCCTGCTGCCAGATCACCCGGACACCGGACGTGCCCTGGTAGGCGGCGCGGGCCCGCTGCAACTCCTTACCCAGTTGCGCCTCATCGGAGGCGAGGACACTCAGCGCGATATGGACATCCCCCGTTCCGAACGGCGTCTCCCAGTGATCCGGGGCACTGTCGCCCACGTCGCCGATCAGATCCGCACGGGCCGCCATACCCTCACGGAACGCCTGCGGAAAGCTGTCCAGTGACTCCCGGGGAACTCCAAGGGCGGCCAGCCCCTGGTAGGTGAACGCCACCGCCACCCAGGCATCCTGTTCAAGGTCCACGCCGGGCAGACCGCTCGCGGTCACCGGGATCAGCTGCCGCAACAGAGCACGCCCCGCGTGGCGATCGTCGACCCGCAGGAACAGGTACTTCCCCACGTACGGCACGGGCCGTGGCCGCACCGCCCCGCTCTGCACGTCTTCGATCTCGACACGCACACTGGCCGTGCCGCTGTTCGCCGTCGCGTCCATATCGCTTGTGCTCCGCCTCGGTCTCTGCCTCGGCAGCTCCGCGCCGGGCGGGCCACGCCCGCCAACGCGGTCCACCGATGTCGGATCTGCTGTGCCGATCAGGCCGGGGCCCGGCCCGTCTATGCCGCCGCTTGCTCCAGCAGCTTCTGGAACGCGGGTGTGCCTACCAACTTCGCGTTGGCGGGGTTCTCCAGCGCCTCGCGGAACTCAGGCGTGTCCAGCACGTCCTGGAACGCTTCGTTCACCCGCTGGTCCTTCCAGATCTGCTGAACGGTCAGATCGGGATAGGAGCTGTCGAAGATCTCCGCAGGCGCCTGGTGTTCGACGAACCAGTCCTTCACCCCGGGGTCGCTCACTCCGGGCCACCCCTCGCTGTGCGAGAAGATCCGGTCGAAGTTCTGCCCGACCACCGTCTTGCCGAAGTCGTCGATGTAGGTGTCCCAGGAGCCGTCGAACACGCTGGCGAACATGAACCGCGTGTCGTCGTCGAATATCACGTGGCGGGCGTCGTGCAGGGTGCCGATCTGATGCATCGCGACCCGGAATCCCTCGTCGTCATGCGTGGCGGACAGTTCGGCGAGAAGATCGCGCAGCGGTTGCGCATGTCCCGGCTTGATCTTGGTGAAGACGGTGAACTCGCTGCACACCCCGTCCGACGCTCCCGGGCGCTCAGGGTGGGCCTGCTGGGTTCCACCTGTCGTGGCAGCCATCGTCGTCTCCTCCTGCCAGCTGTCGGTCCGAGGACGACCGAGCGCTCGCACAGGAGACAGAGCCGCCCTCACCACCAACACTGCCCCCACCCACCCCTCCCCGCATCCCGGCCGTGGGGGACGCGCGGCAAGGGGCGGATCAGGTGTCGGGCCCTCGGTTCCTCCCGCCTGGCCTCCCGGGTGAGGTCGCCGGTCGTACCTGCCCGGCCTACGGTGAACGCGAGCGGACGTTTCTCCGGACGGTCGACGAGGAGGCCGCTGGTGTCCCGTCGCGATGATGGGCTGGAATGGCTGCGGGCCCGTGACCCTGGTCTGCGTGCGGTGCGGCGTTCGGCGCGGGTGGCCCTTGTGGCGTGCACGGGGTTCTATGCGGCGCGCTACGGCCTGGGGAACGATGTCGCGGCGATCTATGCGCTGTTCGGTGCTATCGCCACCGGCGGGATGTCCTTCGTCCCGGGTACGCCGCGTGAGCGCGCCGGCACGCTGCTGGCGGTGCTGCCGGTCGCGGCCGCGCTGGTCACCCTGGGCACGGTGCTCGGGGTGCACTCGTGGACGGCGGCCCTCGGGATGCTGGTGGTGGGCTTCCTGGTTTCGTACGTGGGGGTGGGCGCGCCCCGGCTGGGCGGGCTGTCGGGCGGCCTCCAGGCGTTCTACATCCTGGCGTGCTTTCCGCCCTACGCCCCCGCGACGCTGGCCTCGCGTCTGGCCGGGCTGGCGACGGGGGTGGTGCTGATGGCGACGGCGGAGATGTGGCTGCTGCCGGATCTCCTGCCGGGACGGTACGGGGACCGGCTGGCCGGCGCCGCGGCGACGGCGTCCGGGGTCCTGCGGGCGTTCGCTGCGGAGACGCGGTCATTGCCGCTCGACAGCCTGGAGCAGCTGACGACGGCGTCGCAAGAGCTGCGGCTGAGCAAGGTACCGGACGAAGAGCGCCCGACCTCGGCCTCGGCCCGGCACCGGGCGATCTGCCAAGGCGCCGCCTACATGCTGCATCTACTGGCCCAGATACGGCAGCTGGCACAGGACGCCCGCGATGCCTCCGGCGACCGCGATCCTGCGGCAGCCCGGCTGCTGGAAGCGTCGGCCACCGCATGCCATGACGTCGCACGCGGGCTTTCCGGCCAGGGGCCGGCGCCGTCCGATGCCCCCTACGCCGCCGCGGCGGCGGACTTCGAGACCAGCCGCATCCGCCCGGCGACGTGCTCCCCGAAGAACGCGGCCGTGGTGCGCAGCGGCGCGATCGCCCTGGACATCGCGCACACCGGAGCCTCCCTGGTCACGGCGGTGCGCATCGCGCTCGGCGCGCCCGTCCCTGCGGACACGACTCCGCCCGCGCAGCGGCCGGGCCCGTTCTGGTACGCCGGGCGTTCCACGCTCTCGCTCTACTTCCGTCGCCTACAGACCCATTTCACACCCCGGTCGGTGTACTTCCAGAACGCCGTCAGGATCGGGCTGGCCCTGGCGACTGCCCGGCTGCTCGTGGGCGAGCTCGACCTGGCCCACGGCCTCTGGGCGCTGCTGGCCACCATCACCGTGATGGGAACCAGCGCCACGGGAACCCGTACGGCGCTCTGGCCGGCATTCAGCGGCACCCTTGCCGGCGCCGCCGTGGTGGCCGTGATGCTGCACACCGTGACCGACCACGTGGCGGTGTACGCGGCCCTCCTGCCGCCGCTGTACTTGTTGGCGTTCTCCGCAGGGTCCGTGCTCGGCATGGGCTGGGGCCAGGCGTTCTCCACGATCGCGGCGGCCGCAGCCTTCGCCCAGCTCGGTCCCGCCGGGCCAGGGCTGGCCGCCGTCAGATTCACCGACGTCGTCATCGGCGGCCTCACCGGCGCCCTGATCGGGCTGCTGGCCTGGCCACAAGGCGGCGCCGGCGAGCTGCGCCAGGCTTGTGCCAGCCTGCTCGACCGGAGCAGCCGGGCCGTCACCGAGACCATCGCCGCCATCACTACAGGCGGTACGGCTGGCGACGCGCTGGCCCGGGCCCGACTCGCCCTGGTGATCGCGGAAGAGAGCTACGCGCAGTACGCCACCGAGCCCGACACCCCGGACCCGGCGCGCCCAGCTGACGAGGACTGGATGGCCATCCTGCTCGCCGGGAACCGGGTGACCACCATCGGGCAGAACCTGGCCAACCACTGCCCCTCGGGCGCGCTGGCGGCCTGGCCAGTCAGCGCAGCGCACCTGCGCGACGCCGCCCACCGTCTTCGGCTGACCGCACTGCCGCTGGTGAACGACCTGCGCTCCAGGAAGTCACGCCCTCCGCCCGTCGAGCCGCCGGACCCGTACGCGCCGACGGACCACACTGTCATCGCTGATGTGCTCGCGGCCGCGGACGGTCGGGCACCCGACCCGATGCTGTACTACGCCGTGGATGCCGCAATCTGGCTGGCAGGCCTGCAAGGAGTGGTCACGGCGATCCGTCCGGCCACCGACGGTCGGGCAGCGGTACCCGGTTGAACTGTGTCCGGAGACGATTTGCGAGATCTCCTCCAGCGCTGACCGATCAGGTCAAGGCATATAGCCCACGGCTTCGACCTTGTCGGACGCCGTGGGCTTCAGCTTGAACGTCTGCGTGCGGTGCGGGGCCAGGGCGAACGCCCGCCAGATCCGCGAGATGGCCGACTGTGACATTCCCGTGGCCGCGGCCATCGACCTGGTGGACCAGTGGGTCGCGTTCTTCGGGGTCTCTCCCAGCGTCTTGACGATCACACGCTCGACATCGGCATCGGTGATCTTCCGCGGCACACCGGGCCGCGGCTCATCGCACAGGCCGTCCAGGCCACGGTCGAGGAAGCGCCTTCGCCAGGTGCGGACCGTGTCCGGGGCGATCCGCAGCCGACGAGACACCTCCATGATCGAGAGCCCCTCGGCGCACTCCAGGACGATCCGTGACCGCAGAGCCAATGCCTGCGCGGTCGACCGGCGACGCACCCACCCCCTCAAGCACCGCCCGATGGGCATCAGTTAACGACAACAGCGGGATCTTCGGTCCAGGTCGACTCACACACAACCAAGACGAATCTCCGACTCAGGTCAATAGGGCCTGTCCGGCGGATCTTGGGGGCGAAAAACAGGCGGCAGTCGGAGACCGAGCGTCCTAACGTGCAGGCATGACACCTTCACTTGAGCGTCCCCCCTTGCAGGCCGATGAGCGCACCGCGCTCATCGGCTGGCTGGATCTCCAGCGGCAGATCCTGCGATGGAAGTGCGATGGCCTGAGCGAGGCCGACGCGCACCGTTCCGTCATCCCGACCTCGCCGGCGATGACGATGGCCGGGCTTATCAGCCATATGCGGTGGGTCGAGCACACCTGGCTGGAGGTGGTGTTCCTCGGCGGCGACAAGACGCAGAACCCGTCCTTTGACGAGACGGACGAGGGCGCCGACTGGCGCACCGATGGCGTCCCGCTGAAGCAGCTGCTCGTGCAGTACGAGGCCCAGTGCGCCCGAAGCAACGAGATCGTGGCCGGGGCCTCCCTGGACGACGTTGGCCGTCACCCTGACTTCCGCGCCGGCAGCGCCAACCTCCGTTGGATGCTCATCCACCTCGTCGAGGAGACCGGGCGACATGCGGGACACGCGGACATCGTGCGGGAGCTGCTCGACGAGGTGAAGGGGTACTACTAGGCAGTGTTTCTCGGATCTCCGGACGTGGGTGGGGTGTTGGGGTCAAGGTGGTTCCATGGGTCGTGGGGATTTAACGAATGCAGAGTGGCATCGGCTGGAGTCGTTCTTGCCTCCTGGTGGTGCGCGTGGGGGTCGGTGGAGTGATCATCGGCGGGTGATTAACGGGGTGCTGT
>NZ_JBYISA010000088.1:0-6709 GCF_057708345.1 Streptomyces sp. bgisy130
CGTCACCGCACCCAACAGCCCCGCGCAGCGGCAACGCCCGCCGCAGGCGCAACGCCGAGGGCACCGCGCAAGCGTGCAACAAACGGCGAGCAACACCCACGGCGGGAAAGCCAAAAACGCACGCCGAACCGCCCAGCGCAGCGCACTGGCAAACTGGAACCATGCCCATTCACGAAAACCTCCTCGGGGGCCCGCCCCCGACCCATCTGCCCGACGATCCCGAGCCCCGCGAACTGCTCGCCGCGGGCACGGCACCGTCCGATGTCGCCGCGAAGTACCCGACCTCGTCCCTGGCCTGGGCGCAGCTCGCGGACGACGCGTTCGAGGGAGGCCGGGTCGTCGAGTCGTACGCCTACGCCCGCACCGGCTACCACCGCGGTCTGGACGCGCTGCGCCGGGCCGGCTGGAAGGGCCACGGCCCGGTGCCGTTCGAGCACGAGCCCAACCGCGGCTTCCTCCGCGCGCTGCACGCCCTCGCCCGCGCCGCCCAGGCGATCGGCGAGCAGGAGGAGTACGAGCGCTGCTCGGCCTTCCTGCGGGACTCCTCGCCGACCGCGGCCGACACCCTGTCCTGACGGGCCGCCGACGGGCTCCTCCTGACGGGCCGCGGGCGCGTCCCGCGCCGGGGCCGTCCGCGCTTCCGCCGGGGAGCGCCCAGGTCAACGGGCCGGCCGCGATCGCGGCCGGCCCTTGCGCGGTTGCTGCCCAGCACCGATGATTTCAGTGGGCCGGGCCATCCCGCGCCCGAGGGGACCGGGGCTCCCGAGCCGACAAGGAAGGGGCGGACCGCTACCCGGTAGTTCGCACCTGAGGAGTCCCTCATGTCGCAGCCGTCTCCCACCGAACCCCCGGACCGCGTCTCTGCCGCGCCCGCCGGATGTCCCGTATCGGCCGGCACCGCCGAGCCGGACCCGCCGTTCGCCCCGGATCTGAGCATCGGCAGCAGCCGTACGACCCCGTACGAGGACTATGTCCAGGCGGGCGTCCTCACCCATCTACAGCACCCGCTCTCCGAGGACCCCGGCGAGATGGTCTTCCTGGTCACCACCCAGGTCATGGAGCTGTGGTTCACGGTCATCGTCCATGAGTGGCGCACCGCCGCCGAGGCGCTGCGGCGTGACGATCTGCCGGTGGCCATGGCGGCGCTGCGCCGCTCCGGGTACGAGCTGGAGGCGCTGAACGCCGCCTGGAAGCCGCTGGCCCGGCTGACCCCGGCGCAGTTCAACGCCTACCGCAGCGCGCTGGGTGAGGGCTCCGGCTTCCAGTCGGCGATGTACCGGCGGATGGAGTTCCTGCTGGGGGAGAAGTCCGCGTCGATGCTGGTGCCGCACCGGGGCGCGCCGCGGGAGCACGCCGAGCTGGCGAAGGCCCTCCAGGAGCCGAGCCTGTGGGACGAGGTGCTGCGGATGCTCGCCCGGCGCGGCTGGGCGGTCCCCGAGGCCGTGCTGGAGCGGGATCCGGCGCTGCGGTACGAACCGGATCCGGCCGTCGAGGCCGTCTGGGCCGAGATCTACGCCGGTTCGCAGGAGTCCGAGCTGGTCCGGCTCGGCGAGGTGTTGACCGATGTCGGTGAGTTGGTCCTGCGCTGGCGCAACGACCATCTGATCGCGACGTGGCGGGCGATGGGAGCGAAAATGGGTACCGGCGGTTCCGCGGGGGTGGCCTGGCTGGAGAAGCGGGCCCGCAAGAACGTCTTCCCCGAGCTGTGGACGGCGCGAAGCCATGTCTGAGACCCCCGAATCCAAGACCCGCGAACTCCCCGGGACCAGCGGCCGCACCGAGCCCTCCGGGGGCCGTGAACAGGCCGTGCGTGCCGCGGAGTTGGACGCCGCCGATCCGCTCGCCGCGGTCCGCGAACGCTTCGTCCTGGACCCCGCGCCCGATCACGCGTCCGGCGACGCGGACGTCTATCTGGACGGCAACTCCCTCGGGGTGCTGCCCCGCGGGGTCTCCGACCGGATAGCCGATGTCATCACCCGTGAATGGGGCCAACTGCGGATCCGTTCCTGGAGCGAATCCGGGTGGTGGACCGCGCCCGAGCGGATCGGCGACAAGATCGCCCCGCTGATCGGGGCGGGCCCGGGCCGGGTGGTGGTCGGCGACTCGACCAGCGTCAACATCTTCAAGGCCGTGATCGGCGGCGTCCGGATGGCCGGCAAGGGCTGCACGGAGATCCTCGTCGATGCCACGACGTTCCCGACCGACGGCTATATCGCCCGCTCCGCGGCCCGGATGACCGGTCTCGCGGTGCGCCCGGTCGAGCCCGCGCGGATCGCCGACGAGGTCACCGAGCGGACCGCGCTGGCGCTGGTCAACCATGTCGACTACCGCACCGGCCGGCTCAACGACCTGCCCGGCATCACCCGCGCGCTGCACTCCGCGGGCGCGCTCGCCGTCTGGGACCTGTGCCACAGCGCCGGTGCGCTGCCGGTCGGACTCGACGCGCACCATGTCGATCTCGCCGTCGGCTGTACGTACAAGTACCTCAACGGCGGCCCGGGTGCGCCCGCGTATCTCTACATCCGCGAGAGCCTCCAGGAGCGGTTCGAATCGCCGCTGCCGGGCTGGAACTCGCATGCCGAGCCGTTCGCCATGGACCCCTCCTACGAACCGGCCGGCGGCATTCTGCGCGGCCGGGTCGGCACCCCCGACATCCTCTCGCTGCTCGCCCTGGAGGCGGCGCTGGAAGCCTGGGACGGGGTGGCCATCGAGGAGGTGCGCACCAAGAGCCTGGCGCTGACCGACTTCTTCCTGGAGTGTGTGGCGGCCTATGTGCCGCCGGGCCGGGTGCGTTCCCTCACCCCGTCCGACCATCAGTGGCGCGGCAGCCAGGTGTCGCTGGCGTGCTCTCCCCAGCTCGCCGCGGACCGGCAGGGCGGCACCCCGCTCGCGGGCGAGGTGATGGACGAGCTGATCCGGCGCGGGGTGGTCGGCGACTTTCGCCACCCCGATGTGCTGCGCTTCGGCTTCACCCCGCTCTACACCTCCTTCGCGGACGCGGAGCGGGCGGCCCGGGTGCTCGGTGAGGTGCTGGGGGCGCTGCCCGAGGTGGAGTCCGGGGCGGCCGGGTGACGGTGGCCGGCGAGGAACCGGCGCTGCTGGGGCTCGCCCCGGTGGCGCCGGACCGGACGGTGGCCTACGGGCCGCATCCGGACCAGCTCGTCGACGTCTACGCGCCGCGGGCGGCGGCCCGCGGCCCGCTGGTCGTCCTGCTGCACGGCGGGTTCTGGCGCGCGGCCTACGACCGCCGGCATCTCTCGCCGCTCGCCGCCGAGCTGGCCGGACACGGGATGCCGGTCGCGCTGGCCGAGTACCGCAGGGTCGGCGCGGGCGGCGGGGCGCCGCAGACGTTCGAGGACGTCACGGCGGCCGTCGCGGCCGCCCACGCCGCCCTGGCGCGGACCGCGGCGGATCCCGGCGTGGTCCTGGCCGGGCACTCGGCGGGCGGCCATCTCGCGCTGCTCGCCGCCGCCCGCCCGGGCACCCCGGTGACCCGCGTGGTCGCGGTCGCACCGGTCGCCGACCTCGCCCGCGCCCATGAGCTGGGCCTGAGCGACGGCGCGGTCGCCGAGCTGCTGGGCGACGCCCCCGGCCTCGCGGAACGCCTCGCCGCGGCCGACCCGGTGCGCCATCCGCCGCCGGGCATCCCGGTGACGATCCTGCACGGCACCGAGGACCCGGAGGTCCCGGTCGACCTCTCCCGCCGCTACGCCGCGCGGCACCCCGGCAGCACGGAGCTGCGCGAGCTGCCCGGCGTCGGCCACTACGCCCCCGTGACCCCCGGCAGCCCCAGCTGTCACACACTCATCCGTTGCGTGCACCGACCGTGTAGTACTTGAGGCGGACGCCGGCAGATCCCCACTGGTGAGGACGCCGCGGGGGCCCGGCGTTGCTTACCGTTGTCAGCGTGAACGAGACGACCCAGACGCAGGACACTCTGCACTCGGAGGCACGGATAGCCCACGGCGTCCTGCACCGGCTGCGCCAGGACCTGTTCGTCGACGCCTTCGCCTTCCGCCCGCTGCCGCCGCTGGAGGACGCCAAGATCTCCCGGTGGGTGCCGTGGCTGCCGGAGTCGCTGCGACGCTGGGCGCGCTGGCTGCCGCACGCGACCGTCGGCTTCTGCTCGGCGCTCGTCCTCCTGGCGAGCCTGGCCAGCTCCGGCCCCGGATCGCTGCGCGGCCTGCCGGCCGCCGGCTTCGCCCTGCTGGTCGCCGTGCCGCTGCTGCTGACTCTCTTCCGCCCGGTGGGTGCCTACTGGCTGTCGTTGGCCGGGTTCGTCGTCGGGGGGTTCGCCGGGGCGGCCGACCCGTTCAGCAACCTCTTCACGAACGAGGGCTTCACCACCCACGTCATGGTGATGGCCCTCGTGGTGCTGCGCACCCGGCCGCGCCTCGCCATGGAGATGTGGCTGGTCACCTTCGCCGTGGCGAGCCTGCTGACGCTGATCACCGGCACGGACCTGGATGATCTGCCGGTAGTGGCGGTCTTCTGCGGAGTGATTCTGATCTCCGCCGCCGCGGTCCGGGCCTGGCGCGAGGAGCGCCAACAGGTCGTCAGGACGCGGACCCTCACCGAGGAGGAGCGCTCGCGGCGCACGCTGCTGGAGGAGCGCGCCCTGATCGCCCGCGAGCTGCACGACGTGGTCGCCCACCACATGTCCGTCATCGCCATCCAGGCCGAGGCGGCTCCCTACCGCGTCAAGGACACCCCGCCCGAGCTGGCCACGTCCTTCGCCACGATCCGGGAGAACGCCGTCGCCGCGCTCGCCGAGCTGCGCCGCATCCTCGGCGTGGTGCGCTCCGCGGACCCGGACGCCTTCGCCGAGGCCGACCCGGAGGCCCCGCAGCCCAGCCTGAGCAGCCTTGACTCGCTGTTCGACAGCGTCCGCAGCGCCGGGCTGGTCGTCGAGGCCGTGGTGACCGGTTCGCCCCGGCCGCTGCCGCAGGGCGTCGAGCTGTCCGCGTACCGGATCGTGCAGGAGGGGCTGAGCAACGCGCTGCGGCACTCGCCGGGCGCCGATGCCCGGGTGGAGATCTCCTACGTACTGGGCGGATTGGGCGTGCGGATCGTCAACGGTGCGCCGAGCCGGCTGGCCAAGCCGTCGCCGGGGGCGGGGCACGGCGTGCTGGGCATGCGCGAGCGGGTACAAATGCTGGGCGGCGAGATGACGGCCGACCACACCGAGGACGGCGGCTTCGAGGTCGCGGCGTTCATCCCGGTGGCGAACACATCGGGCGAGAACAAGGCTGGGGGAGCGCGGGCATGATCCGGGTACTGATCGTCGACGACCAGGTGATGGTCCGGGAGGGCTTTTCGGTCCTGCTCAACGCCATGCCGGACATCGAGGTCGTCGGGGAGGCGGTCGACGGCCTGGAGGCGGTGCGCAAGGTCGCCGTCCTCAAGCCCGATGTCGTCCTGATGGACATCCGGATGCCGGAGATGAACGGCCTGGAGGCGACCCGCGAGATCGTGGCCGCCGACGAGGCCGCCAAGGTCCTCGTGCTGACCACCTTCGACCTGGACGAGTACGTCTACCAAGCGCTGCGTTCCGGGGCCAGCGGCTTCCTGCTCAAGGACGCCTCGGCCGGCCAGCTCGCCGAGGGCGTCCGCATCGTCGCCTCCGGAGAGGCGCTGCTCGCCCCGACCGTCACCAAGCGGCTGATCTCCGAGTTCTCCCGCCTCGGCACCCCCCGCGCCCCGGCCCAGGAGCGGGTCGCCGACCTCACGGAGCGCGAGACCGAGGTCCTGGTGCTGGTCGCCCAGGGCCTGTCGAACGGGGAGATCGCCGAGCATCTGGTGGTCGCCGAGTCCACGGTGAAGACGCATGTCAGCCGCATCCTGGTGAAGCTGGGGCTGCGCGACCGCACCCAGGCCGCGGTGTTCGCGTACGAGGCGCGGCTGGTGACGCCGGGCGGCTGAGGCCCCGGGCGGCGCGCGCGGGCCGCCGGCGGATCCGATCCACCGGCGGCCCTGGCATGCGGCCCCTAAGGCTGGGGGATCTCCCGCACCAGCTTCGAGCTCCAGGGGCACCAGACCAGTCCGGGCAGGAACGGGCCGCCGGCCTCGTCCAGATGGTCCTCGACATAGGGCGTGGTGGCGTCACAGACCTCGACGGCGAAGTCGAAGAAGTCGATGGTCTCCGGGCGGAGATGGAAGCTCCAGCGCCAGTTGTACGGGGCGGTGCGCTTGTCGATCCGGCCGATGACATGGGGCTCGGAGCTGGTGGCACCGCTCAGCAGATCCCGGGCGTGCTGGATCTTGCGCGGGTCGGTGATCTTGATGACGAATTCCGCGCGGGTGACATCGGTCATCACGAAGTAGGCCGCCGCGTCGGCGCCGGTGCGCCCGGCGTCGCGGGTCTGCTTTCCCTGGGCCGGTCCGGCCGCCGTGACGGCGAGCAGTGCCGCCGCCGCGAGAATGCCGAGCTTGGTGGTGATACGTCGCATGAACCCCTCCGGTGCCGCGGGTCGTGGTCACGACCGTGCGCACGGAAAGTAACGGTCCGGCTACCAAGTGCTCCAGAGTTACTGCGAGTTAACACACCGCCAGGTGAAATGGCGAACAGTGACTGGCGGTTGGTCACGGCATGTGCTGTATCCACAAGCTGTGGACGGCGCGGGGCGGGCCCGGCACCGCACGCGGTGGTGGGGGGGGGGGGGGGGGGGGGGGGGGGGGGGGGGGGGGGGGGGGGGGGGGGGGGGGGGGG
>NZ_JBYISA010000089.1:0-5634 GCF_057708345.1 Streptomyces sp. bgisy130
CACCCACAGCCCCGCGCAGCGGACCCGCCCGCCGCAGGCGCAACGGCGAGAAACCACCACGGCGGGAAAGACAAAAACGTGGGATCAAACCCCACCCGTGTGGACCTGGAAGGCCGCCCGTCGTACCGCCTTTGCCAGGGCCGGGTCCGGGTGGGCTGCGGCCAGGGCTACCAGGACCTGGACGGTTCTGGGGTGGCCTACGGCGCGGACCTCCTCCAGGAGACGCGGGACCGAGCCCTGGACCGCCGAGTCGAGGTGCCGGACCAGCAGCTGGGTCTCGCCGTGGTCGGCGACGGCCGCCGCGGTGTCCACCCACAGCCAGGTCGACTCCTCGCGGGTGAGGACATCGGGTGCGGTCTCCGGGTCGCCGCCCTCGTGCTCGACCAGCCACAGCAGGGCGTACGGCCGAAGGCCCGGCTCGTCGGCGGCGGCCCGTACGGCGGCCTCGGCCGGGGCGCCGACCGCCCGCAGCGCCTCGAAGGCCAGACCGCGCAGCAGCGCGTCCTCGCCGCGGGCCACGGTCAGCAGTTCCTCGACGGCCGCGCCGACGGAGCGGGCGGCGAGCCAGGCCCGGTATTCGGCGCGGGCGGGTCCGGGGGTGAGCCGGGCGCAGCCGCGCAGCATCGCCTCCGCGGACTGTTCGATGTGGCCGGCGGGGCTCTGCGCGGCCACACAGATCTGTTCCAGCTTGACCCACACCGACCAGTTGCCGAGCGGCGTCAGCTGTGCCTCGGACGCGTCGTGCGCGGCCTCCGCGCCGTCCGGCGGGACCAGCGCGCCGACGGTCCGCAGGGCGTCCAGCGCCCAGTCCAGCAGCGCGGCCAGCGACGCCCCCGCGGCGTCGCCGGCGGCCGCGGCATCGTCGGCGCCGCCCGGGGCCGCCGGGTCCTGGCCGTAGGGGACCTCGCAGCGTTCGGTGCGCAGTTCGGCGACGCGCTGGTCGAGCATGTCGAGCAGTACCGGCAGCCGCACCGGGCCGGCCGACAGATGCAGCAGGGACAGCAACTGCGGCAGTGCCTCGACGACTTCGGCGACTATCGCGGGGCCGGCGCCGGCCGGTGCGGGGCGGGCCAGCGACCAGGCGTCGAAGAGCGCGACCCAGCCGCGCAGCACGGCGGTGTCGTCGCGGTCCCAGGCCCGCAGCCGCCAGCCGGGGCGGGCGAGGCCGTCGTGGAGTTCGACGAGGCCGGCCAGCCGGGCCCGGTCCCAGTCGATGCGGACCTGGTGCGGCGTCAGGCCCAGGGCCTCGGCGGCGCGTTCCGCGGCGGCCTTCGGCAGCGCTCCGTCGGGACCGGCGCGCAGGCTGCCGCCGGCGGCGCCGGCACCGACGCTGTCGGCCCAGCGGGCGAGCCGGGCGGCGCCGGCCAGTACGGCACGGGCCTGGCGGGCCAGTTCCGCGGGCGACGGCGTGCCCGCGGGCGGGCGGGGCGCCGGGCGCTTGGCCCGGGTTGTCACCGCCCGGCGGGCGGCCGCAACCGGTTGACGGGGGACGAGTCGGAGCCGGGAGTCGCGCGGAGTACGGGACGTCACAGGAGCAGTGTTGCCGCTGTCGGCCCGAAAGCCCAATCGGAACCCGGCTTGCGATCTGCCACGGCCTCGTCATCTCGCCGACCCATCCCTGATGAGGGGAGTTGTCCCCCTGTATACCCGGGAGCCATCGGGGGCGCCGGGCCCGGCGTAGGGGGCGGCCCGCGCCGGGACCGGCGTACGGGCCGGGGCGGTGCTACATGAGCGGGGTGAGGAAGCGCCGCAGTGCTTCTTCGTAGCCCGAGGGGTCGGCGTTCCACATCGCGGCGTGCGGGGCGTGCGGGACCGGCTGAAGCGTGACCAGGTCGGCCCGGCGGGCGGCGAAGGAGCGGGACGCGGTCCAGGGGGCGATCAGGTCGTCCGGCCCGTGGAAGAGCAGCGTCGGGATCTCCAGCTCGTCGGGGTCGACGGCGTCGGCGGGATGGCCGAGGGGCACTCCGGTGCTGCCCTCGGCGGCACGTACCACCAGCGGCAGCAGGGCGCGCGGGATCCGCCGGGCGCCGGCCAGCGCGCGGACCGTGGCGTTCCGGTCGAGGACCGGGGAGTCCAGGACCAGGCCGCTGATCCGGTCGCGCAGCGCGGAGTGGGTGGCGGCGCGCAGTGCCATGGTCGCGCCGGTGGACCAGCCGTGGAGGACGACGTTCCGGGCGCCGTAGCGCAGCGCGTAGCGGATCGCCGCGTCCAGGTCGCGCCATTCGGTGGCGCCGAGGTGGTTGATGCCGTCGACGGTGCGCGGGGCGCCGCGGTCGTTGCGGTAGGACAGGTCGAGGACCGGCAGCCGGTGGCGGTGCAGGAACGGCATGACCACCATGGGGTGTTCGCGGGTGGTGCCCAGGCCGTGTGCGGTGATGACCCAGGTGTCGCGGACGCCGGGGACGAACCACGCCGGGAGGGCGCCGAGTTCGCCGGGGATGTCGACGTCGGCGCAGTCGAGGCCGAGGGCGTCGCGGGGGTTGCCGAGGTGCACCTGGGGGGTGAGCCGCATCCGGTTGCCCGGTCCGAGGGTGCCGTGGGTGACCCGTACCAGGCGGCGGACGACCGCGTCGGCGGGGTGCGGGACGCCGTGGACGACATCGCCGAGCACCGCATGGCAGCCGGAGCCGGTGAGCCCGTACGTGCCGGGGCGCAGAGACGCCAGGCTGCGGGTGAGGGCGATGCGCTCCTCGGTGGCGGAGTGCACGGTGAGGCGGGAGTCGCCCGGGAAGGGCTGGTCCGCCGATGGTTTCAGGGCAATGTCACTGGCGTACCGGCCGACCGCCACGGCGGCCGCCCCGGCACCTATCACGGTGATGGCGGCCACGGCCGCCGCAGTACCCAGGCGCACCTCACCAGTGTGCGCAGCGGTGCCGGGGGCGGCCACCGGGCGGAGTCGGGCGGGTGACCGGGCGGGGCGCCGGGCGGGCCCGGGGCGGCGGACGGGGTGCGGGCCGCCGGCCCGGGGCGGGCGTTCAGCCCTGGCCGCCGCCCGGCTGGCCGTAGCCGCGCAGTCGGTCGGCGACCGCGTCGAGCTGACCGGCGGACAGCAGGTTCGGCGCACGGCCCGGTACGGAGCTCGCGGCGAGCCACACCCGGCACATCCATTCCAGCTGGGCGGTGCGGTCCAGCGCCTGGTCGAGGCTGTCGCCGTAGGTCATCGTGCCGTGGTTCTCCAGCAGACAGCCGGTGCGGTCGCGGAGCGCCTCGCGCATGTTGGCGGCGAGCTCGTCGCTGCCGTACAGGGCGTAGGGGGCGACGCGGACGGGGCCGCCGAGGGCCGCGGTCATGTAGTGGACCGGCGGGAGTTCGGCGACGAGGGTGGAGACGGCGGTGGCGTACGGGGCGTGGGTGTGGACGACGGCGGTGGCTGTAGTGGTGCGGTAGACCGTCAGATGCATCGGGAGTTCGCTGGTCGGCCGGAGCGCGCCGATGATCTGGTGGCCTTCGAGGTCGACGGCAGTGGTGTCGGCGGGGCCGAGCCGGTCGTAGGGAACGCCGCTGGGGGTGACCAGGACCAGGTCCCTGATGCGGCGTGAGACATTGCCCGAGGTGCCGACGACCAGGCCGTCGGTGACCGTGCGGCGGGCGGTGGCGACCAGTTCGCTCCAGGCGGCGGCGAGGTCGTCGGGGTGGTCCTTCATGGGTCCTCCGGCGCGGTGCGGCGAAAGCGGATGCGGTGCACGACACCGTACGAGCGGGCCGGGGCACCGTACGCCGGGGGCCCGCCCGCACGGTAGCCACCATATGGGGACACCTCTGCCGGTGCCGGGGATTGACCTGATTTGAGCCCTCTTGTGCGGCTCGCCCCTTACCGTCGAGGTGAATCCACGACCACAGGACCGTGGGGAACGACGTGTCGGCGCAGCGCAGGAAGTTCGCAAACAGGTGATGCGGAAGTGACGCCGGAGGCGCCTCCGCGTGAACACTGCGGTGGTGTCACCGACGGGCCCGTTCCAGTTCATCTTCCGTTCACCCACTCTCCGTACGGTCCCAGCGACACTGACCTTCGAACTGATTGCCTGGGTGAATGGAACACATCACGCTTCTCATCGGGATCGTGATCGTCACGGCCTTGGTGTTCGACTTTACGAACGGCTTCCACGACACGGCCAACGCGATGGCCACCACCATTTCCACCGGGGCATTGCGACCCAAGACCGCGGTGGCGATGTCGGCAGTCCTCAACCTCGTCGGCGCGTTCCTGTCCGTTGAGGTGGCCAAGACCATCTCCGGGGGGATCATTGACGAGGCCGCCGGCATCAGACCTGAAGTGATCTTCGCCGGCCTGGTCGGCGCGATCGTCTGGAACCTGCTGACCTGGCTCGCGGGTCTCCCCTCCAGCTCTTCCCACGCCCTCTTCGGCGGTCTGATCGGCGCGACCCTGGTGTCCGTCGGCACCAACGGTGTGCACGGCGACGCGGTCGTGATGAAGGTCCTGATCCCGGCGGTGGCCGCCCCGATCGTCGCCGGCCTGGCCGCGATGGCGGCGACCCGGCTCACCTACCGGCTGACCCGCAACCGCGACGAGGCGGACACCGCCAAGGGCTACCGCGCGGGGCAGATCGCCTCCGCCGCCCTGGTCTCCCTCGCCCACGGCACCAACGACGCACAGAAGACGATGGGTGTGATCACGCTCGCGCTGATCACTGGCGGAGTGGTCGCCCCGCACGCCGACCCGCCGCTGTGGGTCATCGCCTCGGCCGGTGTCGCCATCGCGCTCGGCACGTACCTGGGCGGCTGGCGGATCATCCGCACGATGGGCAAGGGCATCACCGACATCCAGCCGCCGCAGGGCTTCGCCGCCCAGACCGGCGCCGCGGCCACCATCCTGGCCTCCTCCCACCTCGGCTTCGCGCTCTCCACCACCCAGGTCTGCTCCGGCTCCGTGATGGGCTCCGGCCTGGGCCGCAAGGGTGGCGTGGTGCGCTGGTCCACGGCCGGCCGGATGGTCCTCGCCTGGGGACTGACGCTGCCGGCCGCCGGTGCGGTCGCCGCGGGTGCCGCCTTCCTCGCCGGTCAGGGCGACTGGGGCGTGGCGGCGGTGGCGGTCCTCGGACTGGGCATCTGCGGCGCGATCTGGGCCGCCTCCCGGCGCAAGCCGGTCGACCACACCAACGTCAACGAGGGTCCCGCCGCCGAGCCGGTGGGCGTGGTGACCGCCGCGCTGCGCACCGTCTCCCCGCCCCCGGCGGGCCAGCAGGCCCCGGCCGCCGACGCCCCGGAGACCGACGCCGCTGCGGCCGACGCCCCGGAAACCGCCGGGATTCCGGCCCAGGCTTCCGGCGACGGCACCTCCACCACCCCGCGCGCCAAGGCCGCGACGGTCACCCGCTAGCTGTCATCACCTAAGGAACACTCCATGAGCATCGACTGGGCAGCTCTCGGCCAGGTCTTCGGCGTCACCCTCGTGGTGACGGTCGGGATCGTGGGCCTGTTCACCGTCGGCATCGCCGGCACGTCCCGCAAGGCGGGCCAGGAGGGTGCGGCAGCCGTGGTCGCCGCACCGGGTGCGGGCGCACGGGCCGGCGCGATGGCGGCCTTCGGCCTCTGCGCGGCGGCGGTGGCCTATGGCATCTATCTGATCGTCGCCGGCTGACACCGCCCGCCATCGACGGACCGGGGGGGGGGGGG
>NZ_JBYISA010000090.1:0-4303 GCF_057708345.1 Streptomyces sp. bgisy130
TCCCCCCTTTTCGCCTCTCCCCCCCCCCCCCCCCCCCACCGCCGGGTCATCGGGTGGAGTTGACGGCGTCCAGCAGCAGCCGGGGGGTCTTCGCCTCGCTCAGCTTTTCCTCCGGCACGCTCACGCCGCGTTCCCGCTCGATCCGGGTCGCTGTTTCGAGGAGGGCGAGCGAGTCGTAGCCGAGGTCTTCGAACGGCAGGTCCAGGATGTCGCCGTCCAGGCTGACGCTCTCGTCCTCGCCGGCGCACTCTCGCATCACGCGCTTGAGGTCATCGAGGGTGAAATCGGTCATGGCGGTCACCTTCCGGTGGGATCGGTGGAGCGGATGGGTGGGTGGATCGGGGTCACGGCTGGTCGGTGCGGCGGACGAGCACGGCGCTGTTGAAGCCGCCGTACCCGCGGGCCAGCACCAGCGCCGCGTCACCGGCGAGTGGGCGGGGGCGGCCGGTGACCAGGTCGATGCGGTAGGAGTCCGGCACCCGGCCCACTTCCGCGGTCGGGGGGATCACCCCGTCCCGGACCGTGAGCAGCGCCGCGGCCAGGTCGAGCGCGGAGGCTCCGGCGCCGGGTCGGCCGGTCAGCGAGGTGATCGCGGTGACGGGGACGGCATGCGGACCGAATACCTCGGTGATCGCCGCGGCCTCCTGAGTGTCCAGCTCCGGCACCGCTGCCCCTTCGGCGAACACCGCCCCGATCGCGGACGGCTCGATGTCCGCGTCCGCGAGCGCCGCCCGGGCGGCTCGGACCAGGCCACTGGGTCCCCCCGAGCCAGGCGGCGGGTCAAAGCAGGCCGCGTATCCGGCCAGTTCGCCGTAGGCGCGGGTGACCCCTCGGGCGCCGGCCGAGGCCGCGCCCTCCAGTACCAGCAGCGCACCGCCCTCGGCCGCGACGTGCCCGGCGGCGTGCTCCCCGAAGGGCAGGCAGGCGTCCTCGGCGCGGTCGGTGTTGCTCAGCCGGTTGCCGGTCATCTCGGCGACGTGCCCCCATGGGCACAGCGCCGACTCCATCGCCCCGGTGAGGACGGCGGGGGTCCCCTTGCGGAGCATCCGGCGCGCGTGTCCGACCGCGTCCAGCCCTCCCGTCTGACCGGTCACCACCACTCCGCTGGGCCCGTTCAAGCGATGCCGGATGGAGATCTGGCCGGTGTTCACCGCGTAGAACCAGGCGAAGGACTGGTACGCACTGACGTGACGGGGCCCCTTCGCCCAGAGGCTCTCCAACTCCCGCTGGCCGAACGCGAATCCGCCGGCCGAGTTGGCGGTGACCACGCCGACGCCGTAGTCCGGGAGCTCGGCCGGGTCCAGCGCGGCGTCGCGCAAGGTCTCGGCCGCGGAGGTGAGCGCGAGCTGGGTGACGCGATCAGTCTGCGGCAGGAGCCTGCCGGGCACCGCGGCAGCCGGATCGAAGGCATCGATCTCGCCGGCCAGTCGGCTCGGGTAGCCGGAGGCGTCGAAGCGGGTGATCGGACCGATGCCGCTGCGGCCTTGCAGCAGGCTTTGCCAGAAGGCTTCGGTTCCGCTGCCGTTGGCCGCCCGCACATCGAGGCCGGTGACCAGGGCGGTGTCCTGGCGGCCGTCGGCCGGGAGGGCCGAAGACCCGGCCGGAAGGGCGTGAGTGGTCATCGGCGGTTCCCTTCGGGCCGGGTGAGCACCATGGCGCTTTGGAAGCCGCCGAAGCCGCTGCCCACCGTGAGGACGGTGTCGAGGCGCTGCTCCCGGGCGGTGATCGGCACATAGTCGAGCGGACATTCCGGGTCCGCCTCGTGGAGGTTGGCGGTGGGCGGGACGACCCCGTGCTCCAGAGCGAGGGCACACGCGGCGATCTCAATGGCCCCGATGGCGCCGAGCGAGTGACCGATCATGGACTTGATCGAGCTGACCGGGATGGTCCGGGCGTGCTCGCCGAGGGCGCGCAAGAAGGCCGCCGACTCGTGCCGGTCGTTCTGTCTGGTGCCGGAGCCGTGCGCG
Organism: Streptomyces sp. bgisy130; assembly: GCF_057708345.1. Classification (NCBI taxonomy): domain Bacteria; kingdom Bacillati; phylum Actinomycetota; class Actinomycetes; order Kitasatosporales; family Streptomycetaceae; genus Streptomyces; species Streptomyces sp. bgisy130. The sequence continues at coordinate 1,968 of NZ_JBYISA010000090.1, forward strand.
TTGACGTAGTCCACGGCGGTGGCGTCGAGCCTGGCCTCGGCCAGTGCGCGGGTGATCGCCTCCGCCATCTCCCGGCCGTCGGGGCGGAGTCCCGTCATGTGGTAGGCGTTGCTGCGCGTGGCATGACCGCCGATCTCGGCGTACACGTGGGCGCCGCGCCTGCGGGCGTGTTCCGACTCCTCCAGCACCAGCACGGCGGCGCCCTCGCCGAGGACGAATCCGTCCCGGGTCCGGTCGAAGGGCCGGGAGGCGGTGGCGGGGTCGTCGTTGCGGGGCGAGGTCGCCCGGATCGCGTCGAAGGAGGCCACGGTGATCGGGGAGATGGGGGCGTCGGTGCCGCCGGTCAGCATGACGTCCGCGGTGCCCTCCCGGATGAGGTCGCAGGCATGCCCGACGGCGTCCAGGCCGGAGGTGCATCCGGCTGAGATCACCGCGGCCGGGCCGAGGGCGCCCGCTGTCCAGGCCACCTCGCGGGCCAGGCTGCTGGGCACCAGGTAGTCCATCAGCTGCGGTACGGCGTGCCGGTGGTCGACGAGCCAGTCCCGGCCCCCGTCGCTGACGACGGCGTACTCGTTTTCCAGGCTCATCGTGCAGCCGACGGCGGTGCCCAGGGACACACCGGTCCGCTCGGGCACGGGCACCGTGGTGGAGGGGAAACCGGCGTCGTCCAGGGCCTCCCGCGCACAGGTCACCGCGAACTGAGCGGCCCGGTCCAGGCGCCGGATCTCGCGCGGTGAGAAACCGGCGGTCAGCGGGTCGAAGTCGCACTGCGCGGCGATGCGCGAGCGGTACGGCGTGGCGTCGAAGAAGGTGAGGGGGCCGGTCGCGGTCCGGCCGGAGGTGATCAGCGACCAGAACTCCTTCGTCCCGGTACCGCCGGGCGCGACCACACCGATGCCCGTGAGGGCGACCTGGCGACTCACCGGGAACCGCCTGCGGGCCGGATCTCGCATGGTCCGGCTTCCTCCGGCCCGACGACGTCCGGCGGTCGACGCTTCGGCTGTCTCCACGGAGGTCTCTCCGCGTTCCGGGACGCCCCCGTCAAAGGCTGTGCGCGGTCCATCGAATCGCCCCTTCTCGTGCTCGGCCGGTGGCGTTGCGTGTCCCCGGGTGGAAGTCCCGGGGGCGTGGATCATCCTTGGCCGCACCACTGGAGCGGGACTAGGGACCGGGTGGAGCCGGGGCCGGGCCGGGGGTGCCGCGTATCATGACCGCGGCCGTTCGGTCCGCCGCGTCACCGGCCGCTGCCCGCATGCCGTCGACGACGCAAAGGTCCCTCCTCATGACCGCCCAGCCCGCTGTGTCCCTGGGAGACTTCAGCACGCTCTTCGCTTTGGCGGGGCGCTCCGCGCGGATCCGTGTCGAGCGTCTGCTCAGCGAGTTCGGACTGCATGCGGGCCAGCAGTTCTTTCTGCGCTGCCTGTGGGAGGCGGACGGGAGCACCGTCGGCGATCTCGCCCGGCAGGTGCGGGTCGAGGCTCCGACGGCGACGCGGGCCATCAGGCGTATGGAGGCCGCCGGCATGGTGCACCGGACCCCGGACGAGCAGGACGCACGGCGTAGCCGGGTGTGGCTGACCCCGCTCGGCCGGCGCACCTGGCCGCAGGTGGCCGCGGTCCTTGCCCAGTTGGAGCAGGAGCTCCTCGCACCGTTCTCACCGGAGGACCGTGAGCAGTTCATGTCTCTGCTGCTGCGGCTGTACGAGACGTCGCGGCCGGTGGGGGAGTCCGGGGCCGGCTGAGGCGTGGCCCGGCTGCTCCAGCGCGACTCCAGCCACCCTCCAGGCATGCCGGACACGCTGAGGGTCCCTACGGCGCGAAGGAGATCCGATGCCGCACACCGGCACCGCACCGCTCGACACGGAGCGGCTGTACAGCGAGGTCTCGCACTTCTACGCACGGCAGATGCAGGCGCTCGACGAAGGGCGAACCGAGGACTGGGCGGAGACCTTCACCGAGGACGGCGTCTTCGTCCTGCACGGAGGGCACGACCGGGCGGTCGGCCGCACGGCGCTCGCCGCGAGCAGTTCGAAGGCCCGCGCTTCGCTGGCCGAGCAGGGCATCAGGCATCGGCACTGGCTCGGCATGCTGACGGTGGAGGCCCGGGCCGACGGTACGGTGGCGGCCCGGTGTTACGCGCTCGTCGTCGCCACGCCCCTGGGGGGTCCCTCGGTGGTGCACCGCAGCACGGTCTGTGAGGACGTGCTGGTGCGCGACGGATCGGGTGCCTGGCTGGTCAAGCACCGCCAGGTCAGCAGGGACGACCTGGCCTGAACCGGTCGTGGGGGGGGGGGGGGGGGGGGGGGGGGGGGGGGGGGGGGGGGGGGGGGGGGGGGG
>NZ_JBYISA010000091.1:0-4063 GCF_057708345.1 Streptomyces sp. bgisy130
TGGCCTGGCGGCCGATGGTCGCTGCAAGGCGTTTGCGGAGGCCGCGGACGGCACGGGATGGGCCGAGGGCGTAGGCATGCTGGTGCTGGAGCGGTTGTCGGATGCCCGCCGGAACGGCCACCGGGTGCTGGCTGTCGTAGCCGGTACCGCGGTGAATCAGGACGGTGCGTCGAATGGTTTGACGGCGCCGAATGGTCCGTCGCAGCAGCGGGTGATCCGGCAGGCATTGGCGAGCGGGGGCCTGTCCGCCTCCGACGTGGATGTGGTGGAGGCGCACGGTACGGGGACGTCGTTGGGTGATCCGATCGAGGCGCAGGCGCTGTTGGCTACGTATGGTCAGGACCGTGATGAGGACCGGCCGTTGTGGCTGGGGTCGGTGAAGTCGAACATCGGTCATACGCAGGCGGCTGCGGGTGTGGCCGGTGTGATCAAGATGGTGCTGGCGTTGCAGCATGGTGTTCTGCCGCAGACCCTGCATGTGGATGAGCCGTCGTCGCATGTGGACTGGTCGGCGGGGGAGGTGCGGTTGCTGACCGAGGCGGTGGACTGGCCGGAGTCGGATCGGCCGCGGCGGGCCGGTGTGTCCTCGTTCGGCATCAGTGGCACCAACGCCCATACGATCCTGGAGGAAGCCCCGTCCGAGGATGACGCCGCCCCCATGACATCCCAGGAGTCGCCCGCGCTCGCGGACGAGACCGGGGCTGCCGAAAACACCGGGTCGGCAGCGGAGTCCTTCCCTGCACCCTGGGTGATCTCTGGCCGGACGAGGTCCGCGCTTCGCGCACAGGCCGCACGGTTGCTCGCGCATGTGGAGAGCTTCCCGGCGTTGCGCATTGCCGACGTGGGTCTGTCGCTGGCCACCACTCGCTCGGTCATGGAACACCGGGCCGTGGTTCTCGGTGCGGACCGGGACGAGCTGCTGCGCGGCCTGGCTGCTGTGGCGGGCGATGATCCCTCTTCGCACGCTGTCACCGGGTCCGCGAAGGCGGACGGCCGGCTGGCGTTGCTGTTCACGGGGCAGGGTGCGCAGCGGTTGGGGATGGGCCGGGAGCTGTATGACGCGTTCCCGGTCTTCGCGGATGCCTTTGACTCGGTCTGTGCGCACTTCGACAGTGAATTGGCGTCGCCGCTGCGCGATGTGGTGTTCGGTGAGGCTGCCGATTCGGACCCTGATTCGGACCCTGAGGCGCTGCATCAGACTGGCTTCACTCAGCCGGCGTTGTTCGCGGTGGAGGTGGCGCTGTTCCGGCTCGTCGAGTCCTTCGGTATCCGCCCCGATTACCTGGTGGGCCATTCCGTGGGCGAGCTGGTGGCTGCTCATGTGGCGGGCGTCCTGTCGCTGGCGGACGCCTGCCGTCTGGTGGCGGCGCGTGGCCGGCTGATGCAAGCGTTGCCGGCGGGTGGCGCGATGGTGTCTTTCCAGGCCACCGAGGACGAGGTGTTGCCGCTTCTGGAGGGCCATGAGCAGCGGGTGAGCATCGCCGCGGTCAACGGTCCGAACTCGGTCGTGATAGCCGGTGAGGAGTCCGTGGTCACGGACATCGCCGGGCGTTTGGAGTCCGAGGGGCGGAAGGCGAAGCGGCTCCAGGTCAGCCATGCCTTCCACTCGCCGCTGATGGAGCCGATGCTCGCGGAATTCCGGACGATCGCCGAGAACGTCACGTACGAGGAACCCCGTATCCCGGTGGTCTCGAACGTGACCGGCGCTCTCGCCACGCCGCAGGAGTTGACGTCGCCCGACTACTGGGTGCGTCATGTCCGTGAGGCCGTCCGTTTCGCCGATGGTCTCCGGTGGTTGGAGGAGCACGAGGTAACCCGGTTCCTGGAGATCGGGCCGGACGGCACCCTGACCGCCATGGCGCAGGGATGCCTCGACGAGCCCGGCCATCTCCTCGTCCCCGTGCTGCGGAAGGACCGTCCGGAGGCGACCGGCCTGCTCACCGCCCTCGCCCAGGTGTTCGCCGCCGGCACATCGCTGACCTGGGAGGCCGCCTTCGCCGGTGGCGATGCCCGCCGTGTTGGTCTGCCGACCTACGCGTTCCAGCGGCACCGCTACTGGCCCCGGCCGCCCGTCTTGCCGACCGGCGACATCAGCTCGGCGGGTCTCGGATCGGCGGATCATCCCCTGCTCGGCGCGGCGGTCGAAGTGGCCGGCTCCGACGCCTACCTCTTCACCGGAAGGCTGTCGCTGCACACCCACCCCTGGCTCGCCGACCATGCGGTGACGGGTACCGTCCTGTTTCCCGGCACGGGCTTCCTCGAACTGGCCGTACGCGCCGCCGATGAGGTGGGCTGTGGCCGCGTCGACGAGTTCACGATCGCGGCGCCGCTCGTCCTGCCGGAGCGTGGGGCGGTGCAACTTCAGCTCGCGGTGGAGGCGCCGGACGAGTCCGGGCGGCGGACGCTGAACCTGTACTCCCGGCCGGAGGACGAGCCCGGCGAACAGCCGTGGGTGCTCAACGCCAGCGGTGCGGTGTCCTCCGGGGCGGCTGCGGACCAGGGCGAGCCGTACGACTTCACCGTCTGGCCCCCGCGCGATGCCGACGCCACCTCGGTCGACGACTTCTACGGCCGGTTCGCCGAGGCGGGGTTCGTTTACGGCTCGGTCTTCCGGGGGCTGAAGGCCGTCTGGCAGCGGGGCGATGAGATCTTCGCCGAGGTCGGACTGCCGGAGGAGCACGACGGGTTGGCCGGCGCGTTCGGGCTGCATCCCGCGCTGCTGGACTCCGCGCTGCACGCGATGATGTTTGTGTCCATGGAGGATGTGGGCCGGGGACGGCTGCCGTTCTCCTGGAACGGCGTCTCCCTGCGTGCCGCCGGAGCCACCGCCCTGCGGGTCCGCCTGGTGCAGGCCGGGCCCGAGTCCGTCTCGCTCGAACTGGCCGACCCCACAGGAGGTCCGGTCGCCTCCGTCGAGTCGCTGACGCTCCGTCAGGTTTCGGGCGAGCAGATGAGCGGCAGCGCCCCCTTCCACGAGTCGCTGTTCCAGGTGGACTGGGTCACCGCGCCCGTGCCCACCGTGGAGGCCGACGAGCCGCCGGCCGACGACTCGTGGGCGGTCGTCGGGGACCTGGCCCTGGCCGTGGCCCTGGAAGGCACCGGCGTACGAGTGGAGGCAACGGACAGTCTGGACGAACTCGCCGACGAGGTGCCCGCCGTGGTGCTGGTCAGGTGCGCGGGCGCGGAGTACGGGGCCGGCACTGCCGCCGGTGCACACACCGCTGCCCACGAGATGCTGGCTCTGCTCCAGAAGTGGGTGGCGGATGCGCGCTTCGGCGGGTCCAGGCTGGTCCTTCTCACACACGGCGCCGTGAGCACCTCGGACGCGGACCACCCGGACCCGGCGCAGGCCGCCATCTGGGGCCTGGTTCGGGCCGCCAGGGTGGAAAACCCGGGCCGGTTCACACTCATCGACCTTGACGGAACGGTGGAGTCGACCGCCGCCGTGGCCGGTGCACTGGCGATCGAAGAGCCCGAGGCTGCGGTCCGGGCGGGTGTGGTGCACGTACCGCGGCTGGCCCGGGTCGCGTCCGCGGATGCGCTGCGCCGGCCCGACGACGCGGACGGGGACGGGAACGCCTGGCGGCTGGACATCGCCGACAAGGGCACCCTGGAGAATCTGCGCCTGGCCAAGTGCCCGGAGGCGAACGCCGAGTTGGGGGTCGGACAGGTACGCATCGGGGTGCGTGCGGCAGGCGTCAACTTCCGCGATGTGCTCAACGCCCTGGGGATGTACCCCGGTGAGGCCGGCGCACTCGGCAGTGAAGGCGCCGGGGTGGTGCTGGAGGTCGGCCCCGGCGTACCGGACCTTCAGCCCGGTGACCGGGTGATGGGGATGTTCTTCGGTGCCTTCGGCCCCCTTGCGGTGGCGGACCGCCGGCTGCTGGCCCGCATACCCGAGGGGTGGTCGTTCGCGCAGGCGGCCTCCGTCCCGGTCGTGTTCCTGACGGCGTACTACGCACTGGTGGAACTGGGCGAGCTACAGGCGGGCGAGTCGGTGCTGGTGCACTCCGCCGCGGGTGGGGTCGGCATGGCCGCGGTGCAGTTGGCGCGGCATCTGGGC
>NZ_JBYISA010000092.1:0-4053 GCF_057708345.1 Streptomyces sp. bgisy130
GCTGCTGGCGGGCGGCGACCGGCCCGGGGCGCGGCATCTGCACCGGTTGTCGACCCGCTGGATCGCGCTCTTCTCCTGGCCCGTGTTCCTGGTCCTCGCCGCCTTCCCCGAGACCGTGCTGTCGCTCTTCGGGCCCGGCTTCGGCGGGGGCGCGGCGGGGCTGGTGGTACTGGCGGCCGCCTGTCTGGTCAATGTCGGCGTCGGCAATGCGCAGACGGTCATCCTCATGGCCGGGCGGAGTGTCTGGAATCTCGTGGTTGCCAGTGCCGCGTTCGTGGTCCAACTGGGCAGCGGCATCTGGCTGGTTCCGCGCTACGGGGTGCTGGGGGCGGCGGTTTCCTGGGGGCTGGCGATCGTGGTGGACAACGGTGCCTCCGCGCTGCTGGCCCGCTACCGCCTGGGCTTTCGCACCGTCGACCGGGGCTATCGGTGCGCCGCGGTGCTCGGCGTGGTGACGGTGGCGCTCCCGGTGTTCGCGCTGCGGACGCTTTTCGGGGACACCGTTCCCGGCGCGCTTTTGGGAATTGTTTTAGCCATTGGGGCTTTCTGTGCCGCCGTCTGGCGCTATCGTTTGCCGCTGGGGGTAGGGGAGTTCTTCGGGGCGCTGCGCAAGCGTGGTTCGGGAAACTCACCGTGAACACCGGTCCCATTTCCGCACAGAACTCGTCGCGTTCCCACGTCCTACCCTGACAATTCCGATCGCGCCATGCTTCCAGGGGGGACCTGTGCGCCAAAGAAGCAGATCTGTCCATCTCTTGCTCGCCGCCGCGGTGCTCGGCACCGCGTCAACGGCCCTTTCCGCCGGCCCGGCTCAGGCCACCGGCGAAAGCACCCTCACCGCCGATCCGCTGCGCACCTGGCAGACCGACGGCATCGTGTGGGCCATGGCCTATGCCAAGGGCATCGTCTATGTGGGAGGCACCTTCAGCCACATCCGGCCGCCGGGCGCCGCCCCCGGCACCGGCGAAGTCGCCCGTAAGAACTTCGCGGCCTTCGACGCCAAGACCGGTGAACCGCTGTCCTGCGCCCCGGCGTTCACCGGCGGCACGGGCACGATCCGGGCCATGAAAGCCTCGCCCGACGGCTCGACGGTCTACATCGGCGGCTCGTTCGGGAAGGCCGGCCCGGTGGGCCGGTCCAACACGGCCGCCCTCAACACCGATGACTGCACCATCGGGGCGGGCTGGAAGCCGACGGTCAGCTCGACCGTACGGGCCATCGACGTCACCGCCGACACGGTCTACATCGGCGGCGGGTTCGACACCGTCCAGGGGGAGACCCGCGAGCGGGTCGCCGCGCTGCGGCCCGACGGCGAGCTGCTGCCGTTCAAGGCGACGATCCGTGGTTCCTCGGTCGGCAACGACCCCACCCCGGCGGTCAACGCCCTCACGGTCGCTCCGCAGCTCAACAAGGTCATCATCGGTGGCCGATTCACCTCGGTGAACGGCAGCTTCCTGAGCGTGCACGCGCTGGCCGGGCTGGATGCGACCACCGGCCGGGTCGTCAACTCCTTCACCGGCTGGATCCCCAACCGCTCCGCGGTCAAGTCTCTGGTCAATGACGGGACGAACTTCTATCTGGGCGCCGAGGGCACCGGCGGCGGGGTCTTCGACGGCCGCGCGGCGGGCCGGCTGACGGACGGCGGGCAGCTCTGGAAGGACACCTGTCTGGGCGCCACCCAGGCGGTCCTGCCGTACAAGGGCGTCCTCTACAGCGGCTCCCACGCGCACGACTGCTCCAACACCCCGGGCGGCTTCACCGACATCGGCAACCGTCAGCACTTCCTGGCGCAGTCGATCTCGGACAAGACGATCCTGCCGTGGTTCCCCGACACCAACGACGGGATCGGCGAGCAGATCGGCCCGCGGGCGCTGACCATGGCGGACGGCGTCCTGTGGGCGGGCGGCGAGTTCACCACCGTCAACGACGCGCCGCAGCAGGGCCTGACGCGCTTCACGGCGGCGCCGGACACCGGGGCGCCGCAGGTGCCGCTGCTCAGCGGATCGAGCGGATCCCGGGGCAAGATCACGCTGAACTGGAAGGCCTCGTGGGACCGGGACGACGGTGCCCTGACCTACAAGATCTACCGGGACGGCGAGTATCTGACCTCGCTCAACCAGGACTCGCGCTACTGGAACCGGCCCAACATGAGCTACACGGACACCGTGGAGCCCGGGGCCCAGCACCGGTACTCGATCGAGGTCACCGACGGCACCAATGTGTCCGGGCGCAACGGCCCGGTCTATGTGACCGCCAGAAACTGACCGTTTGCCGAGTGGGGGGTAAATGACGCACCGAGTAGGTTATGCGCCCGGGGTCTACGACCTATTCCACGTCGGGCATCTGAATATTCTCCGGCATGCGAAAAGCCAGTGCGACTATCTGGTGGCCGGTGTCGTCTCGGACGAAATGGCGGTGCAGGCGAAAGGGCAGGCACCGGTCATTCCGCTGGCCGAGCGGCTGGAGATCGTACGCAGCGTCCGCTTTGTGGACGCGGCGTTCGTCGAGACGGTGCCCGATAAATTGGAGACCTGGCAGCAGGTACGGTTCGACGTCATTTTCAAGGGCGACGACTGGCGGGGGACGAGCAAAGGCGACAAGCTCGAAAGGGATTTCGCGACCGTCGGGGTCGATGTGATCTATTTCCCCTACACCGTGCACACGTCGAGCACCCTGCTGCGCAAGGTGCTCGACGGGCTCGCGAATTCCGCGTGACCGGCCCGGGCCGCCTGCCCTGGTGAGGTGTCCGTCCCCGGCCGGTCAGCGGCCGGGGGCGGACAGCTCGCGGTACCACTTCACCAGGAACGCCACCATGAACAGCAGATGGGCGACGAGCAGGCAGCAGTACAGCACCAGGAACACGTCCGGGCTGCCGAACAGCAGGAACAGGGCGCAGAAGACCCCGTAGTCGACCGGCAGCAGGGCGACGGAGCGCAGCGTGGAGGCGGGTGCCGTGGGTGCCGGCCCGCCCGCACCGCTCCGCAGCCGGTCGGCGCGCTTGAGCTGTTCGGTGAGGATGCCGCCGAAGAAGACCATCACCGCGGCGAACTGGAAGGCGACGGGTACGAACAGATACCGAGGGTCGGAGAGGCCGAAGTGGCGGTAGAACGAGACGAGTACGGCCATGTGGAGGGCGAGCATCTTCGCGCAGTCGACCACATGGTCCAGCCACTCCCCCGCGGCGCTGCCGGTTCCGGTCAGCCGGGCGAGCTGCCCGTCGGCGGAGTCGAGGGCGAAACCGAGGACCAGCGCCGCGAAAATACCGGCCGCTGCGGCGGGCGAGGGCCGGAGCATCGCAATCATGACCACGCCGGCAAAGGTGAAAACCCCGCTGATCATGGTGACTTGATTGGGTGTCAGTTTGAGGCTGTAGCCCACGGCGGCTAACACCCGGCCGGCCGGCCGGTTCACATAGCGCGAGTACAGGGACACTCCCTTCGCGGATTTCTGGGCCGCAGACAGCTGTCTGATCGCATATCCGAACTGGCTCATGTCCCCCACCTGATGAATGGACCCCCGAAGGAGCAACATCATGGCAGGCAGGACCTCTCCGTCAACCGGTGGCGCCGATCGCCGGACGGTGCTGGCGGGTACGGCCGCGGCGCTGGCGGCCGCCCTCACCGGATGCGAGCCGGCGGCCTCTGCCTCCCGGCAGTCGTCCGACGACGCCCGGGCCCCCGTGGTCACCGGCCACAAGCCCAAGGGCAAGGACGTCATCGATGTGGTCGCGGACTTCGGCGCCAAGGGCGACGGGCGCACCGACGACAGCCGCGCGTTCGCCCGCGCGTACTCCTACGCGGCCGGCCGGGTCTGGGACCACGTCGGCCGGACCGTGATCGACATACCAGCCGGCACCTACCTCATCCGCAAGCCCCACGCCCTGCTCAACGCCCCCGGCGGAAAGCTCAAGGCCAACGGCTTACGGTTCCGCGGGGCCGGCAAACGGATGACGCAGCTGCTGTTCGCGCCGTCCGACGGTGAGAACGCCTATCTGTGCCGCAACGAGGACAGCTGGGCGAATGTGATGTTCGAGCAGCTGGGCTTCGTCTCCGC
>NZ_JBYISA010000093.1:0-4046 GCF_057708345.1 Streptomyces sp. bgisy130
CCTGCTGACGGCCGGCGATACGCACGGGGCCCGTCATCTGCACAGGTTGTCGACACGCTGGATCGCGCTCTTTTCCTGGCCCGTGTTCGTGATCCTCGCGGCGTACCCAGGGACCGCACTGTCAGTCTTCGGGTCCGGCTTCAGCGGTGGTGCGGCGGGCCTGGTGGCCGTGGCGGTGGCTTGTCTGGTCAATGTCGGTGTCGGCAATGCACAGACGGTCATCCTCATGGCCGGACGGAGCGTCTGGAATCTGGTGGTTGCCAGTGCCGCGTTCGTGGCCCAACTGGGCAGCGGCATCTGGCTGGTTCCGCGCTACGGGGTGCTGGGGGCGGCGATTTCCTGGGGCCTGGCGGTCGTGGTGGACAACGTCGCTTCGGCGCTGCTGGCTCACTACCGATTGGGCTTTTGTACCTTTGACCGGGGCTATGTATATTCCGCCGTGATTGGTACTGTTACGGTGGCCTTCCCGGTGTTTGTCACACGGGCGTTTCTCGGGGACGGTGCTCACGGCGCCTTCTTGGGAACTGCACTGGCCATCGCGGCCTTTGGTGCGGCCGTCTGGCGCTATCGATTGCCGCTGGGCGTAGGGGAATTCTGCGAGGCGCTGCGCAAGCGTGGTCCGGAAAACTCTCGGTGAACAATGAGCCCATTTCCGAGCAGAATTCGTTGAGTTCCCGCGTCCTGTCCTGACGTCAGCTATCACACTTACTTCCAGGAGAAATTTGTGCGTAGAAGAAGCAGATCCGTCAATGTCGTGCTCGCGGCCGCAGTGATGGGAACCGCATCGACGGCCCTTTTCGCAGGTGATGCGCAGGCCGGCGAAACCACCCTCACCGCTGATCCGCTGAGCACCTGGCAGACCGACGGCACCGTGTGGGCCATGGCCTACGCCAAGGGCGTCGTCTACGTAGGAGGCACCTTCAGCCACATACGGCCGCCGGGCGGGGCACCCGGCGCCGGTGATGTCCCCCGTACGAACTTCGCGGCCTTTGACGCCAAGACCGGTGAACCGCTGCCGTGCGCACCGGCGTTCACCGGCGGCAGCGGCACCATTCGAGCGATGAAGGCGTCGCCCGACGGCTCGCGAATCTACATCGGCGGCTCGTTCAGCAGGGCCGACGCGGCGGGCCGGTCCAACACGGCCGCCCTCAACACCGCCGACTGCACCATCGCTGGGGAATGGAAGCCGACGGTCGGCTCGACCGTACGGGCCATCGACGTCACCGCTGACACGGTCTACATCGGCGGCCAGTTCAGCACCGTCCAGGGTCAGACCCGCGAGCGGATCGCTGCGCTGCGGCCCAACAGCGAGCTGCTCCCGTTCAACGCGACCATCCGTGGTTCCTCGGTCCCCATCGACGCCACACCGGGGGTCAACGCCATCACGGTCGCCCCCCAGCTCAACAAGGTCATCATCGGCGGCCGGTTCACCTCGGTGAACGGAAGCGTGGACACCGTGCACGCGCTGGCCGGGCTCGACGCGACCACCGGCGCTCTCGTCGACTCCTTCACCGGCTGGATTCCCGCGGCATCCGCGGTCAAATCGCTGGCCAACGACGGCACCAACTTCTATCTGGGCGCCGAAGGCTACGGGGGCGGCGTCTTCGACGGCCGCGCGGCCGGCCGGCTGTCGGACGGCACACAGCTCTGGAAGGACACCTGCCTGGGCGGCACCCAGGCGGTGGTCCCGTACGGCGGCGTCCTCTACAGCGCCTCCCATGCACACGACTGCTCCACCACCCCGGGGGGCTTCGCCGACAGCGGCAACCGCCAGCACTTGCTGGCACAGTCGATCTCGGACAAGACGATCCTGCCGTGGTTCCCGGACACCAACGACGGGAACGGCGAACACATCGGCCCGCGGGCGCTGACCATGGCGGACGACACCCTGTGGGCGGGCGGCGAGTTCACCACCGTCAATGGCGCACCGCAGCAGGGCCTGACCCGCTTCGCGGCAGCGGCGGACACCAAAGCGCCGCAGGTACCGGTTCTCAGCGGCGCGAGCTCCTCCCAGGGCCAGATCACGCTGAACTGGAAGTCATCGTGGGACCGGGACGACGCCGTCCTGACCTACCGGATCTACCGCGACGGTAAGTACCTGACCGAGCTCAACCAGGACTCGCGCTACTGGAACCGGCCGGCCATGAGCTACACGGACACCGTGGAGCCCGGCTCCACGCACCGTTACTCGATCGAGGTCACCGACGGCACCAATGTGTCCGGGCGCAACGGCCCTGTCTTTGTGGCCGCCGGAAACTGACCGTATGCCAGGAGTGGGGAAAATGACGTACCGAGTAGGTTATGCGCCCGGGGTCTATGACCTCTTCCATGTCGGACACCTGAACATACTCCGGCACGCCAAAAGCCAGTGCGACTACCTGGTGGCCGGTGTGGTGTCGGACGAGATGGCGGTTGAGGCCAAGGGGCAGACGCCGGTCATTCCACTGGTCGAGCGGCTGGCCATCGTGCGCAGCGTCCAATTCGTGGACGCGGCGTTCGTCGAGACGGTGCCCGACAAGCTGGAGACCTGGCAGCAGATACGGTTCGACGTCATTTTCAAGGGAGACGACTGGCAGGGGACGAGCAAAGGCGACAAGCTCGAACGGGATTTCGCGACCGTCGGGGTCGATGTGATCTATTTCCCGTACACCGTCAGCACGTCGAGCTCCTTGCTGCGCAGCGTGCTCGACGAGCTCGCGAATTCGGCTTGACCGGAAGAACCCATCCGAATTCCTTGCACGGGTTCCCCACCCTGTCGAGTTGTCCGTTCCCGGCCCGTCAGCGGCCGGGAACGGACAACTCTCGATACCACTTGACGAGGAACGCCACCATGAAGAGGACGTGGGCGGTGAGCAGGCAGCAGTACAGCGCCAGGAACACGTCCCGGCTGCCGAACAGCAGGAACAAGGCGCAGAACACCCCGTAGTCGACCGGCAGCAGCGCGACGGAACGCAGTGTGGAGGCAACTGGCGTGAGCGCCGGACCGCCTGCACCGCTGCGCAGTCGGTCGGCGCGCTTGAGCTGTTCGGTGAGGATGCCGCCGAAGAAGACCATCACCGCCGTGAACTGGAAGGCGACGGGAACGAACAGATACCGGGAGTCGGAGAATCCGAAGTAGCGGTAGAACGAGACGAGTACAGCCATGTGGATGGCCAGCATCTTCGCGCAGTCGACCACATGGTCCAGCCATTCCCCCGCGGCACTGCCGCTTCCGGTCAGCCGGGCGAGCTGCCCGTCGGCAGAATCGAGGGCGAAACCGATTGCCAGGGCCACGAAAATTCCGGCCGCTGCGGCGGGCGAGGGCCGGAGCATCGCAATCATGATGACGCCGGTAAAGGTGAAGACCCCACTGACCATGGTGACCTGATTGGGCGTCAATTTCATGCTGTAGCCCGCGGCGGCTAGCACCCGGCCAGCCGGCCGGTTCACGTAGCGCGAATACAAGGACACCCCCTTCGCGGTTTTCTGAGCCGCAGACAGCTCTCTGATCGCATATCCGAACTGGCTCATGTTCCCCACCTGATGAATGGACCTCGAAGGAGCAACATCATGGCAGGCAGGATTTCTCCGTCATTCGGTGGCACCACCCGCCGGTCGGTGCTGGCGGGTACCACCGCCGCGCTGGCAGCCGTCCTCACCGGGTGCGGCTCGGAAACCCGTGGCTCTCGGCCGTTGGTCACCGGCGACAAGCCTGAGGGCAAGGACGTCATCGATGTGGTGGCGGACTGCGGAGCCAAGGGCGACGGACGTACCGACGACAGCGAGGCGTTCGCCCACGCGTACTCCCAAGCGGCCGAACGGGTGTGGGACCACGTCGGCCGAACCGTGATCGACGTACCGGCCGGCACCTATCTCATTCGCTCGCCCCACGCGCTGCTCGACGCCCCTGGAGGAAAGCTCAAGGCCAATGGCTTGCGGTTCCGCGGGGCCGGGAAGCGCATGGCGCAGCTGCTCTTCGCGCCGGACAAGGCCGACAACGCCTATCTGTGCCGCAACGAGGACAGCTGGGCGAATGTGATGTTCGAGCAGCTGGGCTTTGTCTCCGG
>NZ_JBYISA010000094.1:0-3424 GCF_057708345.1 Streptomyces sp. bgisy130
CCTGGGTAGCGAGCGCGATGCTCTGATGGACGGACTTGGGGCGCTGGCCACGGGAGACGACGCTGTTCCCGTGGTGACCGCTCTGGCTGAACCCGAAGCGCGAGTGGCTCTGCTGTTCGCAGGACAGGGCGCACAACGGCTTGGCATGGGGCGGGAGTTGTATGACACCTTCCCGGTATTCGCGGACGCTTTTGATGCCGTGTGCGGGCACTTTGATGGTGAGTTGGCGTTGCCGCTGCGGGGTGTGGTGTTCGGCGAGGATGCCGATGCCGATGGCGAGGTGCTGAACCAGACGGGATATACCCAGCCGGCGTTGTTTGCGGTGGAGGTGGCGCTGTTCCGGTTGGTGGAGTCATTTGGTGTCCGGCCGGACTACTTGGTGGGTCATTCTGTTGGTGAGTTGGTGGCGGCTCATGTGGCGGGGGTGTTGTCGCTGGGGGATGTGTGTCGTCTGGTCGCGGCTCGCGGCCGGTTGATGCAGGCACTCCCGGATGGCGGCGCCATGGTCTCGGTCCAGGCGTCGGAAGCTGAAGTGCTGCCGCTGCTGGAAGGCTATGAGCAGCGGGTGAGTATCGCCGCGGTGAACGGTCCGCAGGCGGTCGTGGTCTCCGGTGAGCAGTCCGCGGTGGCGGAGATAGCCGGGCGTTTCGAGGAGCAGGGACGGAAGACGAAGCGGCTCCAGGTCAGTCATGCCTTCCATTCGCCGCTGATGGAGCCGATGCTCGAAGAATTCCGTGCTGTCGCCGAGCGCGTGACATATACGGAGCCCCGCATCCCGGTCGTCTCGAACCTGACCGGCGAACTCGCCACGCCGCAGGAACTGACCTCCCCCGATTACTGGGTGCGGCATGTCCGCGAGGCCGTTCGCTTCGCCGACGGTATCCGGTGGTTGGAGGAGCACGAGGTGACCCGGTTCCTGGAGATCGGGCCGGACGGCACCCTGACCGCCATGGCGCAGGACTGTCTCTCGGCAGCTGATCTTCAGCTCGCGCCCATCATGCGGAAGGGCCGCTCGGAGGCTGAAGCGCTGTTGGCTGCTGTGTCCCATGGGTTTGTGCACGGTATGGATGTGGACTGGCGTATGTGTTTCCCCGCTGCCCGAAGTGTGGCGCTGCCCACGTATCCGTTCCAGCGTGAGCGCTTCTGGCCGACGCCGGCACCTGACTCACGTCCCCATGCGGACTGGCGGTATCGGGTGGAGTGGAAGCCGGTGGTGACGCAGTCCGGTGGGGTGTTGGGCGGTCGTTGGATTGCGTTGGTGGCGTCGGGTGATGCGTCTGCCGAGGCTGTGGTGGATGGGCTGGCGGCGCGTGGTGTTCGGGTTGAGCGGGTGGAATGGACCGCTGATGTGGAGCGTGGGTTGCTGGCTGAGCGGGTGTGTGAGGTGGCTGGTGAGGAGCCGGTTGCTGGTGTATTGGCGGTGGGCGTTGCGGATGCGGTGCGTGCCGCTGTGGTGGTGCAGGCGTTGGGGGATGCGGGTGTCGGTGGGCGGCTGTGGGTGGTGACGCAGGGGGCTGTTGCGATCGGCTCGTTGGATGGCGGGCCGGATCCGATGCAGGCTGCGGTGTGGGGTTTGGGTCGGGTGGCGGCTTTGGAGTTGCCGGACCGTTGGGGCGGTCTGGTCGATCTGCCGGAGTCGGTGGACGGTAGGGCGCTTGACCGGTTCATCGGTGTTCTGGCTGATGGCTCTGAGGATCAGGTTGCGGTGCGGGCGTCGGGTGTGTTTGGGCGGAGGCTGGTGCACGCCCCGGCGGCCGTTGGGGGGAGCGCGGTTGGTGGTTGGCGGCCGCGGGGGACGGTGTTGATCACGGGTGGTACGGGTGCTCTGGGTGCGCGTGTGGCGCGTTGGGTGGCTGAGCGCGGTGCTGAGCACGTGGTCCTCACCAGCCGTCGAGGCTCGGAGGCTCCGGGTGCGGTGGAGTTGGAGGCGGAGCTGTCCGCCCTTGGTGTGCGGGTGAGCGTGGTGGCCTGTGATGTGGCGGACGCGGAGGCGGTTGAGGCACTGCTGTCCGAGCACCCCGTGGACGCCGTCTTCCACGCTGCGGCCGTACTCGACGACGGTGTACTTGACTCACTCACGGCTGAGCGGTTCGCCACTGTCATGCAGGCAAAGGCCGTCTCAGCTGTGAATCTGCATGATGCGACCCGAGAGCGTGAGCTCTCCGCGTTCGTGTTGTTCTCGTCGTTCGCGGGGGCTATTGGTGCCGCCGGTCAGGCGAATTACGCGGCTGCCAATGCTTTCCTGGATGCGCTTGCGGAGCAGCGTGTGGCTGAAGGGCTGCCTGCGACGTCCGTCGCGTGGGGGCCCTGGGGCGAGATCGGTATGGCGAGCGATGCGTCGATGGCGCAGCGGATGCGCCGGGGTGGGGTGTCTCCGCTGCGGCCGGACCTGGCTGTCGATGCCCTGGAGCATGCGATTTCGTCCGGCACGCCCGGTCTGGTGATAGCCGATATCGCTTGGTCGGACTTCCGTTCCGCTTTCGCTGCGGTGCGCTCGAGTCCGTTGCTCGGTGATCTTCCGGAGATCCGTACCGAGGTCGAGCTCGCAGCCGGGGCGGGTGGCGGAGATCGTCCGTCCGAGCTGCGCCGGCAGTTGGCGGGTTTGGAGGCGGTGGAGCAGGAACGAGTGCTCACCGATCTGGTTCGGTCGTATGCGGCTGGGGTGCTGCATTATGCGGGGCCTGCCGGGGTGCCGTTGAACCGGCCTTTTCGGGATCTTGGGGTCGACTCGTTGCTCGCTGTGGAGCTTCGCAACGTATTGAGTGTGGCGTGCGGGGTCACGTTGAGTGCGACGGTGGTCTTCGACTATCCGACGCCGGCTGCGTTGGCTGGTTTTCTGCGGACCCGGATAGCGCCGGCCCAGGATGATGTTGAGCAGCGGATGGTGCCCTCGGTCGTTGAGGGTGATCCCATTGTGATTGTGGGGATGAGTTGCCGGTTCCCGGGTGGTGTGGATGGTCCTGAGGCTTTTTGGGAGCTGCTGTCGGGCGGTGTGGACGCGGTCGGGGAATTTCCGGTCGATCGTGGTTGGGACCTGGATGCGGTTTATGATCCCAACCCGGAACACTCGGGCACCAGTTACGTCAATTCCGGCGGTTTCCTGAAGCACGTGGATCGATTCGAACCGGCCTTCTTCGGTATGAGCCCCCGGGAAGCGGTAGCAACCGACCCGCAACAGCGCCTGCTGCTGGAGACCTCCTGGGAGGCGTTTGAGCGTTCCGGCATTGATCCGCAGACGTTGCGGGGGAGTCGGGCCGGGGTCTTCGTGGGCACAAACGGTCAGGACTATCCGGCCCTCCTGGCCAATTCCCCGGACGATTTCGACGGCTACGTCGGAACCGGGAATGCAGCCGCTGTGGTGTCGGGCCGGGTGTCGTATGCGCTGGGTCTTGAGGGCCCGGCGGTGACGGTGGACACGGCATGT
>NZ_JBYISA010000095.1:0-3277 GCF_057708345.1 Streptomyces sp. bgisy130
ACTTGGTACCGAGCGCGATGCTCTGATGGACGGACTTGGGGCGCTGGCCACGGGAGACGACGCTGTTCCCGTGGTGACCGCTCTGGCTGAACCCGAAGCGCGCGTAGCTCTGCTCTTCACTGGGCAGGGCGCACAACGGATCGGCATGGGACGGGAGTTGTATGACACCTTCCCGGTATTCGCGGACGCTTTTGATGCCATGTGCGCGCACTTCGACAGTGAGTTGGCGTTGCCGCTGCGGGGTGTGGTGTTCGGCGAGGATGCCGATGCCGATGGCGAGGTGCTGAACCAGACGGGATACACCCAGCCGGCGTTGTTCGCCCTTGAAGTGGCGCTGTTCCGGCTCTTCGAGTCGTTCGGTGTCCGGCCCGACTACCTGGTGGGCCATTCCATCGGTGAGCTGGTAGCTGCACATGTGGCGGGCGTCTTGTCGCTGGAGGATGCGTGTCGTCTGGTCGCGGCCCGCGGCCGGTTGATGCAGGCACTCCCGGATGGCGGCGCCATGGTCTCGGTGCAGGCGTCGGAAGCTGAAGTGCTGCCGCTGCTGGAAGGCCATGAGCAGCGGGTGAGCATCGCCGCGGTGAACGGCCCGCACTCGGTCGTGATAGCGGGTGAGGAGTCCGCGGTCGCGGAGATCGCCGGGCGTTTCGAGTCCGAGGGCCGGAAGGTGAAACGGCTCCAGGTGAGCCATGCCTTCCACTCGCCCCTGATGGAGCCAATGCTCGAGGAATTCCGTGCTGTCGCCGAGCGCGTGACATATACGGAGCCCCGCATCCCGGTTGTCTCGAACCTGACCGGCGAACTCGCCACGCCGCAGGAACTGACCTCCCCCGATTACTGGGTGCGGCATGTCCGCGAGGCTGTCCGTTTCGCTGACGGTATCCGGTGGTTGGAGGAGCATGACGTGACCCGGTTCCTGGAGATCGGGCCGGACGGCACCTTGACTGCCATGGCGCAGGGCTGCCTCGAGGCGGACACTGGTCATGTCCTGGTCCCCGCCCTGCGTGGTGATGACCGTGGTGAGGTGTCCGCGGTGCTGTCTGCCGCCGGGCGGGCGTTCGTCCACGGCATCGGCATCGACTGGCAGGCGTTCTTCCCCGCGACCGCGACCGGGACCGCGACCGACACCGGACCCGACGCCGACACCGACACCCGACCCGACACGCTCTCCGCCCACACCCCCGTAGACCTCCCCACCTACGCCTTCCAACACCAGCGCTACTGGCCCCGGTTCACGGGCTTGCCGGCCGGTGATCTCGGCTCTGCCGGGCTGGTGTCCGCTCATCACCCCTTGCTGGGTGCTGTCGTGTCCCTGGTCGGCAGCACGGACGGCACGGACAGCGCAGCGGGCCTGGACAGCGTGTACTGCACGGACGATGGCGGCGCCGTGGTGTTCACGGGGCGGGTGTCCGTTACGGCCCAGCCCTGGCTCGCCGAGCATGTCGTTTCGGGCTCGGTCCTGCTCCCCGGTACCGCCTTCCTGGAGCTGGCAGTCCGTGCCGGGGACCAGGTCGGCTGCGGGCAGGTGGAGGAACTGACGCTTCAGGCGCCGCTCGTCCTGCCGGAGCGAGGTGCCGTACAGCTTCAGGTGGCCGTCGGGGCCGCGGATGAGACCGGACGCCGGACGCTGAGCGTCTACTCCCGGCCGCAGGACGCACAGGCCGACCAGCCATGGGTACGCCATGCCGTCGGCGTACTCGGCACGGACGGCGCGGCGCCCGGGGCGGATCTGTCCCAGTGGCCGCCCGCCGGGGCGGAGCCCGTCTCCGTTGAGGGGCTGTACGAGGGGCTGACGGCAGCGGGGTTCGGCTATGGGCCGGTCTTCCGAGGGCTGCGCCAGGTATGGAGCCGTGGTGACGAGCTGTTCGCCTCGGTCGAACTTCCGGAGAACGCCGTCCCCGAGGCGGCCGGCTTCGGGCTGCACCCGGCGCTGCTGGACTCGGCGCTGCACGCGCTCGGACTGGTGGCCTCGGACCAGGCGGACGAGGGCCGAGCCAGGCTGCCCTTCTCCTGGTCGGGGGCTACGCTGCATGCGTCCGGAGCGTCGGTGCTGCGTGCGCGGCTGTCCGTGAACGGCCCTGACTCGGTCGCCCTGGAGCTGGCCGATGCCTCGGGCGGACCCGTCGCAACGATCGACTCCCTGGTCCTGCGACCCGTGTCGGCCGACGGGATCGCCCAGGCCAAGGCCGGCCGGCAGGACACCGCGCTGCACACGATGGACTGGGTTCCGCTGCCGGAGCCCGTCGTGTCCACCGGGCGTACGGCGTCCGCGGTCGCCGTCGAAGCGGCCGTGGACATGTGCGACGGCACCGATGGCCGACTCGATCTGTCCGCGATCGGCGCGTCCGTGTACCCGGACCTCGATTCGCTTCCTCAGGGCGAGGTGCCCTCCCACGTCCTGCTGCGGCTGGACGCTCCTGACGGCGACCCGGCGGCCGCCGCGCACACCGCGACCCACCGGGCGCTCGCGCTCCTCCACGCATGGCTGGCCGAGGAGCGGTTCGCCGCGGCCCGGCTGGTCGTTGTCACCCAGGGCGCGGTCACCGTGGACGAACGGCGACCGGACCCGGCGCTGGCCGCCGTCTGGGGGCTCGTCCGGTCGGCACGTTCGGAGAACCCGGACCGGTTCACGCTGGTCGATCTCGACGGGGCGAGCGAGTCCCTCGCCGTGCTCCCCGCCGCACTGGCCTGCGACGAGCCCGAACTGGCCGTACGCGCAGGCCAGGTCTACGTCCCGAGGCTCAGCAGGCACGTGCGGCCGGATGCTCTGCCGGTGCCCGAGCGGAGCGGAGCGTGGTGCCTGGACATCGCGGAGAAGGGCACGCTGGAGAACCTGCACCTCGCGGAGTACCCGGCGGCTCAGGCCGAGTTGGGTGCCGGACAGGTGCGGATCGCGGTACGCGCCGCCGGTCTGAACTTCCGTGATGTGCTGAACGCGCTCGGTATGTATCCGGGTGACGCCGTGGCCCTGGGGATCGAGGGTGCCGGTGTGGTCACCGAGGTCGGCCCGGGAGTGACCGGGTTCTCCCCGGGCGATCGGGTCATGGGACTCTTCACGCAGTCCTTCGGTCCGCTCGCGGTGGCCGACGCACGCACCCTCGCCCGCATACCCGAGGGGTGGTCGTTCGCGCAGGCGGCGTCGGTTCCGGTGGTGTTTCTGACGGCGTATTACGCCTTGGTGGACCTGGGGGATGTGCAGGCGGGCGAGTCGGTGCTGGTGCACTCCGCCGCGGGTGGGGTCGGCATGGCCGCGGTGCAGTTGGCGCGGCATCTGGGT
>NZ_JBYISA010000096.1:0-3271 GCF_057708345.1 Streptomyces sp. bgisy130
GACCGCCGTGAAACTCCGTCTCGACGCCACCCGCTGCCAGGGCTACGGCCTGTGCCAGGAACCCGCACCGGAACTCATCGACCTCGACGACTTCGGCTACGCCGCCGTCGTCGCCGACCCCGCGCCGGGCGCCTCCGAGGACGCCGCCCGGGCCGCCGCCGACATCTGCCCCAACTCCGCGCTCCGGCTGGAGAGGTGACCATGGGACGTGATCTGTCGGCCCTGTTCGACCCGAAGTCGGTCGCGGTGGTCGGTGCCAGTGACGACCCGGCCAAGTACGGCCACGCGGTCGCCGCCCAGGCCCTGCGGGCACCCGGCCGCCGGCCCGTCCACCTCGTGAACCGCCGTGGCGGCACGGTCCTCGGGCGCACCACCGCCACCTCACTCGCCGCGATCGGCGAACCGGTCGAACTCGTGGTGATCTCCGTACCGGGCCCCGGCTTCGAGGCCGCCGTCGACGACGCGCTCGCCTGCGGCGCCCGGGCCATCGTCGGCATCACCGCCGGCTTCGCCGAGACCGGCCCCGCCGGGCTGGCCCGCCAACAGGCCATCGCCGACCGGGTACGCGCCGCCGGCGCCGTCCTCGTCGGCCCCAACTGCCTCGGGATCGCCGACAACACCACCGAGCTCTATCTCGCCTCGGACCGCTTCGCGCCCGGCGGCATCGCCCTGCTGAGCCAGAGCGGCAACCTCGCGCTGGAACTCCAACTCCGCTGCGCCCCCCACGGGTTGGGCTTCTCCCGGTTCGTCTCGCTGGGCAACCAGGCCGATGTCACCCTCGTCGATCTCATCGAGGACGCCGCCCGGCACGACGCCACCCGGGCCATCGCCGTCTACGCGGAGGACTTCGGCGACGGCCGGGCCTTCGCCGAGGCGGCCGCCGCGGCGGGCAAACCGGTGGTCCTGCTCACCGCCGGACGGGGCACCGCCTCCGCGCGCAGCGCGCAGTCCCACACCGGCGCCCTGACCACCTCCGCCGATGTCGTGGCCGCCGCCTGCCGGGACGCGGGCGTCGAACTGGTCGCCACACCCCATGAGATGACCCTCGTCCTCGCCGCGCTGAACGGGGGGCGGCGCGCCACCGGACACCGCACCGCTGTCTGTACGGACGGCGGCGGCCACGGTGCCATCGCCGCCGACGCCGTCGAAGCGGCCGGGCTGGCCGTGCCCGAACTCGGCCCCGCCGCACAGCGACAGCTCAGGACGCTGCTGTGGGACCAGTCCGCGGTGGGCAACCCCGTCGACCTCGCCGGTATGGGAGAGCAGAACCCGCACTCCTACGGCGACACCGTCGGTGCCCTGCTCGCCCTGGACGAGGTCGACTCCGTCCTGCTGACCGGATACTTCGGCGGCTACTCGGCGGCGACCGGCGGCCTGGGCGGCCCGGCGGCCGAGAGCGGCACCGCGGGCGGCGGGAGCGCGCTCGCCGCGGGCGAGCTGGAGACCGCACACCAGATGGCCGGCCATGCGGCGCGGACCGCCAAACCCCTGGTGGTGCAGTCGATGTTCCCGGACGCCCCCAGCTGCCGGACGCTGGTCGAGGCGGGCATACCGGTGTTCGCCGGTACCGAGGACGCGGCCCGCGCGCTGGCGGCCATGACCGTGACCGAGGCGGCCGGCCCGCCCGGCGTCCGTCCGCTGCCACCGGCCGCGGCGCCGCTGCGCGACCCCGGCTACCACGGCGTACGGACGCTGCTGAGCGCCGCCGAAGTACCCTTCCCCGAGGCCCGCGAGATCACCGATGAGGCCCAACTGCTCGCCGCCGCCGACGCGTTCGAGGGCCCCTACGTCCTCAAGGCCCTCCACCTCCTGCACAAGTCCGACGCCGGCGGGGTCGCGCTGGGGCTGCCGGACCGGTCCGCGCTCGTCACCGCCTTCCGGGAGATGCACGCCCGGCTCGGCGCCGGCTCCTACTCGGTCGAGGCGATGGCCGATCTGACGGACGGCGTCGAGCTGATCGTGGGGGTGAACCGCGACCCCCGGTTCGGCCCGGTCGCCATGGTCGGCCTGGGCGGGGTGCTCACGGAGGCACTGCACGATGTCGCCTTCGCCCTGGCGCCCGTCCCGGCGGCCCGCGCCGAACAGCTGCTGACCGGGCTGCGGACCGCCGCGCTCCTCAAGGGCGTCCGTGGCCGGCCCCCGGTCGACCTGGCGGCCGCCGCAGCCGTCATCGAGCGGCTCACCACCCTCGCCGCCGCCCACCCCGAGATCACGGAGATCGAGGTCAACCCCCTGCTCGTCCGCCCGGACGGCGCCCTCGCCCTCGATGCCCGCGCCGTACTGGCCTGACGCCCCGCCCGCCGTCCCGGAGGACACCATGGACTTCCGCTACACCCCCCGACAGGCCGACCTCAAGGCCCGCGCCGCCGCCTACACCGAACTCCTCATCCGGTACGAGAACCAGGCCGAGGAGGCCGGCGGACCGCTGCCTTCCGACACCGTCCGCGAGCTGACCCGGGCCGCGATCGACGCCGGCGTCTACGCCATCAACATGCCCGAGAAGTGGGGCGGCCCGGGACTGTCGCTGCTCGACCAGGTCATCGTCGAGGAGGAATTCGGCAAGGTCACCAACTGCCTGTGGGACATCCCCTGGCGGCCCGCCAACGTGCTGGCGTACGGCACCGAGTCCCAGCGCGAGAAGTACCTGCTCCCCGTCATCCGGGGCGAGCGCTTCGACGCCTTCGCGGTGACCGAACCCGGCGCGGGATCGGACCCCTCCTCGGGCACCAGCACCGCCACCCGGACCGACGGCGGCTGGCTGCTGAACGGCGAGAAGTGGTTTGTGACCTGCGGTGACATCGCCGACTTCCTGCTGGTGCAGGCCGACGCCGGCCCGGAGCGGGCCGCCACCCTGTTCTTCGTCGACAAGCAGGCGCCGGGCGTACGGATGTCCCGGGTGCCACGGTTCATGCACTCCGCCGTGAACGGGCACCCCGAGTTCACCTTCACCGATGTCTTCGTGCCCGACGACGATGTCCTCGGCGGTGTCGGCAACGGCTATGAACTCACCAAGGAATGGTTCACCGACGAACGGCTGATGATCGCCGCCCGGACGACCGGAGCCGCCGAGCGGGCCCTGCAACTCGCCCGGGACTGGGCGGTGGAGCGCAAGCAGTTCGGGTCCCCGATCGCCGACTTCCAGCTGGTGCAGGGGATGCTGGCGGACTGCGCGGTCGATATCGCGGTCAACCGGGCCTACACCCACCAGGTTGCCTGGGAGGCCGACCAGCCGGGCGCCGACCCCAAGGCGCTGCACGCCAAGGCATCCACG
>NZ_JBYISA010000097.1:0-2844 GCF_057708345.1 Streptomyces sp. bgisy130
TTCCCCTGAACGGTGATGGTCCTCTTGCTGCCAACGGGTAGGGCCGTTCCCTTGCACGTCAGGGTGCCCGACGCGATGGTGCAGCCCCGCGTGCTCGTGGTGGCTTCGGTGAGACCGGCGGGCAGCGTGTCCGACACCGTGTAGGTGTCCTTCGACGGACCGCTGTTGGTCACGTCGATCTTGTACTCGACGGACCCGCCCGGCCGTACGGCGGCCGGCCCCTGCTTGGTGACCGCGAAGTCTGCGCAGTTGGTGCTGGTGGCCTTGACGTTGCCGACATGATGGTCGTCATTGGGAACGGTCGATGCTCCTACGGGGTTCGCGGTGAAGACGAGATCTCCGTTGGCGGGCGCACTGTCGGGCAGCGTGATCGTTATCGCGGTGCTTGTGCCTGACGTCGCCACGGAGGTGGGGCTGACCGTGGCACCCTTGCTCGCCTCCCAGGTCACGCCCTGGGAGGCGTTCGACCCGGGCGAGGTCGCGGTCGCGTAAACGACGCCGTTGTATGAAACCGTCATGGTGGTCGCCGCCGACCCCCTGGTGTACTGGTAGTCGAAGGTGAACTGCTTCCCGCTGTCCCCCAGGTTGGTGACCGGGTGGGTCAGCGTGTCGTTTTTTGCCCCGTCCACCGTGTTCCACCAGTGATTGCCCCCATCGCCGCTGGCCCACTGGCCCGTGGCTGTCCATCCGCTGTTGCTCAGTGCCTCGGGGGCGCAAGCGGCGGCGGCCGCAGGGGCGGCTGGGGCAACGGCGGTGATCAGAGCGAAACCGCTGAACGGGAGCAGTGCCGCTGCGAGTACGCCACGCACCACCCTCCCGGCCGTCCGCCGTCGCGTCGCCGGATTCCCCCTTCGATGGTTGCGTTCACCGCGTCCGCCGGGCGTCCTGACGCCGTGGCGCTGTGATGCGAACATCCTGACCCCATGTCTCTGTGAGTACTGCCGAAAAAAACGCAGGCGGGCGCAAGGCGCACGCGCTCCACCTCTGCAGACGAACGGGCACGGCTGCGATTGCACCCGGAGCCGATGCAGCATCATTTTTTTCCACTCAATTATCGTCAGCCGAGCCAAAGGCGCAGGTGGCGAACGCATCCGGATCCGATGGCGCATCATGGACGAGGCTGCGCCGCACGTCTCGGAACATCTCGAATTGCCCCCCGCCATCGAGCCCTGATGCTTCTTTTGGGGTACGCATGCTCCTTAAAAAGGGATGACTTAAAAATGATGGCTCTCCGGCGGCGCATGTGACGTCCCATCACAAGCCATGGAAATGCGCACACCTTTCCGACTGAACGCGTAGGAAATTTGATGCCGTTGCCTCTCGGCTGCACAACATCGTGTCCGAGGTGTTTGCGCGCATCCTGCGTCACCTGCGCGCAGGCGAAGGGCCGACCGCCCTTCCTTCCGGACGTCAGAAATCAGCGTGAAGCCTGGCCTTCCCCCTGGCCAAGACCGCTGACCGGTCCACCGGGCCGGAAGGCGGCTGCGTACTGCCTTCCTCCATCGATGAGTCGGGCAGAGCGCTGAAGTCCGCCCGGACCACGACGCCGCACCCGCATCGCGGGCGGAGCGCCTTGCGGGCGGGGCGCTGGACGTCGCCGAGGCGGAACGGCTGCACGCCGCCGCACCGGCCGCCCGGAGCCGGGGTGAGTGGGAGTCGGCCGCCGGGATGCGGGCTCGGGCAGTCGAGCTGCGGCAGGGCACGCCGCTGACAGGGGCCCCGGCCGCCCCGCCGCCAAGAGCCGCGGCCCCGCACCCCCTGCGGCGACGGGTTCCGGCCGCGCCCCGCTACCCCAGCGCCGCCGCCTCCTTCTCCGGGGCCAGCCCCACCACCGGCCGGTCCGGCCGCTGCGGCGCCACCCCGCCGATGCGCTGGAGCCAGGCCCAGGTGTCGGCGACCGTCTCACCGACGGGACGGCAACGCAGCCCCGCCGCGAGGGCCTTGGACACATCGGAACCGTAGATCGCAGCATCCGGCTCGCCGGTCGCCAGCCAGACCGGCAGCTCGATCCAGGGCGCGATACCGGCGGCGAGGACATCCTCCGGGGCGGTCCAGCGCAGCTCCGCGTCCGCGCCGGTGACCGTCACACAACTCTCCAGGAACTCCCCCATCGTGGCGTGCCCGACCTCGCTCACCAGGTTGTACGCACCACCGCGTCCGGCCTCCAGCGCATCGACCGTCCATGCGGCGAGATCCCGGACGTCGATGTACTGGAGCGCCAACTCCCGCGGCCCCGGCGCGAGGACCGGGCCACCACGGGCGATCCGGTTCAACCACCACGGCAGCCGCCCGATGTTCTCGTACGGCCCGAGGATCAGCCCCGCACGCAGCAGCAGCGCCCGGTCCCCGAACGCCTCGGCCGCGGCCAGCTCACCACCCCGCTTGGCCTGCGCATAGTCCTCGGCGTCCGTGGCATCGGGGGAGCCCGCCACCACCGGGGCCTGCTCGTCGAACGGGGGCGTGGGCGGAAAGGTGTACACCGAGCCGCTGGAGACATACGCGTACCTCCCGACCCGCCCTGACAGCAGCCGCGCCGTGTCCCGCACCGCCGACGGCGCACCGCTCCAGGTGTCGACGACGGCGTCCCACTCCCCCTCCTCCAGGGCCGCGAGCCCCGCCGCGCTCCCACGGTCACCGTGCAGCGCCGTCGCCCCCTCCGGCGGCGCATGCGTCCCCCGGTGGAACACCGTCACCTCCCACCCCCGCGCCAGCGCCGCCTCGGCAACCGCCCGCCCCACGAACTCCGTACCACCCAGCATCAGTAGCTTCATGACGGCGACTGTGCCGGACACCACCGCCCGCCACCACCAACGCACGCTCTCAGCAGAATCCCTCTGAGCGGAA
>NZ_JBYISA010000098.1:0-2370 GCF_057708345.1 Streptomyces sp. bgisy130
TTTCATGACGGGCCGGCCGGTGATCGCCTCGGTGGCCGCCGAAGGGGGCACCGCACAGGAGGTGCTGCGCTCGGGCGCCGGGACGGTGCTCGCCCCGGAGGACCCCAAGGCGCTCCTGGCGGAGGTCCGGGCGCTCGCCGACGACCCGGGGCGGGCGTCCCGGCTGGGAGCCTGCGGCCCGGAGTACGTCGAGCAGCGGCTCAGCAGCCGGGCCGGTCTGGAGCGGATCACCGAACTGCTGCGGATCGCGCGGGCAGCCGGACGGTAGGTCCTGTCGTCAAACTCCCGTCGTCTGCCCGAAGGGCAGGCCGCGCGGCGTCTGGTGCGTGCGATCGCAAGGCGGAGGGTCGTCCTCGTAATGGGTCTACCTGGACGATCCGACAACGCAGCGAGCGTGCGTGCCAGGCGCCGCGCGGCAGGCGGGAGTTTGACGACAGGACCTAGCCGCAGGCGGCGGGGGCACCGGCCCCCGCCGCCCCGGTCATCGTGCGCCGGGCCGGGCGAGGGACCCGTACCACCCCTCCAGCCGGTCGGCCACGGCCGCCAGCGAGAACTCCGCCTCGACGGCCGCACGACCGGCCCGGGTGACACGCTCCCGCAGCGGTCGGTCCTCCAGCAGCCGCAGCACCGCGTCCGCCAGCTGCTCCGGCGAACCGTCGGTCACCACAGCGGCCTCGCGCCGCCGGAGCGTCCCGGCGATCCCGCAGCTGCCGGTGCAGACCACCGGGGTGCCCACCGCCAGGGACTCCAGCACGCTCATCGGGAACGGCTCGTCGACGCTGGGCAGCACGTAGATGGTGGCCTGCGCGGTCCGCCGCACCGCGGCGTCGTGGTCGAGGGCCCCGCCGTACGTCACGACCTCGCCCAGCCCCTCCTCGGCGATCAGCCGCCGCACCTCCGCCAGCCGCCCCTCGTCCGAACCGTGCAGGGTGAATGACACCTCGGGCCGTTTGCGGTGCACCAGCGCCGCCATCCGCACAAACGCCTCAGGGCGCTTACGGCTCTGTAGCCGCGCGAGGAACAGCACATCGGTCTCCCTGCGCTCCCCGTCGGCCGGGCGGGAGCGGACGCCGTTGGGGAGCCGGACCAGCCGTGGTCCGCGCGGGCCCAGGACCTTCCGCAGCCCGGTCTCCTCCTCGTCGGTCAGGACCAGGGCCGCGGCCGCCCGCCGCAGCAGCGGGACATACACCCGGTCGAAGAGCCGGGCCACCGCCGAGCCGCGGGGCTGGACCATGCCATGGGTCTGCACGAGGAAGGGCCGGCGGCGCACCACGGCCACCACGAGCGCGGCCAGGGACACCAGGTCCCGCCCGGCGTGCAGATGCAGGGCGTCGGCCCGGCCCACCCGCCGCCAGAGCGTGGGCAGCAGCCCGGGGTGGAACAGGCCCAGGAAGCCCTGCCCCGGCACGAGCGTGCGGGCGGTCCGGGCGCGCAGCGGCACCCCGTCCACCGACCGCGGGGGCGCGCTCCGGCCCCGCCACAGCGAGACCAGCTCCACCTCGTGCCCCCGCGCGGCCAGTTCGCCCAGCTGCCCGGTGGCCACGCTCACCGGACCGCCGTACGCCCCGTCGTCGCTGACCAGCGTCACCACATGGGTGATCCTCATACGCCACCTCCGGTGGTGTGCACGGCACCCGGCGGCACATCGCGGTGGGCGACCACGCCGGCCCCGACCACCGCACCCGCTCCGACGGTGACGCCGCGCAGCACCATGGCACGGGCGGCCACCCAGGACCCGGGCTCCAGCCGGATCGGCGCGTTGTCGAACTCGAAGGTGGGCGACTTGCGTTGGTGGCTTCCGGTGCACAGCACGGCACCCTGGGACACACAGACATCATGGCCGATATTGATCGGCTCCAGGTTGATCAGCCAGGAGTCCTCACCCACCCAGACGTCATCGCCGACCGTCAGCTTCCACGGCCACTGCACCCGCACCCGGTGCCGGATGAGCACCCGCTCGCCGACCCGGGCGCCGAAGAGCCGCAGCACCGCGGGCCGCAGCCGGGGCGGGAACCACCACTTCATGAACAGCACGTTGAGCACGACGAACCAGGCGGCCTGGGCCGCCAGTCCCCGGCCCTTGTCGTAGCCGGCGCCGGTGAAGCCGCGCAGCCGGCGGTCGGTGGCGGTGGCTGTCATCGGTCCACCCGCACCCGTTGGCCGGAGAGCTCGTCCTCCAGCTGCCGCACGTCCGACTCGACCATGATCCGGGCGAGTTCGTCGAACTGCACCTTCGCCGACCAGTCCAGCAGGCTCTTGGCCTTGGACGCATCGCCGATGAGCGCATCCACTTCGGAGGGCCGTTCGTACTTCGGGTCGAAGCGCACATAGCGCTCCCAGTCCAGCCCCACCGCGTCGAAGGCGGCCCGG
>NZ_JBYISA010000099.1:0-2305 GCF_057708345.1 Streptomyces sp. bgisy130
TGTGGACTACGTCCATACGCACGGCTTCACGCCGACGGCCGCGCTGGGGCCCCCGCTGTTCTTCGTGCCACGCGACGCCTGGCCCGGCAAGCCGGACGACGCGGGCATCCTGCTCGCCCGGCATGCCGGCTACGCCTTCGACAACCTCTCCGCGCCGCTGTGGATCGAGTCGTACATGTGGGCCGGGTTCCCGTCGGTCATCGCCGTGTTCGGCCTGATCGGCGCGTTGGGGCGGCGCATCGACGAGATCCGGCACCGGCTGCGGCACCGTTCGGGCACCCTCGCGGCGCTGCTGGTGCCGGCCTTCGGCTTCTACCAACTGGTCCTGCTGCGCGGCAGTTTGATGGCCATCGTCGGCCCGCTCGCCCTGCTGGTCTGCATCCCGCTACTGATCACCCGTAAGCCGGGGCGGCGGACCCCTCCGCCGTCCGTGGACGACCCCGCGTGCGCACCGACGTCCCCAGCGCACTGCGCCGCCCCACATCTCTCCACAAGAGGAGCACGTACGTGAGCGTCTTCGACGAGCCCGCGGAGCAGCCGGACCAGATCCGCGACCAGCTGCGCCAGCTCTTCCGGTATCGAGCCCTGGTCGTGCTGGGGCTGGTGCTGGGCATGCTCGGCGGCGGCGCCGTGTCGCTGCTCGGCGGCTCGACCTACACGGCGACCGGCGAGGTCGTGGTGCATGCGATCAGTACGGCGCCCTTCGAGGCCGGCGGCGTCTCGGTGGACAAGCAGATCAGCATGGGCACCGAACGGCAGATTGCACAGAGCGTCTCGGTCGCGGCCAGCGCGGCCAAGTCCCTCAAACTGCACGAGGTTCCGGCCAAGCTCCAGCGCGAATTGCGGGTGAGCAATCCGCCCGAGACCCAGACCCTGATGTTCGAGTACGACGCGGACTCCCCGGACCGGGCGGCCGCTCTCGTCAACGCCTTCGTGCGGGCGTATCTCGACTACCGGGAGGCGGCCGCGAAGCAGCGGATCGACTCGACGGTCAGCAAGCTCGGCGCCGAACTCAAGACCGTGGAGGATCAGCGCGAGGAGCTGGACCGGCGAGCGACCAACGGTGGCGGCACATCGGGGCGGGCCACTGACGACTCCGAGCGGAACAACGTGGCGTCGCAGATAGCGGATCTTCAGGGGCGGATCTCCAGCCTGAAGTCCCTCGACACCACGCCCGGCGACATCGTCCGCAAGGGCGATCCGCCGGCCTTCCCGTCCAGCCCCGGACTCGTGGTCCTGCTGCTGGCCGGGGCCGTGGTCGGGCTGGTGCTGGGCATCCTGGCGGCCTGGGTCCGCTCGGTGCTGGAGCCGCGGGTCCGGTCGGTGGCGGATGTGCAGGACAATCTGCGGGCACCGGTCCTCGGCATACTGCCGCGCCGGCGGGGCGATGAGGAACTGCTGGAGGTTGGACGGACCGGCCGCGGCAACCGGGCGGAGGCGTACCGGACGATCGCTTTCCGGTTGGTGCATGACCAGCGCTTCGCGGGACGGGGAAGTCTGCTGATCGTCTCCCCCCGGGAGGACGCGGACGCCCTCTCCGTCGCGGCCAACCTGGCCGGTGCGTTCGCCGAGATCGGCAACGACATCCTGCTGGTCGAGGCCGATCTCCGCACGCCCCGGCTCGCCCAGCAGCTCCCGCTGCACCCCGGTCACGACCATCCGGAGCCGGGCAGTTGGGCGGATGGCGAGCGGCTCGCCGTGAACGCGGGCGCGGACGGGCGATTGGATCTGCTGCCCGGACAGGAGGTACCCAACCCGGCGCGTGCCCTGTCCTCGCCGCAGTTCGTGCGGCTGATGAATAAGCCGTTGGGCCCGAATGAGAAAGTGGTGGTCGTCACGGGGCCGCTGCTGTCGCATGCGGACGGGCTGGCCGTCGCCAAGCAGGTGTCCGGCGTCGTGGTGGTCTGCGATCTCAACGAGGTCCGCCGGGACGACCTGGACCGGGTGTGGGAGCTGATCACCGGCGCCGGCGGGCACATCCTGGGAGCCGTCCTGGACATGGGCAGCCGCGGGACGTCACTGCGCCGGCTGACGGACGGCGGACCGGCCCACCGCAAGCCCCGCCGGGGCCGCCTACGTGCCGCCGTGGTGGCACCGCCGCCGCGGCCCGGCCCGCCGCCCCCCACCGGCCCGGAGCCGGGCGGCGAAACAGTCGTCGACGCCGACACCACCTCGCTGCGCAGATGACGAGCGTGCGTCCGGCGGACTCGGGTGGCCGGGCCGCGCCACCGGCGACCGGAGCGACCGCGGCCGGCGGCAGGGTCGGCGGCGGGGTCGGCACGACGGCCCGCGGCAGCATGTTCGC
>NZ_JBYISA010000100.1:0-2293 GCF_057708345.1 Streptomyces sp. bgisy130
CCGAACATGCTGCCGCGGGCGGTGCTGCCGACCCCGCGCCCGCCGGCCCCGGCCCCGCCCGCCGCCGACGGCGCGGGCCGGCCGCCCGCCCCCGCCGCACGGATGGCCGTCACCTGTGCAGCGAGGTGGTGTCGGCGTCGACGGCCGCGCCGTCCTGCGGTGCCGGTCCGAGAAGCGGCGGCGGCGGGCCCGGCCGCGGCGGCGGCGCCACCGGGGCCGTCCGCGCCCGGCCGCGGCCGCGCTTGCGGTGCGTCGGTCCGCCGTCCGTCAGCCGGCGCAGCGAGGTCCCGCGGCTGCCCTTGTCCAGGACGGCCCCCAGGATGTGCCCGCCGGCGCCGGTGATCAGCTCCCACACCCGGTCCAGGTCGTCCCGGCGGACCTCGTTGAGATCGCAGACCACCACGACGCCGGCCGCCTGCTTGGCGACGGCCAGCCCGTCCGCGTGCGACAGCAGCGGCCCGGTGACGACCACGACATTCTCGTTCGGGCCGGAGGGGGCGTTCAGCAGCCGCGCGAACTGCGGTGAGGACAGGGCACGCGCCGGGTTGGGCACCTCCCGGCCGGGCAGCAGATCGAACCGCCCGTCCACCCCCGCGTCCACGGCCAGCCGCTCGCCATCCGCCCAACCGCCCGGCACCGGACGGCCGTGACCGTGATGCAGCGGCAGCCGCTGGGCGAGCTGCGGAGTCCGCAGATCGGCCTCCACCAGCAGGATGTCGTTGCCGATCTCGGCGAACGCCCCGGCCAGATTGACCGCGACAGAGACCGCCTCCGCATGCTCCCGGGGGGAGACGATCAGCAGACTTCCCCGTCCCGCGAAGCGCTGGTCATGCACCAACCGGAAAGCGATCGTCCGGTACGCCTCCGCCCGGTTGCCGCGGCCCGTCCGCCCGACCTCCAGCAGCTGTGCACCGCCCTGCCGGCGCGGCAGGATACCGAGCACCGGTGCCCGCAGATTGTCCTGCACATCCGCCACCGACCGGACCCGCGGCTCCAGCACCGAGCGCACCCAGGCCGCCAGAATGCCCAGCACCAGCCCGACCACGGCCCCGGCGAGCAGCAGTACGACCAGACCGGGGCTGGACGGGAAGGCCGGCGGATCGCCCTTGCGGACGATGTCGCCGGGCGTGGTGTCGAGGGACTTCAGGCTGGAGATCCGCCCCTGAAGATCCGCTATCTCCGACACCAGATTGCTGCGCTCGGACTCATCGGTGGCCCGCCCCCCGCTCCCGGCGGCGATCCGCCGGTCCAGCACCTTGCGCTGCTCCTGGAGCGGCTTGAGCTCGGCGCTCAGCTTGCTGACGGTCTTGTCTATCCGCTGGGTCGCGGCGTCCTGCCGGTAGTCCAGATACGCATGCACGAAGGCGTTGACGAGCGCGGACGCCCGGTCCGGGGAGTCCGCGTCGTACTCGAACATCAGGGTCTGGGTCTCGGGCGGATTGCTCACCCGCAGGTCCCGCTGGAGCTTGGCCGGATCGGTGGACAGCTTCAGGGCCTTGGCCGCACCGGCCGCGACCGACGCGCTCTGCGCGATCTGCCGCTCCGTACCCATGCTGATCTGCTTGTCCACCGAGACGCCGCCGGCCTCGAAGGGCGCCGTACTGATCGCATGCACCACGACCTCGCCGGTCGCGGTATAGGTCGAACCGCCGAGCAGGGAAACGGCGCCACCGCCGAGCATGCCCAGCACCAGCCCCAGCACGACCAGGGCCCGATACCGGAAGAGCTGGCGCAGCTGGTCCCGGATCTGGTCCGGCTCCTCCGCGGGCTCGTCGAAGACGCTCACGTACGTGCTCCTCCTGTGGGTAACGGCAGGGCGGCGCGGGGCGCGGGGCACTCCGAGGCGCGCGCGGGGTCCGCCGCGGACGGCGGAGGGGTCCGCCGCCCCGGCTTACGGGTGATCAGTAGCGGGATGCATACCAGCAGGGCGAGCGGGCCGACGATGGCCATCAAACTGCCGCGCAGCAGCACCAGTTGGTAGAAGCCGAAGGCCGGCACCAGCAGCGCCGCGAGGGTCCCCGGGCGCCGCCGCAGCCGGTGCCGCAGGTCGTCGATGCGCCGTCCCACCGCGCCGATCAGACCGAAGACGGCGATGACCGACGGGAACCCGGCCCACATGTACGACTCGATCCACAGCGGCGCGGAGAGATTCTCGAAGGTGTAACCCGCGTGCCGGGCGAGCAGGATGCCCGCGTCATCGGGCTTGCCGGGCCAGACGGCACGCGGCACGAAGAACAGCGGGGGCCCCAGCGCGGCAGTCGGCGTGAAGCCGTGCGTATGGACGTAGTCCACG
>NZ_JBYISA010000101.1:0-2207 GCF_057708345.1 Streptomyces sp. bgisy130
CTTCATGACGGGCCGGCCGGTGATCGCCTCGGTGGCCGCCGAAGGGGGCACCGCACAGGAGGTGCTGCGCTCGGGCGCCGGGACGGTACTCGCCCCGGAGGACCCCAAGGCGCTCCTGGCGGAGGTCCGGGCGCTCGCTGACGACCCGGGGCGGGCGGCGCGGCTGGGAGCCTGCGGCCCGGAGTACGTCGAGCAGCGGCTCAGCAGCCGGGCCGGTCTGGAGCGGATCACCGAACTGCTGCGGATCGCAGGGTCCGGCCGCGGAGCGGGACGGTAGCCGCAGGCGGTGGGGGGCGGTTGCCCCCCGCACCCCGGTCACCAGGCACCCGGCCGGGCGAGGGATGATCCGTACCACTTCTCCAGCCGGTCGGCCACGGCCGCGAGCGAGAACTCCGCCTCGATGGCCGCTTGGCCTGCGCGGATGACGCGTTCCCGCAGCGGACGGTCCTCCAGGAGCCGCAGTACCGCATCCGCCAGCTGCTCCGGCGAACCGTCGGTCACCACAGCGGCCTCGCGCTGCCGGAGCACACCGGAAATACCGCAGCTGTCGGTGCACACCACCGGGGTGCCCACCGCCAGGGACTCCAGCACACTCATCGGGAACGGCTCGTCGACGCTGGGCAGGACATACACGGTGGCTTGCGCCGTGCGCCGCACCGCGGCGTCGTGATCGAGGGCTCCGCGGTACGTCACCACCTCGCCCAGCCCCTCCTCGGCGATCAGCCGCCGCACCTCCGCCAGCCGCCCCTCGTCCGAACCGTGCAGGGTGAACGACACCTCGGGCCGTTTGCGGTGCACCAGCGCCGCCATCCGCACGAACGCCTCAGGGCGCTTGCGGCTCTGTAGCCGTGCCAGGAAGAGCACATCGGTCTCGCTCCGCTCCCCGTCGGCCGGGCGGACGCGGACCCCGTTGGGGAGCCGGACCAGCCGCGGTCCGCGCGGCCCCAGTACCCGCCGCAGCCCGGCCTCCTCCTCGTCGGTGAGCACCAGGGCCGCGGCCGCCCGCCGCAGCAGCGGGACATACACCCGGTCGAAGAGCCGGGCCACCGCCGAGCCGCGGGGCTGGACCATGCCGTGCGTCTGCACGAGGAAGGGCCGGCGGCGCACCACGGCCACCACGAGCGCGGCCAGCGAGACCAGGTCCCGCCCGGCGTGCAGATGCAGGACGTCGGCCCGCCCCGCCCGCCGCCACAGCAGCGGCAGCAGCCCCGGGTGGAACAGGCCGAGGAATCCTTGCCCCGGCACGAGCGTGCGGGCGCGCCTGGCACGGAGCGGGACCCCGTCCACGGATCGCGGGGGCGCGCTCCGGCCCCGCCACAGTGAGACCAGCTCCACCTCGTGCCCGCGCGCGGCCAGTTCGCCCAGCTGCCCGGTGGCCACGCTCACGGGACCGCCGTAGGCCCCGTCGTCGCTGACCAGCGTCACCACATGAGTGACCTTCACCGCGTCCCCCCAGTGGTGTGCACGGCCCCCGGGGGCACATCGCGGTGGGCGACCGCGCCGGCGCCGACCACCGCACCCGCTCCGACGGTGACGCCGCGCAACACCGCGGCACGGGCGGCTACCCAGGAACCCGGCTCCAGACGGATCGGGGCATTGTCGAACTCGAAGGTGGACGAGCGGTGTTGATGGCTTCCCGTGCACAGCAGGGCGCCCTGGGACACACAGACGTCATGGGCGATGGTGATCGGCTCCAGGTTGATCAGCCAGGAGTCCTCGCCCACCCAGACGTCGTCGCCGATCGTGAGCTTCCACGGCCACTGCACCCGCACCCGGTGCCGGATGAGCACCCGCTCGCCGACCCGGGCGCCGAAGGCCCGGAGCAGTGGGGGCCGCAGTCGCGGCGGGCACCACCACTTCATGAACAGAACATTGAGCACGACGAACCACGCGATCTGGAATGGCAGCCCCCGGCCCTTGTCGTAGCCGGCGCCGGTGAAGCCGCGCAGCCGGCGGTCGGTAGCGGTGGCCGTCATCGGTCCACCCGCACCCGTTGGCCGGAGAGCTCGTCCTCCAGCTGCCGCACGTCCGACTCGACCATGATCCGCGCGAGGTCGTCGAACTGCACCTTCGCCGACCAGTCCAGCAGGCTCTTGGCCTTGGACGCATCGCCGATAAGCGCATCCACTTCGGAGGGGCGCTCGTACTTCGGGTCGAAGCGCACACTGCGCTCCCAGTCCATCCCTACCGCCCCGAAGGCGGCTTGC
>NZ_JBYISA010000102.1:0-1849 GCF_057708345.1 Streptomyces sp. bgisy130
GTGATGGGTAGGGGAGCGTCGTGTGCCGGGTGAAGCAGCCGTGGAAACGAGTTGTGGACGGTTCACGAGTGAGAATGCAGGCATGAGTAGCGATACACACGTGGGAAACGTGTGCGCCGATTGACTAAGGGTTCCTGGGTCAAGCTGATCTGCCCAGGGTAAGTCGGGACCTAAGGCGAGGCCGACAGGCGTAGTCGATGGACAACCGGTTGATATTCCGGTACCCGCTTTGAAACGCCCAATATCGAATCCATTAATGCTAAGGCCGTGAAGCCGGCCTGGAGTCTTCGGACAAAGGGACGTGGTGGAGCCGCCGATCCAAGGTGGTAGTAGGTAAGCGATGGGGTGACGCAGGAAGGTAGTCCAGCCCGGGCGGTGGTTGTCCCGGGGTAAGGGTGTAGCCCGTCATCTAGGCAAATCCGGATGACATACAGGGTGAGACCTGATGCCGAGCCGATTGTGGTGAAGTGGATGATCCTATGCTGTCGAGAAAAGCCTCTAGCGAGTTTCATGGCGGCCCGTACCCTAAACCGACTCAGGTGGTCAGGTAGAGAATACCGAGGCGTTCGGGTGAACTATGGTTAAGGAACTCGGCAAAATGCCCCCGTAACTTCGGGAGAAGGGGGGCCATTGCTGGTGATCACTCTTGCAGTGTGAGCTGGTGGTGGCCGCAGAGACCAGCGAGAAGCGACTGTTTACTAAAAACACAGGTCCGTGCGAAGCCGTAAGGCGATGTATACGGACTGACGCCTGCCCGGTGCTGGAACGTTAAGGGGACCGGTTAGTCACATTTCGGTGTGGCGAAGCTGAGAACTTAAGCGCCAGTAAACGGCGGTGGTAACTATAACCATCCTAAGGTAGCGAAATTCCTTGTCGGGTAAGTTCCGACCTGCACGAATGGCGTAACGACTTCTCGACTGTCTCAACCATAGGCCCGGTGAAATTGCATTACGAGTAAAGATGCTCGTTTCGCGCAGCAGGACGGAAAGACCCCGGGACCTTTACTATAGCTTGATATTGGTGTTCGGTTCGGCTTGTGTAGGATAGGTGGGAGACTTTGAAGCGGCCACGCCAGTGGTTGTGGAGTCATTGTTGAAATACCACTCTGGTCGTGCTGGATGTCTAACCTGGGTCCGTGATCCGGATCAGGGACAGTGTCTGGTGGGTAGTTTAACTGGGGCGGTTGCCTCCTAAAGGGTAACGGAGGCGCCCAAAGGTTCCCTCAGCCTGGTTGGCAATCAGGTGTTGAGTGTAAGTGCACAAGGGAGCTTGACTGTGAGACTGACGGGTCGAGCAGGTACGAAAGTAGGGACTAGTGATCCGGCGGTGGCTTGTGGAAGCGCCGTCGCTCAACGGATAAAAGGTACCCCGGGGATAACAGGCTGATCTTCCCCAAGAGTCCATATCGACGGGATGGTTTGGCACCTCGATGTCGGCTCGTCGCATCCTGGGGCTGGAGTCGGTCCCAAGGGTTGGGCTGTTCGCCCATTAAAGCGGTACGCGAGCTGGGTTTAGAACGTCGTGAGACAGTTCGGTCCCTATCCGCTGTGCGCGTAGGAGTCTTGAGAAGGGCTGTCCCTAGTACGAGAGGACCGGGACGGACGAACCTCTGGTGTGCCAGTTGTCCTGCCAAGGGCATGGCTGGTTGGCTACGTTCGGAAAGGATAACCGCTGAAAGCATCTAAGCGGGAAGCCTGCTTCGAGATGAGGACTCCCACCCCCTTTGAGGGGTTAAGGCTCCCAGTAGACGACTGGGTTGATAGGCCAGATATGGAAGCCTGGTAACGGGTGGAGTTGACTGGTACTAATAGGCCGAGGGCTTGTCCTCAGTTGCTCGCGTCCACTGTGT
>NZ_JBYISA010000103.1:0-1661 GCF_057708345.1 Streptomyces sp. bgisy130
CCATGTCAAGGTCTTCTGGGTCATGCACGGGGTGTCCACGGCCCAACTGGCCCTGAACCACGGTGCGGACGATATGGACGGCTCGGTGGTCGAGTACAAGATCACGCATGACGCGGATGACTTCGGCACACCGGACAAGCTGACCCGCGAGGACATTCTCGAACTGATCCGGGACGCCGGCTTCCGCCCCGTCGAGCGCAACACCCGCTACGAGACCATCCGCGAGTACCCGGGCCCCGACCCGGACCGCCGCGAATCCCCGCAGCCCATGCGCGTCTGAGGCCCGCCGGCCCCAGCGCCCGAAACCACAGACCAAGACCAAGACCAAGACCACGATCGGCAGGCAGGCGGTATGTCCACCAACGCGAACGTGAACGACGACGAACTCGAGGTCTGGATCGACCAGGAACTGTGCACCGGAGACGGCATCTGCGTGGAGTACGTGCCGGAGGTCTTCGAGCTGGACATCGACGGTCTCGCCTATGTGAAGGATGAGAACGACGAGTTGCGCCAGGAGCCCCGGGCCACCGTGCCGCTGCCCCTGGATCTGATCCGGGATGTCGCGGACTCGGCCAAGGACTGTCCGGGCGAGTGCATTCACGTACGGCGCATCAAGGACGCGGTGGAGGTCTACGGGCCGGAGGCCGAGTCGGCCTGACCAGGGCCGGCGGGCCCGCAGGACACGCAGGACACGCAGCGAACAGGCTGGTTCCCGGAAGGTGTTTTCGGGAGCCGGCCTGTCGGCATGGGTCCGGTCGGCCGGGGTGGGTTGCCCTTCGGCGTGGGCCGCGCCGCCGGGGTGTCCGGTCTGCCGCTCTGACGCGGCGCTCCGATGGCAAGGGTCGGCCGCAGCCTGCGCACAGCACGGCGGTGACCGGATCAGCCGAGTGATCCGGTCACCGCGTCAGAGGGGGCTACGGGCGAGTGGCGAGGAAAGCTGAGCCGGTCAGCTCGCCCCGATCACCTTCAGCTCGGGATGACTCCTCGCGTCGTCCAGGCCGTCCAGGGCTGTGGAGGACAAGTGGGAGACGACATGGTCGTCGACCGGGTCGTTGGCCGGGTCGTCGTGCACGACCAGGTGCTGGTAGGTCGTGTCGCGCTGCGCCGGGACCCGTTCGGCCGACCGGATCAGCTGTAGCAGCTCCATACGGTCCGAGCGGTGCTTGGCGCCGGCTGAGGAGACCACGTTCTCCTCCAGCATCACCGAGCCGAGGTCGTCGGCGCCGTAGTGCAGGGAGAGCTGTCCGGCCTCCTTACCCGTGGTCAGCCACGACCCCTGGATGTGCGGGACGTTGTCCAGGAAGATCCGCGCAATGGCGAGCATGCGCAGATACTCGAAGACCGTCGCCTGGGTCTGCCCCTTCAGGTGGTTGTTCTCCGGCTGGTAGGTATACGGGATGAACGCCCGGAAGCCCTTGGAGCGGTCCTGGACGTCTCGGATCATGCGGATGTGCTCGATCCGCTCGGCGTTGGTCTCGCCGGTGCCCATCAGCATCGTGGAGGTCGACTCCACGCCCAGCCCATGGGCCGCCTCCATGATCTCCAACCAGCGCTCACCGGACTCCTTCAGCGGGGCGATGGCCTTACGGGGGCGCGCCGGCAGCAGCTCGGCGCCGGCACCCGCGAAGGAGTCCAGGCCGGCGGCGTGGATGCGCTGGATG
>NZ_JBYISA010000105.1:0-1447 GCF_057708345.1 Streptomyces sp. bgisy130
GTCCTACCTTTCAAGGGTGGTTGCTCCGGTCATTCGTAAGATCGGAGGGCCCAGGGGCTCTGGGTATGGCTGTCACGGTGGCGCCGGTTCGACGGCTCAAAGGACTTGGCCGCCCGGAGCCCCGCGACGACTCGACCGCCAATTGGGAGACGCGACTCGATCGCTGCTGTAGGACAACGTCGGCGAGGTCGTCTGCGGGTGACATGTGAGGCAGCTAGCTGGCGGAGGTGGCCGTGCCCGAAATCTGGGCCGGGGTGGACATCGGCAAGGAACATCACCACTGCGTGGTGATCAACGCGGAGGGTGAGCGGTTGCTCTCCCGTCGGGTCCTGAACGACGAGACCGAGCTGCTCAAGCTCATCGGTGATGTCCTGGCGATATCCACCGACGTGCTGTGGGCCGTTGACCTCAACCACGGCGGCGCCGCCCTGCTGATTGGCCTGCTCCTCGGCCACAGTCAGCCCATGGCCTACCTCACCGGCCTGGCCATCCACCGTGCCTCGGCCACCTACAAGGGCGAGGGCAAAACCGACGCGAAGGACGCCTTCGTCATCGCCGACCAGGCCCGCGTCCGCCGTGACCTCGGCCTCCTGCGGCCCGGCGACGAGATCGCCGTCGACCTGCGCACCCTGACCACCCGACGCCTGGACGTGGTATTCGACCGCACCCGGCAGATCAACCGCCTTCGCGCTCAATTGCTGGAGATCTTCCCGGCGTTGGAGAGGTCGCTGGACCTGGTCAACAAGGGCCCGGTGATGCTGCTGACCGGCTTCCAGACACCTGCTGCGATCCGACGCTCCGGCGCGAAGCGGATCGAGACCTGGCTGAAGAACCGCAAGGTCCGCGGCTCCGCCGCACTCGCGAAGACGGCGACGGAAGCCGCACAGGCGCAACAGACAGCGCTGCCCGGCGAGAAGCTGGCCGCCGCCATGGTGGCCCGCCTCGCGAAGGGGGTGATGGCCCTCGATGAGGAAATCGCCGAGCTCGACGCCCTGATCGAGGCCAAGTTTCGCGAGCATCCGCACGCCGAGGTGATCCGCAGCCTGCCCGGCATGGGGCCCAAGCTCGGTGCCGAGTTCATCGCCGCCACCGGCGGTGACATGGACGCCTTCGGCAGCGCCGACCGCCTGGCCGGCTTCGCCGGCCTGGCACCCAGACCCCGCGACTCCGGCCGCGTCAGCGGCAACCTGCGCAGGCCCAGGCGCTACCACCGAGGACTGCTGCGGAGCATGTACCTCTCGGCGATGGTCAGCATCACGACCTGCCCCGCCTCCAAGGCGTTCTACCACCGCAAGCGCAGCGAGGGGAAAGGACACAAGCAGGCCCTGCTCGCACTCGCACGCCGACGCCTCAACGTCCTGTGGGCGATGATCCGTGACGGACAGTGCTACCAAGGTGCACCTCCCGTCACGGCTGCGGCTTGACATCACGATTGGGAAGTCCTTTC
>NZ_JBYISA010000106.1:0-1437 GCF_057708345.1 Streptomyces sp. bgisy130
GGCCCGCGGTCCGCGCAGCCAGGAGGCGCTGAAGACCAGCGCCAGCAGGACCGTGCCGGCCCAGAAACGCGGCTGGCTGATCGGGTTGTTGACGACCACGTTCACCGCGATCAGCAGCGGCAGCAGCAGCCACCGTAATCCGCGCAGGGTCCGGTCGCCGGCGGTGAACCGCGGTACGTGCACCAGCCCCACCAGCGCCCAGAAAGCCGGCACCGAAAGGGCCCAGGCGGCCATCGCCCGGTCCGCGGACGCGGCCGGCGCCGCCTGCGCCGCGGCCTCGTTGGCGGCCTGCCGGCTGAGGAAGAACGCCGACAGTCCGCCCTGCCCCGGGATCAGCGCGACCGCCAGCAGCAGCGCCAGACCGCACAGCAGCAGCACCCGCCCCGGCGACAGCCGCCGGGCCAGCACCGGTTCGAGGACCACCGAGGTGCGTGACGACCGCCAGGACGCCACCGCCGACCCCGCGCTGTAGGCGAGAAGTCCCGTCTCCACCACGGCCGTTGTCAGGAACGCGGTGTTCGCATCGACCATGAATCCGCGGGGATAGGCGTCCGTCGCGAGCATCGCCAACGGCGCGAGTCCCAGCCACACATAGGAAAAGAGCCAGAAACCGAGAGCGATCAGCCGCGCGCGGACGTCCGTCAGCACCCGGGCCAGCGCCGCACCCGTGTGCACCACCACC
Organism: Streptomyces sp. bgisy130; assembly: GCF_057708345.1. NCBI lineage: Bacteria > Bacillati > Actinomycetota > Actinomycetes > Kitasatosporales > Streptomycetaceae > Streptomyces > Streptomyces sp. bgisy130. The sequence continues at coordinate 683 of NZ_JBYISA010000106.1, forward strand.
ACACATTGCACGGCCAGCGCGGCACCGAAGCGGGCGTCGAGCGACTGAAGGATCAGTACCGGCAGCAGCACCACCAGCAGCAACGCCCAGCAGCACAGTGCGGCGATGCCCCGCACCGGCACCGTGGTGCCCGGACGATGTCCGCGCCGCATCGGCCCACCTCCCCCCAACTCCCCACCAGCGACCACAATCTAAGGGACATCGGGAAAACAAGGTCGCCTTCGGGACACAATCGCAACGCAATTCACAGCCCGCGGGCCCCGGCAGCCTCCTACGATGACCGCACATCCAGAGGGGGGCCATTCGTGGAAGACTCGTTCGCGGGCCGGTGTGTGCTCGTGGTCTCGACCAACTACGCACCCGAACACACCGGTATAGGGCCGTACTCGACGCAGATCGCCGAGCACTTGGCCGCGTGGGGCGCGGACACTCATGTCCTGGCGGGCATGCCGCACTATCCCGCTTGGCGGGTGGCGGAGGGCTATCGCGGCCGGTGGCGTGTCCGGGAGCGTCGTGGCGGGGTGACGGTGCACCGCCGGTGGCACACCGTTCCGCCGCGTCAGACTGCCCTGCGCCGGGCCCTGTTCGAGGCGAGCATCCTGGTCCATAGTGCCCTGACACCACCGCGTATCCGGCCCGATGTGGTGCTCTCCCAGATGCCGAGTCTGGCCGGGGGCGTGCTCGGTGGACGTCTGGCGCGGCAGGCGGGGGTACCGCATGTGGTGGTCGTTCAGGACCTGATGGGGGCCGCCGCC
>NZ_JBYISA010000107.1:0-1431 GCF_057708345.1 Streptomyces sp. bgisy130
AGCCCGGGGTCCGCGCAGCCAGGAGGCGCCGAAGACCAGCGCCAGCAGGACCGTGCCGGCCCAGAAACGCGGCTGGCTGATCGGGTTGTTCACCACCACGTTCACCGCGAACAGCAGCGGCAGCAGCAGCCACCGCAATCCGCGCAGGAGCCGGTCGCCCGCGGTGAACCTCGGTATGTGCAGCAGCCCCACCAGCGCCCAGAACGCCGGGACCGACAGGGCCCAGGCGGCCAGCGCCCGGTCCGCGGAGCCGGTCTGCTCTGCCTGCGCAGCCGCGTTGGCGGCCTGCCGACTGAGGAAGAAGGTCGACAGTCCGCCGTGCGCCGGGATGAGCACCGCTGCCAGCAGCAGCGCCAGACCGCACAGCAGCAGCACCCGACCGGGCGACAGCCGCCGGGCGAGGAGCGGTTCGAGTGCGCTGGAGGTGCGTGCCGACCGCCAGTGCGCCATCGCCGATCCCGCACTGTAGGCAAGAAGTCCTGCCTCCACCACGGCCGTTGTCACGAACGCCGTGTTCGCGTCGACGACAAATCCGCGCGGGTAGGCGTCCGTCGCGAGCATTGCCAACGGCGCAAGCCCCAACCACACGTACGCGAAGAGCCAGAAGCCGAAGGCGACCACCCGCGCGCGGACGTCCGTCAGCACCCGGGCCAGCGCCACACCCGTGTGCACCACCACCACGCACTGCATCGCCAGCGCGGCACCGAAGCGGGCATCGAGCGACTGGAGGATCAGCGCAGGAAGGAGCACCACCAGCAGCAGCGCCCAGCAGCACAGTGCGGCGATGCCCCGCACCGGCACCGAGGTACCCGGATGCTTTGCGTGCCTCATCGGCCCATCTCCCCCCAAATCGTCACCATTTTGAATAATCCAACACATATCAGGAACAATCGCTTTTGGGCCAAAATTGCAACCCATTTCACACCCCGTGGGCAGCGGCAGGCTCCTACGATGACCGCACATCCAAGAAAGGAGCCGACCGTGGAAGGTTCGCTTGCGGGCCGGTGTGTGCTCGTGGTCTCGACCAACTACGCACCCGAACACACCGGTATAGGGCCGTACTCGACGCAGATCGCCGAGCACTTGGCCGCGTCCGGCGCGGACACCCATGTCCTGGCGGGCATGCCGCACTATCCGGCCTGGCGGGTGGCGGAGGGCTACCGTGGCCGGTGGCGTGTCCGGGAGCGCCGTGGCGGGGTGACGGTGCACCGCCGGTGGCACACCGTTCCGCCGCGTCAGACCGCCCTGCGCCGGGCCCTGTTCGAGGCGAGCATCCTCGTCCATAGTGCCCTGACACCACCGCGTATCCGGCCCGATGTGGTGCTCTCCCAGATGCCGAGTCTGGCCGGGGGCGTGCTGGGCGGGCGTCTGGCGCGGCAGGCGGGGGTACCGCATGTGGTGGTCGTTCAGGACCTGATGGGGGCTGCCGCT
>NZ_JBYISA010000108.1:0-1293 GCF_057708345.1 Streptomyces sp. bgisy130
CTTCGACAGCGAACGCTACAAGAAACGCAACACCGTCGAGCGAGCCATCAACCGCCTCAAGAGCTTCCGGGCTGTCGCCACCCGCTACGAGAAACGCGCCTACGTCTACCTCGGAACCGTCACTGTCGCGACCCTCATGATCTGGCTCCGAACATGATCCGAGAAACAGCGCCTAGATAGGGTCAGCCGACTCAGCTCTGGAGACGTGGCGAAGTCCGACCCTGCGGCACCCTTCGGGGGCCAGGGGGCCGGTAAATCGGCGAACGATCGCAACGACGGCCACGCCAGGACTATAGCGGTCCCAGGCGTCGGGACCTATGCCGTTTTCCACACCCGGTCCTCCAGCGGCAGACTCCACGGCCGTCCCCGCCGCATCTCGTGCGCGCCGTCACGCCGTAGCGCGGTGATCTTTGTCGACTCAGCGCGGGTTCAGCCCGGCGAAGGGGGCGGTCCAGGATGGCTCGGACGCCGTGATCACACCAGCCACACGAAGATCGTCCCAGTGATGCCCGATGCCGGCGGACGGGCTCAGGCTGTGGCATACCCGTGCGGTCCGGTCGCGAAGGCCAGGATGTGCGGGACCGCCTCACGCAGGCTGTCGAAGTGGCGGTGTACGCCCTCCACCGCGACCGCGGCGTTCACGCCCCAGACCGTCATCCCAGCCCGCAGTCCGGACTGCACTCCGGACGGTGCGTCCTCAATGACCAGGCAGTCTTCCGGCTCGGCACCCAGCTGTGCAGCGGCCCGCAGATACGGAACGGGAGAGGGCTTGCCCTCCTCAACAGTGGCCGCGTCCACGATCACGCCCGGCACCGGCAGGCCGGTCCTCAAGAAACGGCCGCGCACCCGGTGTTCGTAGTTCGAGGTCACCAGTGCCCAGGACTCCGTCGGCAGACTACGCAGCAGCTCCGACGCGCCGTCGAAGGCTGCATAGACGCCGGACCGCACGTCCTCGTCCTCCAACTCGTGCAGCGCGGCCAGGCATTCATGCGGATCGAGGTTCCCCGAGACCGCAGCGAACGCCTCCATCGGCCGCATCCGCAGGGCCACTTGGTACACCTCGTCCGCATCCAGCCCGTATCGCTTCGCCCACGCTCGCCACACCTGGCGCTGGTTGCTCACCGCGTCCATCAACGTGCCGTCGACATCGAACAGCACGTACCTCGAGCGGCCTGACTGCGCAGATTCACTGGTCACACGTCGATCATGCCAGGCACCTGCCAGACGATCACAGGGCAGCCCTTAGACCGTGTCCTATGTGGTGAGGCGGACGTATCGCTTGTAGCAACAGAT
>NZ_JBYISA010000109.1:0-1250 GCF_057708345.1 Streptomyces sp. bgisy130
TCCACCCGCAGCCAGTCCGTGGTCGGGTGGGCGTGGTAGAGCTGAGAGACATCACCCTCGAACCCCTGACGGCCGTGGTGCTCCTCGAAGGTGCCCTCCGGCACCCGGGCATGGGCCTGGTGGGAGATCCGGCCCTGAACGTGCTTCGCGAACATACGGTGACTTCTCCTTGGGCGCCGGCACTCGCCAAGCGCCCCATCGGGTGGGTGAGTTTAGAGGTAAGCGTGGCGTGGCGGTCGGGCCGGCATGAGGCCCCGCCCTGCCGCACCCGTGCCAGGCACGGCGGCGACGCGGCCCGACCGCTCACGCACCTCGCGGGGCCCGTAGGTGTTCGCGGCCACTGCCTCGCCACGTCACCAGCCTTTGATGCGGCGATCAAATGCTGGACGAATCCTTTGGTTTGCGCCCCTCTGGCGCCTTTCACTCCACGAGTGAACAACCACAGCGTGCCGCCGGTCCAACACCGTTCATCGGACACGTGACATCTTCAGACTGTTACGGTGGGGATTTGTGGACCTCGACCTGCGCCAGGTGCGCTATGCCGTCGCCCTTGCCGACGAACTCCACTTCGGCCGGGCCGCGGACCGGCTCACCATCGCCCAGCAGACCCTCTCGGCCCAGATCAGAACCCTGGAGAAGCGACTCGGCGTCCCGCTGTTCACCCGCGACCGCCGCCACGTCGCCCTCACCCCCGCCGGCGAGACCTTCGCCGAACGCGGCCGACGCCTCCTCGTCGACGCCGAGCGCCTGGTCGACGAGGTCACCCACACCCGCACACCCCTGCGCATCGACGTCGTCGCCGAGGGCCTGCCCTCCACGCTCCTGATCCATCACCTGCGCACCCAGGCCCCCGACCTGCCGTTCGAGGTGCTCCAGAGCCACGGCATGGCCGCAGCACTGCCCCGCCTCCTCACCGGCGACCTCGACATCGCCTTCGGCCGCCCCTTCGGCCTCGGCCGCCCCCTCGGAGCAGCCCTCGCCACCATGCCCGTGGGCCTGGACCCCATCGGCGTCATCATCCCCGCCGACCACCCCCTCGCCGACCGGGACGAGGTCCCCCTCGCCTCCCTCGCCGATCACCCGCTCCTGATCCACGCGGCGGACGAGTCCGCCGAGTGGCACGACTGGGCCGACCAAGCCGTCGCCGCCTTCGGCCTGAAGGTGGCGACACGCGTACGCGGTCACGGCCGCACCTCCGCTCTGGCCGCCGTCCAAGCCCTCCGTCACCCAGTCTTCGGCCGCGCCTCCGA
>NZ_JBYISA010000110.1:0-1120 GCF_057708345.1 Streptomyces sp. bgisy130
AGTGAGCGTTTGGTTCGTATATCAGGTGCTTCAGGACGGTTCTGAGTGGCCAAGCGCGGGTGCCGGCTTGACGATTCGCTCGGAAAACGGCTTATGCGACGATCCGTAGACGAGTAGTGCGCCGGTTTCCTTACGAAGGCTCCCGTCTCATTTGGAAACCACCCGGTTCATGCGAGATTCCAAACCCGCACCCTGGTGCTCCGGACACCCCGGCACACGCCCTGCCCAGGCCGACCGCCGCCCCCTACCCAGGCATCATGCAGTCCGCAAGGCCCTACCCCAGCGACCTGTCCGACGCACGGTGGGAACTCATCCGCCCCACCCTGGAAGCCTGGCGCCAAGCCCGCAACGGCATCCGCAAACCCACCCACGACCTGCGTGCCCTGATGAACGCCATCCTCTATGTCGACCGCACCGGAATCCCCTGGCGCTACCTTCCCCACGACTTCCCACCCCACCAGACCGTCTACGGCTACTTCGCCCACTGGGAGGCCGACGGCATCTTTGACCAGCTCACCGGACTGTTACGCCGCAAAGTCCGCCAAGCCGAAGGCCGCGCGAGCGAACCCAGTGCCTGCCTCATCGACAGCCAGAGCGTCAAAACCTCCGCCACCGTCCCCCTGACCAGCCAAGGCGTCGATCCAGCCAAGAAGATCATCGGCCGCAAACGGCACATCGTCACCGACACACTCGGTCTCCTTCTTGCCGTCGCCGTCACCGCCGCAAGCGTCCACGACTCCGCGGCCGGCACCCACCTCCTGGCACAGGTCGCGGAGCAACACCCCGCTGTCACCAAAGCCTGGGCCGACAACGGCTACAAGACCAAAGCCGTGGAACACGCCGCCCAGCTCGGCATCGACCTCGAAATCGTCCAACGCGACCCCACAGTCCGCGGCTTCCGCGTCCAACCCCGCCGCTGGGTCGTCGAACGAACACTCGGCTGGCTCATGCACCACCGACGCCTGACCCGCGACTACGAAACCCACCCCCACCGGTCAGCCGCCATGATCCAACTGGCCGCCATCAACCTCATGACCCGCCGCCTCGCACACGAGACCACACCCAACTGGCGTGACAGCTAGACCCAATGAAACAGACATTGAAGAACCAAACGCTCACT
>NZ_JBYISA010000111.1:0-1092 GCF_057708345.1 Streptomyces sp. bgisy130
TGTACTCGGTCATGACTTTGGTGACAGTCGGCTGATCGGGGGCTGGCCTTCGAGCGCGGTGTGTCGGCGTCGAGTGTTGTAGAAGGTCAGCCACGGCGCCAGCGCGTGGGCGCGTTCGGTGTTGCTGGTGAACACCTGGTGGTATGCCCATTCGGTTTGCAGGGTGCGGTTGAAGCGCTCGACCTTGCCATTGGTCCAGGGACAGTGCGGACGGATGAACCGCTGCTCGGCGCCCAGATCGGCCACGGCCTGCCGGAAGGCGTTGCTCTTGCGGTAGGTCCAGGCGTTGTCGGTGAGAACGCGTTCGATGCGGTCGATGCCACGGGCTGCGAAGAAGGCAGCGGCGCGGGTCAGGAAGCCCGCGCAGGTGTCGGCCTTCTCATCGGCGTGGATCTCGGCATAGGCCAGGCGGGAGTGATCGTCGACGGCAGCGTGGACGTAGTCATAGCCGATCCGGGCCTGCTTTTGCGCGTAGGTCTTGCCGGCTTCCCGGCCGTGGGCACGCCAGCCTCCGCCGTCGGGGATCCGTCCGATCTTCTTCACGTCGAGGTGGACGAGTTCACCGGGCCGGGTACGTTCGTAGCGGGCGTGGGTGCGGCGTTCGGCACGGATGGGCTGCCCGGTCAGCGGATCGCAGGATGCCAGGCGAGGCATCTGGTGGCGGCGCAGGATGCGGGTCACCGTCCGCGCGGGAACGCCGGTTTCCGCGGCCAGGAAGTCCGGCCCCCGCCGGTGAGCACGCCGTGCATTGAGCACTGCTGCCTCGAGGTGTTCGGGAGTTCGCCTGGGGCAGGTGCGCGGGCGGCTGGAGCGGTCGTGCAGGCCACTCCAGCCCTCGGCCCGGAAACGGGCCACCCATCGGTGCGCACACTGTCGCGAGACTCCCAGCTCCTTGGCCACGTGGGCCACCGGGCGCCGGTCGTGCACGACACGGCGCACCAGAAGACATCTGCCATGAAAGGTCAGCCGGGCATTAGCGTGGGCCACCAAGACCTCCGGTTGTGGTGAAGACGGCATCTCCACTACGCCCGGAGGTCTCCTCTTGATCAACTACCGACGCGAGTCACCAACCTCTTGGCCGAGTACACCTAG
>NZ_JBYISA010000112.1:0-1048 GCF_057708345.1 Streptomyces sp. bgisy130
GATCGCCGCCTTCGCGTGCAGGGTCTTGCGGTCGACGGTGCCCTCGTCCACCTCCCAGGCGACCTGGTGGGCGTAGGCCCGGTTGACCGCGATATCGACCGCGCAGTCCGCCAGCATCCCCTGCACCAGCTGGAAGTCGGCGATCGGCGACCCGAACTGCCGCCGCTCCACCGCCCAGTCCCGCGCCAGCCGCAGGGCCCGCTCGGCGGCGCCCGTCGTCCGGGCCGCGATCATCAGCCGTTCCTCCGTGAACCAGGACCGGGTGATGTCGTAGCCCTTGCCGACGCCCGCGAGGACGGCGTCCTCAGGGACCTGCACATCGGTGAAGGTGAACTCGGGGTGCTCGTAGACGAAGGTGTGCATGAAGCGCGGCACCCGGGTCATCTCGATACCGGGGGTCTCCTTGTCGACGAGGAAGAGCGTCGGCTCCCGGTCCGGACCGGCCGCGGCGAGCACGATCATGAAGTCCGCGTGGTCGCCGACGGTCACGAACCACTTCTCGCCGTTGAGAACCCAGCCGTCGGCCGTCCTGGTCGCGGTGGTCGCCAGGTTCTGCGGGTCGGAGCCGGCCCCGGGTTCGGTCACCGCGTAGCAGTCGCGGCGCTCACCGCGGATGACCGGTTCGAGGTAGCGCTCGCGCTGGGCGGGGGTGCAGAAGCGCAGGGCGTTGGCGGGGCGCCAGACGGTGTCCCACAGGGCGCCGGTCAGCTGTCCCAACTCCTCCTGGACTATGGCCTGTTCGAGGATGGTGAGCCCGGCGCCGCCCCACTCCTCGGGCATGTTGACGGCTTGGAGCCCGCTGGCCAGCACGGCGTCGCGGATCTCGGTGTGGGCCTGCGCCGTCAGGCCGTTGTTCTCCTCGCAGTCGGTTTCGTACGCGGTGAGGGTCTCGGTGAGCTCGCGCGCGGTGCGCTTGAGGTCCGCCTGGCGCGGGGTGAGACGGAAGTCCATGTCAGTCCTCGGAGTCGGTGGGAGCCGGGTCGGGTGGTGGCCGGGGTCAGGGCAGGGGCAGGTCGAGGGCGCGGGTGCCGCGCTTGATGAGCTCGTT
>NZ_JBYISA010000113.1:0-774 GCF_057708345.1 Streptomyces sp. bgisy130
TGGTCGCCGTCGCCGGTGCCGGTGCCGAGGAAGACGAACAGCTCGTCGTAGTCGACGTTGCGATGGGCCGGCTGCGCCTTGTCCGCGTCGTCCGCGGTCTGGGTGGGCCGGGGGGCCATGGTGACGAACCAGTTCTGCCCGGCCTGGAAGGTGGCGTTTGCCACCGGCGGTATTTCGAGACGTTCGCAGGCGAGCGGGCGGAGGTCTGCCAGGCGCAGCCGGAAGGGGGCCAGGGTGCCGGTCCAGCCTTCCACGTCGGCGGGGTCGAAGGCGTAGAAGATCGACGACAGTGCGCCCGCGCGCTGGACGAGCACCTCCCACTCGCCGGCCGGGTTCTGCGCGGAGGGGACGGTGATGCCGGCGTCGAGCCTGGGGACGTCGAGGACGCCGCGGTCGAAGGGCAGGAAGTGCCCCAGCAGCCCCCGCTCGGGGAGCGTGATCGGCTCCCGCGTCTCCACCACGTAGGTGAGATGCTGCTCGGCGCCGGGGTCGGGGACGATCCGGTAGTTGGTGCCCTTGGGGATCACCAGGTACTCCAGCGGCCCATACGCGAGGGTGCCGTAGTCGGTGACGAGGGCGCCACTGCCCGACTGCACCAGCAACAGGGTGTCGCCGTCGGTGTTGCGGAAGTAGTACGGCATCGGCACCGCCCGCTTCGACACCGAGACCGTGATGTCCTCGTTGAACATCAGCGGCGTCGGCAGGGCGCGCTCGTCGTGCTCATCGGCGGCGGGAACGTCGGTGAGCCGGATGCCCCGTGGCCGGATCGGGCCC
>NZ_JBYISA010000114.1:0-717 GCF_057708345.1 Streptomyces sp. bgisy130
CACACCACCCACGGCACCACACCCACACCACCAACAGGCAGGGCCCCCGAACCCTCCTCCACCGGGGGCACCGGGGGCACCGGGGGCTGCTCGATCACCACATGCGCATTGGTGCCGCTCACACCGAACGCCGACACACCAGCCCGACGAACCCGCTCCCCCTCAGGCCACCCAACAGCCTCGGTCAGCAGACGCGCATCACCCGCCGACCAGTCCACATGCGACGACGGCTCATCCACATGCAACGTCCGCGGCAGCACGCCGTGCTGCAACGCCAGCACCATCTTGATCACACCGGCCACACCCGCGGCAGCTTGAGTGTGCCCGATGTTCGACTTCACCGAACCCAGCCACAACGGCCGGTCCCCGTCACGGTCCTGACCGTAAGTGGCCAACAGCGCCTGCGCCTCGATCGGGTCGCCCAGCGACGTCCCCGTACCGTGCGCCTCCACCACATCCACATCCGAGGCGGACAGGCCCCCGCTCGCCAATGCCTGCCGGATCACCCGCTGCTGCGACGGACCATTCGGCGCCGTCAAACCATTCGACGCGCCATCCTGATTCACCGCACTGCCACGCACCACGGCCAGTACCCGGTGGCCGTTCCGGCGGGCATCCGACAGCCGCTCCACCACCAGGACGCCGGCGCCCTCACCCCAACTGGTGCCGTCCGCAGCATCCGAAAACGCCTTGCACCGACCATCAGCAGCAAGGCCG
>NZ_JBYISA010000115.1:0-694 GCF_057708345.1 Streptomyces sp. bgisy130
GCCACCCGCAGCCAGTCCGTGGTCGGGTGGGCGTGGTAGAGCTGAGAGACATCACCCTCGAACCCCTGACGGCCGTGGTGCTCCTCGAAGGTACCCTCCGGCACCCGGGCATGGGCCTGGTGGGAGATCCGGCCCTGAACGTGCTTCGCGAACATACGGTGACTTCTCCTTGGGCGCCGGCACTCGCCAAGCGCCCCATCGGGTGGGTGAGTTAGAGGTAAGCGTGGCGTGGCGGTGGGCCGGGCAGTAGAAGCCCCGCCCTGCCACACCCGTGCCAGGCACGGCGGCGACGCGGCCCGACCGCTCACGCACCTCGCGGGGCCCGTAGGTGTTCGCGGCCACTGCCTCGCCACGTCACCGGCGACCTCGACATCGCCTTCGGCCGCCCCTTCGGCCTCGGCCGCCCCCTCGGAGCCGCCCTCGCCACCATGCCCGTGGGCCTGGACCCCATCGGCGTCATCATCCCCGCCGACCACCCCCTCGCCGACCGGGACCAGGTCCCCCTCGCCTCCCTCGCCGACCACCCGCTCCTGATCCACGCGGCGGACGAGTCCGCCGAGTGGCACGACTGGGCCGACCAAGCCGTCGCCGCCTTCGGCCTGAAGGTGGCGACACGCGTACGCGGCCACGGCCGCACCTCCGCTCTGGCCGCCGTCCAAGCCCTCCGCCACCCGGCCTTCGGCCGCGCCTCCGC
>NZ_JBYISA010000116.1:0-680 GCF_057708345.1 Streptomyces sp. bgisy130
GCGACGCTCCCACGGCTTGTAGGCACACGGTTTCAGGTACTATTTCACTCCGCTCCCGCGGTACTTTTCACCATTCCCTCACGGTACTATCCGCTATCGGTCACCAGGGAATATTTAGGCTTAACGGGTGGTCCCGCCAGATTCACACGGGATTTCTCGGGCCCCGTGCTACTTGGGTGTCTCTTAAACGAGCCGCTGATGTTTCAGCTACGGGGGTCTTACCCTCTACGCCGGACCTTTCGCATGTCCTTCGCCTACATCAACGGTTTCTGACTCGTCCCACAGCCGGCAGACTGCAGAAAAGAGATCCCACAACCCCAACCACGCAACCCCTGCCGGGTATCACACGTGACTGGTTTGGCCTCATCCGGTTTCGCTCGCCACTACTCCCGGAATCACGGTTGTTTTCTCTTCCTGCGGGTACTGAGATGTTTCACTTCCCCGCGTTCCCTCCACACTGCCTATGTGTTCAGCAGCGGGTGACAGCCCATGACGACTGCCGGGTTTCCCCATTCGGACACCCCCGGATCAAAGCTCGGTTGACAGCTCCCCGGGGCCTATCGTGGCCTCCCACGTCCTTCATCGGTTCCTGGTGCCAAGGCATCCACCGTGCGCCCTTAAAAACTTGGCCACAGATGCTCGCGTCCACTGTGCAGTTCTCAAGCAACGACCAGCCACCC
>NZ_JBYISA010000117.1:0-626 GCF_057708345.1 Streptomyces sp. bgisy130
GGCCGGCCCGCCGGCGGGGCTGGCGAGCGTCACACCGGCCGGCATGAACCACGGCCCCGACCAAGTCCGCCACGCCAACCCGCGCACCCGGCTGCCGTTCTACGTATGGAACGTCGACACCGTCCGCCCCCTGCGCTACACCGAAGCCTTCGAAGCCTTCGAGATACCCGACTTCACTCGCCACGAGAGCTACCGCGGCTGACCCCAGCCGCCCTGGCCCGCACCCCGCCCGGCCGGCGCGGGATGCGGGCACTACCGAGTTCTGGAGCACGCACCACCTGTCATGAGCCGTGTCCTGAGCGGAGGCCACTTGCCGTTCCTGCCTGGATGCACGGCACGAGGACGGCATCCAGCACTTCGACGGACCAGACGATCCCGCCGCGCTACCGCCCCGCCGGCTGCACAGGCCACCCGACGGGAGCCAGGGCGAAGATGGAATCGCCACGAACGGTGGGGAACACCTGGCGGCAAACCGTAGCGGCACTTAGACCGTGTCCTATGTGGTGAGGCGGACGTTGGCTTCGGTATGGGGCGGGGTACGTGGAGTTGGATTGTTCCGGACGGACTGTGGGAGATCGCGAAGCCGCTGATCCCGCCGTCGAAGGTGCGGTCGCAGGGTGGTGGGA
>NZ_JBYISA010000118.1:0-596 GCF_057708345.1 Streptomyces sp. bgisy130
AGACGTCATCTCATTTGGCTGACTCGGTAGGGTGTCGGTCGTGGTGGGGATCGTTGAGCGGCTGGTGCCGGATGAGTTGTGGGAGTTGTTCCAGCGGGTGGTACCTGAGGTCCCCTCGCGGCCTCAGGGTGGTGGCCGACGCCGGCACGGCGACCGGGAAGTGTTGGCTGCGATCGTGTTCGTGGCCACGTCAGGCTGCACGTGGCAGCAGTTGCCGTCAGCGTCGTTCGGGCCATCGGGGGCGACGGCTCACCGGCGTTTCTCCGAATGGACGAAAGCCAGGGTGTGGGCCAAGCTCCACCGCCTGGTCCTCGACGAGCTCGGCGCCCGTGGCGAGTTGGACTGGTCCCGCTGTGCGATCGACTCGGTGAACATGCGGGCCCTGAAAAGGGGGACCTGACGGGTCCGAATCCTGTCGACCGGGGCAAGTACGGCTCGAAGATCCACTTGATCACTGAACGGACCGGTCTGCCCCTGTCCGTCGGGATCTCGGGGGCGAACCTGCACGACAGCCAGGCCCTGATCCCTCTGGTCAAAGGCATACCGCCGATCCGGTCCCGCCGAGGACCCCGACGACGCGGGCCGGACAAGCTGCA
>NZ_JBYISA010000119.1:0-593 GCF_057708345.1 Streptomyces sp. bgisy130
TAGAACGCGTAGGGGCCGAAGCGGCCCCAGGCCACAACGGCGGCCAGGAGGAAGAGCACCAGACTGACCGGGAGCGCCTTCGCCTCCTTCCGGCGCAGGTGCACCACGGTGGCGCCCAGCATGGTCGCCGCGAGTCCGAGGGCGGCCCAGGCCGCCAGGGCCGGCGCGATGCCAAGCGCGGCCGGGAGGATCAGCCCCAGGGCACCGAGCGCCTCGACGGCGCCGGTCGCCTTGACCAACCCCGGGGAGAAGTCCTCGGCCCAGGCCATGCCCGAGGCGGCGAGCTTTTCCCTCGGCTGGCTGATCTTCATCAGTCCGGCCATCAGGAACAGCAGCGCCAGGACGCTGGCAGTGATCCACAGAGCGGTGTTCATCAGGGGATTCCTCATCCATTGACTTGAATGTTCAAGTCGAAGTTAGCCCCGACAAGCTTGAAGCGTCAAGTGAAGTGGGGGTGAATTTGACTTGAAGGGTCAAGCTAGGATGAGGTCATGGACACACATGAACCCCGCTGGCTGAACGCCGAGGAGAGGCAGACCTGGCTCTCCCTGACCGCCATGGTGATCAACCTGTCGAACGCGCTGGACACGCAG
>NZ_JBYISA010000120.1:0-537 GCF_057708345.1 Streptomyces sp. bgisy130
GGGACGTTGTCGAAGAGGAGGCGGGAGACCGCGAAGGTCTTCAGGGCCTCCGCGCCCGATGCCATCGTCGTCCGGGCCTGGAGCTTGTTGCGGACCTTGCCGTCCTGCATGTCCACGAAGTCGTGCTGGTAGCGCAGCGGGATGAAGACCTGGAAGCCGCCGGTCTCGTCCTGGAGCTCACGCAGCCGCAGTACGTGGTCGACGCGGTGGCGGGGCTCCTCGATGTGCCCGTAGAGCATCGTCGAGGGGGTCTTGAGGCCCTTTTCGTGGGCGAGGCGGTGGATGCGCGACCAGTCTTCCCAGTGGGTGCGGTGGTCGACGATGTGCTGCCGGATCTCCCAGTCGAAGATCTCGGCGCCGCCGCCGGTCAGCGACTCCAGGCCGGCGTCGATCAGCTCGTCGAGGATCTCGGAGGCGGAGAGCCCGGAGATGGTCTCGAAGTGGTGGATCTCGGTGGCGGTGAAGGCCTTCAGGGAGACGTTCGGCAGGGCCTTCTTCAGCTCGCTGAGCGAGCGCGGGTAGTAGCGCCACGGCAGG
>NZ_JBYISA010000121.1:0-534 GCF_057708345.1 Streptomyces sp. bgisy130
TTGCGGGCGATCCGCACTCCAATCCGCTTACCACGCAGCCATTTCCGCAGGTCGGGTCTGTCATACGCCTTGTCGGCGTGCAGGCGCTCGGGTTTGAAGTACCGGCCGCGGTGAGGGTCGTGTCTCGTTTGGTGACCCTCGACCATCAGCTTCAGTCCTTGGCTGTCGTGGGTGTTCCCCGCCGAGACGCCGACGACCAAGGGCAGTCCGTTCGCGTCCGACAGGATGTGCATCTTGGAACCCGGCTTGCCTCTGTCCACGGGCGACGGGCCTGTGAGTTCGCCCCCTTTTTGGCCCTGATGTGGGCTGAGTCCAAGACCACGCGGGAGACGTCGATCAAGCTGGCATCGTCGAGCCGGTGCAGGATCACCTCGTGCAGCCGGCCCCACACGCCGGCCCGCGACCAGATCAGAAACCGGCGGTGGGCGGTCGACTTCGATATCCCGAAGCACGGCGGCAACGCACGCCAGGAACAGCCACTGACCAGCACGTAGATGATGGCCGCGAACACCGTTTCATCAGGCGTGTCCTGGG
>NZ_JBYISA010000122.1:0-527 GCF_057708345.1 Streptomyces sp. bgisy130
GAGCAGAGTGGCATCCAGGGTGGGGGCCGGGCGGCCGCGTTGGCCGGGGCGGTGGAGGCGCGGGTGCTGCGTCAGGCGGCGGTTGTCGGGGTGGTGCACGAGTCGTTCGTGGAGCGGGTCACGGCGATGGGTGTGCCGCGGGCACGGGTGCATGTGGTGCCGAACTGGACCCATGTGAAGGGCCCGAGCGGTGACCGGGACCGTACCCGGGCGCGATTGGGCTGGTCCGACGGGGAGAGCGTGGTGCTGCACGCGGGCAACATGGGCCTGAAGCAGGGGCTGGAGGTGCTGGTCGAGGCGGCGCGGCTGGCCGGTCAGGAAGCCGCGCCGGTGCGGTTCGTGCTCATGGGGGACGGGAACCAGCGCGCGTATCTGGAACGGCTCGCCGCGGATGTCCCCGCGCTGTCCTTCCTGCCGCCCGCCGATGCCGAGGACTTCCCCGAGGTGCTGGCCGCCGCCGATGTGCTCGCGGTGACCCAGAGGGCCTCGGTGTTGGACATGAGCCTGCCGTCCAAGCTGACCTCGTA
>NZ_JBYISA010000123.1:0-524 GCF_057708345.1 Streptomyces sp. bgisy130
GCAATGACACGACTTCGGCGGTGTGCTTGAGCCCCGCTACATTGTCGGCGCGGAATCACTTGACCAGTGAGCTATTACGCACTCTTTCAAGGATGGCTGCTTCTAAGCCAACCTCCTGGTTGTCTCTGCGACTCCACATCCTTTCCCACTTAGCACACGCTTAGGGGCCTTAGTCGATGCTCTGGGCTGTTTCCCTCTCGACCATGGAGCTTATCCCCCACAGTCTCACTGCCGCGCTCTCACTTACCGGCATTCGGAGTTTGGCTAAGGTCAGTAACCCGGTAGGGCCCATCGCCTATCCAGTGCTCTACCTCCGGCAAGAAACACACGACGCTGCACCTAAATGCATTTCGGGGAGAACCAGCTATCACGGAGTTTGATTGGCCTTTCACCCCTAACCACAGGTCATCCCCCAGGTTTTCAACCCTGGTGGGTTCGGTCCTCCACGAAGTCTTACCTCCGCTTCAACCTGCCCATGGCTAGATCACTCCGCTTCGGGTCTTGGGCACGCTACTCAACGCCCT
>NZ_JBYISA010000124.1:0-518 GCF_057708345.1 Streptomyces sp. bgisy130
CCGAGCCGCTCGTCCAGCATCTTGCCGGTGAACTTCGGCCACCAGAAGTGGAAGCCGGCGAACATCGCGAAGACGACCGTACCGAAGACCACGTAGTGGAAGTGCGCCACGACGAAGTACGAGTCCGAGACGTGGAAGTCCATCGGCGGCGAGGCCAGGATGACACCGGTCAGACCACCGAAGGTGAAGGTGATCAGGAAGCCGATCGTCCACAGCATCGGCGTCTCGAAGGACAGTGAGCCCTTCCACATCGTGCCGATCCAGTTGAAGAACTTCACACCCGTCGGCACCGCGATCAGGAACGTCATGAACGAGAAGAACGGCAACAGCACGCCGCCCGTCACATACATGTGGTGCGCCCACACCGTGACCGAAAGACCGGCAATCGAAATCGTCGCCGCGATCAGACCGATGTAACCGAACATCGGCTTCCGGGAGAACACCGGAATGACCTCGGAAATGATGCCGAAGAACGGCAGCGCGATGATGTACACCTCGGGATGCCCGAAGAACCAGAA